>JAGBZI010000088.1 GCA_017628305.1 Tidjanibacter sp.
GCTACATCAAGGTGGAGATTGGTTGCTAGCACTCCATCCCTGCATGTCACACCTACTTCCCCGGTGCACGCGGTTTCCTCTTTGTCGACGAGATTGCCGTGGAGTAACCGGGCCCGACCGTGCAACAAAAAAAAGCGAGGATTGAGTCCTCGCTTTTATTGTCCGTACTGGCTCTATGTTCGCCAGAACCACCTCCTGCGGGTGGTAAACATTGTAATCAGGATTGTGATGGTTGTCAGCACTACTCCGTGCAGTGCCCCCAACCATGGCGAGCCATACAGAGGCCCCAGTAGAGCCACACCGCCCGTGAGGTTCAATAAGGGGTAGACCACCAAGTCGCATGCCACATAGGCCACCATGGGATTCTGGCCGCTCTGCCACAGGAAAGCGAAAGCCTTGCGCCATCCGAAGTAGTCCACCGCCACGCTCAAGGCCACCAGCGACGACACAGCCAAACCGGCCGTCGTGAAGAGATAGCCCAGAGTTGCGGGGTCCTTTTTGACACCTCCCTGCAATGGTTCGGCCACGACGCCGAGCACCATCAGCACCACAGCGAGCATCGAGAGGCGTCGCCACAGAGTGCCCATAGCACCATCCACACGGCCCGACGCCACCACCATCACAGCCAGCATTGCCGCTGCCACCACTGCCCACAGACCTATAAGGTGGTTTTGTACCGCCCCAAGGGTGCAGACAACCAGCGCCACGGCGGCCACCGCAACCACAGCTGCCCAGCGGTTATTCCTGCTGTTATGCTCGGTCGCCTCGGCCGACGCCTTCATCGACTCGCGCAACATTTCGCCCGCCTCGATGGCCGGCAGGAGTATGAGCAGGTAGCGCAGGTAGTCCATTCTCAGAAGCCACCACACAGGCGAATAGTGCAACACATCGCCTGCCCAGCTACCCTCCACATCGCCTCCGAGCACCAACAGCGCAAGCGCTCCGAAGAGCACCACTCTCACCCCTCGTCCCTTGCCCTTCAGCCACTTTGCCGAGGTAGCCAAGTAGGCCAACCCCGCGAAGAGAGCTACATTGGAGAGGATAAGGATGATGATGTTGCTAAACTCGGGCGAGAAGCTCCTGTCGTGGGCGTAGGATGTTGTGAGCAGCATAGCCACAGCCACCCCATAGGCAGCCACCTTTATGGCCACACGACCCCACACTGCCACCTTCTCGAAGCGCATAAACATCGGGAAGAGCACCGCAAAGGCCGCCAGCGCCAAGAGCCAACTACGCACATCCTGTGGTGAGGAGAGTACATAGGGGTAGAAGTGCTGGATGAAGATGGCAAAAAAGGCGAGTTGCAACCAGCGCAGCACCACATCCGCAGCTATCGACCACCACTTATGGCCACGCTCCAGACGCGAACCAATCGAGAATGGCAGGGCCGCTCCCATGGCAAACAGGAAGAATGGGAAGACCAAATCAACCCAAGTGAGGCCCGAAATCTCGGGCATATAGGCGTGTGTTGGGGGTGGAGTTTGGGCGTGGTACATCCACTCGGGGAGGATACCCGCCACCACCGTTGCCGAGAGCACCATCGTGATGATGGCATAGCCCCTCAGCGCATCCAAAGCATAAGCCCTTTTCATATTGTTCCTCTCTTTTTTATCAATACCCTACTCCAGCGGAGCTACATAGGTGTTGCCAAAACGGTCGGTAGCCCTCACCTCCAACTTTGCATTGGGATTCTTGGGCTCGGCCCAGAAGAGGTGGGTGGTTGCAACGGGCGAAATCCACGAATAGACAACCTTCTCCTTATCGGAGCAGAGCTCATAGGCAGCCCTGTCGTAGCCCTCAAATTGGGTCATATCGGCACTCTTCTTGCCATCCTCGTAGAGCTCCACACGCCACTTGCTGTCGTAGTTCCACACATTGGCAACCACAGCGGTGGGTTGGTCGGCTTTGCTGCCGGGCTTGTAGGCACGCAGCTGATACCCCTTCTCGCGGCCCGAGGCTTTGTAGTACCAACTGACATCGGTGCCATCCACCTCATATACACCATAGCCCATGGGGGTACCATCCAAGCAGACATCGCCCCTCCACCATGTGCCACACACGGAGCCTGAGTTGTGCTCCATGGGGCCCTCGGCGTGTTCGAGATTGAGGTTGTAGTGCATGTGTCCCGAGATGATGTGGCTTTTTTTGTATCCCTTGAGCAGTTCAAACAGCGCACCGGCATTCATAGTCTGGTCGGCAAGTCCGTAGCCCGTATACTCGAAGGGCACCTGCTGGGCACTCAGGCGTGCGGGGATGTGCTGGACAACGAATACCAACATATCCTTGGGCACATAGCTGAGGTCCCTCTCGAGCCACTCCAGCAGAGCCTCCGTGTAGTAGCCCACATAGAAATACTCCCTGCCCACATAGAAATTGTTGTTCAGGAAGATGTAGTGAGCCTTACCCCTGTTCATCGAGTAGTAGTTGGGGGCAAAGAGCTCCTCAAAAGTGGCGTAGGAGGTCTCAAAACACTTGCCGTGGTAGTTCATATCGTGGTTGCCGAGTATGCGCCACACGGGGATACCCACCTTGTCGGCCACCTTCAGGTAGTGGGGGTAGAGCCAAGGCGAGTCGCCCACGATGTCGCCACAGTCCACACTGAAATAGTCGCCACCCAAGCTCTCTGCCAACTGCCCCATATCTTCGGCAATGGTGGCATAGCGCTCGATATCCTCCTTCGAGGTTACCTGCACATCGGCCGTAGCGAAGAATGTGTGGCGAGTGTCGTCTGCGGGATTTTTGCGCAGCACGAAGTCGTAGCTCTCGGTCTCGGGACTTACAGGAAGGAAAAATTGGGGGATACTTCCCTTATTGTCAACCAGATAGCCCGAAGGGGTCGAGATGTAGATATGGCGGGCACGCCTATCCACCTCCATCACAAAATTACCCTTGCTATCGGTCTGGGCGAAGTTGTAGCCGTCGGTCACCACAACACCCTCGATGGCTGCTCCGTCTGCACTGCGCACCGAGCCGTTCACCGAGGCCGCAAAGGCCACTGCCAACGAGCCCCACAACAGCGCAACCGTGAGAACAACAACCTTTCCAAGTCGCTTCATATCGTTTGGTCTTTTGTTTTACACTTTAATTTTCACTATTCGTTTGCCTTCAGATAGGCATCAATTCCCCTCTTAATGGGGGCCCAATAGTTGTACATCTTGATGTGGATGAGGTCGAAGCAGAAGTAGCCGTCGCCCTCATTGATGGCTGCGTCCACGGTGTTGGTCACCGCCTCGCGCAACTTCACATCCGAGAGTCCCTTAGTATCCCAGTTGCCCACATCGGGACCACCCGCAAAGGGGCAATCGTCCATCAACACCTTCGCGGCAGTCTTGCAGAAACCCTGCACACTCCACTCGCTCTGGCCATAGATGCTTGTAGCCGAGGCATAGGCACCCACCAGCAGGAAGTCGAGGTGGTCGGCATAGCCATAATCCTTGTAGTCCACCGAGGCCCAGCCATAGTGGCTGCTCGTGGGGAACGAGGGCGATGCCCAATTGACACCCACATCGTAGTAGCTCGAATACCAGCCACCTACATAGGCTCCGAACTGAATGTCGGCCCTAACGCTGTGGACCCTCTGCTCGGCCTTCTCCACAAAGTCGTGGATGGTCTTGGCGCGGAACTCGAGCCACTGTTTCTGAAGGGCCGAAGGATAGGAGGGGGTCTGACCGGGTTTCAGTACATCGTTGGGCCAATTCTCCACCTTTCGGCCAATATACTCCTCGAAAGCTGCACGAGAAATATCCGAGAAATCTGCCGCCAAGCAGTCGTAGCGACAGCGGTCGAGGAAGATGCCGTCCAGCTCGCTGTAAGCAGCCAAGTCGCCCAACATCTCCAGCAGGAACTCCACAACCTCGGGGTGTGCGGGGTTCAGAAACTTGGTCGAGTAGGCGTCGTCGTCGGTATCCATCATATTGGTGAGTCCCTCGGGGAGGTTGAGCACCTGAGCCCACTCCTTGCGGCTCGCGTCGCGGAAGAGCATGCCATCCTCACCCAAGCCATAGGGGTAGAGCTTGCCACCCACCATGGTGTTCACACCCGCATGTACCCTCAGGCCCACCTTGTGACCCTCTTCGATGAAGGCTTGGAGGTAGTCCCAGCTCTCCGTACGGTTGAAGAATTGGTAGCCATTGCCCCAATAGTCCAGACGAGTAATCATGGGTAACACATCGGTCTTGAAGAGCACATCGCCATTGGTGGGACGAACATCCACAACGATGTCCGTGAAGCCTGTATCGGCCACCTTCTTGAGGTCCACGGCAATCTGCGCCCTGCTATTGGCATAGTCGGGGAAGTTGGCCGCAGCATCTATCCACAAGTAGCGAGGTTTGAGGTCGGCGGGCTCCACGGGGGTGGTGTTGTCGTCATCGCCATTCTCTTTGTTATCCTCCTTGTCGTCCTCCTTGTCGTCCTCTTTTCCGTCATCGGGGTTGCCACCATTGCCCCACTCCCACTCGGGTACATAGGGCTCCTCTTCGGTGCAGGAGATGGTTGCCGAAGCAACCACTCCCACAGCCAGAAGCATAGTCAATAAGTTGGTAATTTTCATGCTGTTTGCTTGTCTAAATAGAACTTCATTCCCTCTCCATTACTCCTCGGTGGCGTCGCGGTCGATACAGTCAACCTGATATGCCACCAACAGGCGGTTGTTGTTGTCGATGCAGTAGAGGGACATATAGTAGCCGTCCGACGAGGGCACCAAAATAATGTCGCCCACGGGAGCTACGCCACCACCGGTGCCACCACCCTGCTCATAGAAGGTCTCGGGCTCGAGGTTGAACATCAAAGCCGTGGTGGAATCGATGGTGCCACTCATACCGGCCAGAGAGGTCATGTCGTAGAGGTAGATGTAGGTATTCACTGCCCATGCAGGCCAAGCACCCGTTGCAAACAGAGCCACATAGCGAGCACCATTGAAATGCTTGGCACTTATCGAGCGGTTGATGGGGGCATTGGGGAAGACATCGGCATTGTAGGCACCCAGCAGCTGCGAGCAGGTGAAGGTGGTGCCATCCACATAGTAGAGCACATTCTCGTCGTAGACACTCAGCAGCAGACCATCCTCAATCCTTGTACCCAGAGGGGTGATTGCCACGGGCGAGTTGCTGGTAGACATCCAGAAACCGGCCATCCATGCGGGACCCACAAAGCCTGTGATGGCCTGTACGGTGGCCTCGCTTACGACACCGTCGGTAATGGTCCAGTAGACAATCTGGTTCTGGCCACCGCCCACCTCGGTACCCTCCAAGGGTGCCACGATGAGAGCATTGCCCTTAATGTCGCCTTGTACCTTGACTGTGCCACCCAAGGGGAAGCCGAGGGCGTTGTCGTAGCTGAGCAAGAGCTCGGGAGTGTTAGCCACATCCGAGGTGTGCCAGATGCAGAAGGTTGCATCGGTGTGGTTGGCGATGAGCATGTTGCCCGCGTCGTCGTTGCACACATAACCAGCCTCAACACCGCCCGAGAGGGTCATTGTCATCTCCTTTTTGCCGGTGTTCTTGTTCAGGAGCACGGGAGCCTCACCTGTACCGGGGCATACCACCAGATACTTGCCCAACAGAGCCAGCGACTGGTTGTTGGTCTCCACACAAGGAATACCGAGGCCCTCCATCTCGATGTACCACAGCTCGTTCTCGCTACCGGGTGCGTAGCCATAGGTCACCTTCTTGGGGGTGGAGTTCTTGGTGGTGATGGTGTAGGTCTGCTGGGAACCGTCGTGTGCAGTCACAACCACCTCTTTGAGAGTGGTGAGGTCGATGGTGGCCTCCCCGTCAATCGAGAGGGTTGCGTGGGGCGAGAGGGTGTACTCCACCTCACACTCGCCGAGCATAGGCGCGGTTGCGTCGGTGTAGGAGATGTTAATCTCCTTCTTCGCCTCATCAACGATGGTAATCAGCTGAGGACTAGTCACCTGAAAATCGAGAATCTGCTTGTAGGGCAGTTTGCGGATTTCGCCACGGATAACGATGTCGTGGTGCTCACCACGGCCGTCGGTGTAGTCAAAGTGGTTCTCCTGTGTGAGGTCGAGCACACACAAGCCGGGGTTGAGGAAGCAGTTGTAGTCCATGGTTGCCGTCACACGCATCTGAGTGATGTCGGTAATCGTGTTGTCGCTATCCTCGGGGAAGAACCATGGAATAGGAATCACAATATCCTCCTCCAGCGAGGTGACGCTGGTGGTGAACACTGCCATTTTATTGGTTGCCAACTCGCCCTTCAGGAAAGTTGCCGACACACTGTGGATGCCGATGGAGGTGGTGGTAGGAGGCACCTCAACGGGCTCCTGACATCCCACCATAACCATTGCTGCGAGGGCTGCAAAAAGTTTTATTGTTGTTTTCATCTCTCTATATTCTGTCTAAAATGTGTAACAAGTCCGTAGATTACCTCCACTCAGGATACTGGTCCACAGCACTATTGCCATCGAGCTCGTCCTGAGGCAGGGGCACGCGGTAGAGTTTTGCGGGATAGTAGCGGTCCTGACCATCGCAGTCGATGTAGGTGTAGGTGAAATTGTCGCCCACCTTGTCGACCCTCAGGCCGTGAACGCGGTAGTTCGAGAACTCCTTCTCGGACTTTTTCAGGCGGCGCATATCCCAATAGTACTGACCCTCATAGGCCAACTCCACCTTACGCTCGCGGTAGATAGCCTCCTTCAGGCCGTCGCCCGACACATTCAGCTCCTTCAAGCCTACACGCTTGCGCACCTGATTGAGAGCATCCTTAGCCTCCTTCTTGAGCAGGCCGTCGGTACCCTTGGCAGCTGCCTCGGCGAAGTTGAGCAGCACCTCGGCATAGCGGATAGCAATCCAAGGCTGGGTGCTACGCGAGTAGGCCGACAGGTCGTGGTTCTCGTCCACCAATTTGCGCAGGAAGTAACCCGTAACGGTCTTACCCTCATTGATGGGCTTCATGCGCCACTCCAGATAGCCGTCCACACCGCCATCATAGGGCTCGATGGTGCGGCCTTTCCACTCGCTACCGTTGTAGAGGATGGTTGCAGCAAAGCGGGGCTCGAGCTGGTCGAAGGGAGGAACCTCGCCCACAGCCTTACCGGTGTGCCATGCGCTCCAATCGGGGTAGTCGGCCTTGCCACCTGCCAACTCGTAGCTCTCCACCATCTCCTGAGTAGGGTTGCCCAGCGCACCAAGCACGCGGCCGGGGTCGCCACCGGGGGTGAAGTTGTCGTCGAAATTGTGGGTTACACCCTCGCGGTTGTATTCATACTCCAGAATCGACTCTGTGTTTCCATCCTTGCGGGTTTTGCTCCATGCAGTCTTGTAGTCATCGGTGAGCGAGAAGTGACCGGAGTCCATAACCCTCTTTGCAGCCTGAGCAGCCACATCCCAACGCTCGGCGTAGAGCATAGCCCTCGAGAGCAGTGCATCGGCGGCCTCTTTGCTCACACGGTGTGCCGAAGCGGTGATGCTGGGAAGATAGCTGGCGGCATACTCCAAGTCGCCCTGTACCATATCCCAACCATCCTTCTCCGAGCTCAGGGGCATATCGGCCTTAATCTGAGTCATGTCGTAGTCGTAGATGATAATCTCCTTGTAGCGTTTCATCAGCTCGAAGTAGATGAAACCCCTGAAGAAGCGCACCTCGGCGGTGTAGCGGTTCCACTCCTCATCAGAGAAGTTCTTCTTGTACTCGTGGAGGTTGCTGAGGGCCTGATTGAGCGAAGTCAGCTTGCCGTAGCACCAACTCCAGTTGCCCAAATAGTAGCTGGCCGAGCTGGCCGAGGGGGCCGAGCCGTAAGCCATCTCGTTGGCAAACCACATGTGGGTGTTAGCCGAGGTCGAGCCATACTTGAGGATGTCGGTCATACCCTCCGAAATACCCACAGCGGTCTGTGCGGTATCGAACTGTCCAAGGGCGTCGATGATGTGGTAGAAGCTGTTGACATTCAGCTCTGCATATTCGGGCTTACTCCACACGAGTTTGTCCGACACGGAGTCGGTGGGCGATGTATCCAGAAAGCTACCCAAGTCGGAGCAGCCAACCAGCGAACAACCCACCAGCACCAATGCTAATTTCATATATTTTTTCATGGTCGTATTCATTAGTTTACGCATTGTTTTTCTCGTTTGTTCCTAAAAAGCATCGCGGGGTTAGAAGGTGAGCGACACACCACCCATAAAGGTCTTCTGCTGGGGGTAGTAGCCGTTGTTCACACCGGGAGCCTCGGGGTCGATACCCTCGGGCAGACCGCTCAGGGTGAAGAGGTTGGAGCCCTCAACATAGAGCCTCATGTTGCTCACGCCAATGCGTTTGCACACCTTGGCAGGAACGGTGTAGCCCATCTGCAACGATTTCATACGCAGGTACTTGCCATCCCTAAACCAGAAGGTCGATGCAAGACCGTTGTTGTTGGTGGGGGCATTCACGGTCAGACGGGGGTAGGTACCGTTGGGGTTATCCTCCCTCCACGCGTTCTCCACCAAGAATACGGGCGAGTTGCCACCCTCCTTGAAGGTCTCGGTGAAGATGGTGTTGTCGTCCATACCGTTGTAGTAGGTACCGGTGAGCGAGATGTCGAACATTGCGGCGCCGGTGATAAGGGTCGAGAAGTCGAAGTTCCTCCACGACATCGAGAGGTTCAGACCGGCAGTAAACTTAGGCCTGTTGCTGCGGCCGGTAAAGGCCTTATCCTCGTAGTCCACGATGCCGTTACCCGACAGGTCGACATACTTGATATCGCCCACGCGGGGACGCTGACCCCAAGGCCATGGCGAGTTGTCAATCTCCTCCTCGCTCTGGTAGAGGCCGTCGGCCACCCAGCCGAGCATTGCGCCAAGCTCCTGACCTGCATAGCACTGGTAGGAGGGGGTGTCGGCCTTGTCGGTGTACTTAATCCACCTTGCATAGGCATAGGTGAGGTTCAGAGCCATATTGAAGTGCAGAGCATTGAAACCCTCGCCAATCTTGCTCTTATGGGTGAGCACCAACTCCATACCGCGGCTATCCTGCTCGCCAAAGTTCTCATACACGGGATAGTAGCCACCCATCGAAGGGGGATATTTGCCACCCATGTAGGTGAGCATGTCGTAGGTGTGGGTGTAGAACACATCAAACTCGAAGCCGAACAGGCCGCCCCAGAACGAAGCATCCAAACCGGCATTGAACGAGCGGGTGCGTGCCCAAGTCAGATTGAGGTTTGCAATGGAGGTAACGCCCAAGGTGTTGTAGCGGTTGCCACCCAGATAGACGGGCGAGCCCTGACCATACTGGTTCAAGAAGCCGTAGGCACCAACATCGTCAACACCAACCTCACCGGCCGACAGACGCAGTTTGAGGTTCTCGAGCCACTCATCGGAGCCATAGAGGAAGTCCTCCTCGCTGATACGCCAGCCAAACGACACTGCGGGGAAGAAGCCCCAGCGTTTGTCGCCGACATTACCGGCAAACTTGTAGCTACCGTCGTAACGACCGGTGAACTCCAGCATATACTTGTCGGCGTAGGCGTAGCGCATACGGCCAACAAAACCCATCTGGCGGGTGAGCTGGCTCCAGCCGCTAATGGGGCTGTCCGAGGGGGTAGCAAAGCCCAGCTCGGGGAGCTCAATGAAGGGGAGCTCCTTACCGTAGGCGGCCATACCGCGTCCCCTATACTGCCTCATCTCGCCCACAACCATCATATCGAGGTCGTGGTCCTCGCCGATGGTGGTCGTGTACTGCAACTGAGCATTACCCAGCAGCGAGGTGCCGTTAGTAATACCCTCTGCAAGAGTGTTGTAGGAGGTGCCACGAACATCGAGCACCTTCGAGTAGTTCATCTGAGTGGAGCCGTCGGTGGGCAGCGATGCCTGCATCACATAGAAGGGGGTTGCCAAAATCTTGCTCATCGAATAGCCGTGGTCGAACGAACCCACAAGGCGGGCAGTAAGACCCTCCAGCACGGGCGACTTATACTCCAGCTCGAGGTTGGTCTGCACCTCATAGCCATCGTTGCGGTTGTAGCCGCTCTGCTCCACAGCTGCAATGGGCGACGAGCCCTGACCAATGTTATTGGGGGTTGCGGTGGGCAGTCCCTCGTAGGTCTTGGGCAGATAGGGGTGCGATGCCACAGCCTGACGAGCCACGCTCATCCAAGTGCCGTCGCTCTCCCTACCACCCGACGAGAAACCGGGGTTATTCTTCTTATCGGTGCCACCGGCGATGGTCAGCTTCAGGCTCAGGTTGTCGCTCACCTGCGAGTTGATGTTGGCACGGATATTATATTTTTCATAGGTATAGGCCGAGATGTTACCATGCTGGTTCATGTAGCCCACCGAGGCAAAGTACCTCACCTTGTCGTTACCGCCCGAGGTGGAGATGTTGTGCTTGGTGTTCATACCCACGCCAAACACCTCGTCAATCCAGTTGGTGTCGCCCCAACCGTCGGAGTCGTCGCCGTTGGTCATCAGCGCCACCTGCTCGGCAGTGAAGATGGGGGTCAGGCCATCCATCTCACGGCCCTTGTTGTAGTACCATGCAAACTGCTCGGCATTGAGGAATTTGGGGAAGTTGGCATTGACCGACACACCCACCGAACCGGTGTAGTTCAGCTCATTCTTACCCTCCTTACCGCTCTTGGTGGTGACGATAATCACACCACCGGCACTGTTCAGACCATACACCGACGCTGCCGCTGCATCCTTCAACACCGACACGCTTGCAATATCGTTGGGGTTGATGTCGTCCAGCGCACGAGGCACACCGTCCACGATGTAGGTCACACCATAGTAGGAGCCGCGCACAGTCAGTGCCGCACCATCCATACCGGGCTCACCCGACTCCTGCACCGAAGCGATACCGGCGATACGGCCACCCAGCATACTTGTAACATTGGTGGCGGGGGCCTTCTGGAGCTCGTCGCCGTCGATGGAGGAGATGGAGGCCGTAAGGCTTCCCTTGCGCTGTGTACCGTAGCCCACAACCACAATATCCTCAATCACATCGGCCGACGCCTTCATCACCACATCGATGCGGGTGCGCTTACCCACAACCTCTGTGTGGTCGTTCATACCGAGGTACTGGAACAACAGTGTGGGATTCTTAACATTGCCGGGAATAGTCAAGTGGTAGTTACCCAGATAGTCGGTGGAGTTACCGATGGTGGTTCCATTCACGATTACCGAGGCACCAATAACCGGATTGCCGGCCTCATCCTTAACCACACCCCTAACCTGCAACTGTGCCATCAGCGATGTGGATGTAAATAGCATCAGTGCCAGCAGCACAGCCCTATTTACAAATGATTGGCTAAAAAATTTCATATACCTGTTAATTTATTTGTGATTAGTTTGATTCTCTCTTCTCTCTACTCTGCCGTCAGCATACCAATCAGCTCCGAAGCCTCAATCAGCATACGGGGCACATGGAAGGGGCCCTTGAAGATGTTGCCCTTGGCGGGCTGTGCCACGCTACCATCGCGGTGGAGGTAGCCATACCACTCACCCATCTCGTTGTCCTTCAGGTGTGCATAAGCCCACTCGTGTGCCATGCGGAACTTCTCCAGATAGCTCTCGTCGCCCGTAGCCTCATAGCAGTAGAGCGAGGCGATGATTGCCTCACACTGGGGCCACCAGAACTTCATATCCTGCGAATAGTCCTGTGGGGGGAAGCCTTTGCAGTCGCGGAAGTTGATGATGCCACCGAACTCCTCGTCCCAGCCCCATGCCCAGGCCCAATCGTAAATCTTCAGGCCGATGCGGGTGAGCCTCTCGTCCCAACCGCGACGCTTTGCCTCGGCCAGAATGAACCATGCGGTCTCGATGCAGTGGCCGGGGTTGATGGTACGGCCTGCGCAGGTGTCAATCAGTTCACCCTCGGGACCCACCATCTCCAACACGGTCTTGTACTCCTCATTCATGAGATAGCGCTCGATGTCGTCGATGGAGCTATCAATCTGCTCGTCGAGCTCGGGGGCCTCAATCACGGTTTTGAGCACCGCAGCCACATTGATAAGAATCATGGTGATGGAGTGACCCCTACCCTTCACAGTGGTCTTGGGCTCCAGAAAACCGGGGGTCGAGAGCATGCGTTTCATGCTCCTGAAGACCTCCAGAGCCTTCTCGGCATAGCTCATGTCGCCCGAAGCCTTGGCATACTCGGCCATGGCGATGGCGGCAAAGCTCTCCGAGAATACATAGCGGCGTTTCTGCACAGGTGCACCCTCCGCGGTCACGGTAAAGAACATGTGGCCGTCGGTATCCACGCAGTGTTTCTCGATGAAGTCGATGGCGTTCTTGGAGGCCTCGAGCCACTCACGGTTGGGCTCCACACGGTTGTAGGCAGCAGCAGCTGTCCAACCCCAGCGGCCTTGGAACCACACAGATTTGGTGGTGTCCATCAGGGTGCCGTCCCTATCCACGCAGGTGTAGATACCGCCGTTCACCCTATCCACGCCATTCTTCATCCAGAAGGGCATCACATCCTCTTTCAACTCTTTCAAGTAGAGAGATGCACACTCCTTCAAGTACTGTTTGTTGTCGTTTGTCATAGTTGTCTGTATGTTGTTGTTTATTTCTTCTTGTCCTGACTATTCCAATAGGCCTCAATCTCCTCCAGCGAGCGACCGGTGGTCTCGGGAACCAGACGCCACATAATAAGGATATAAGGTATGCACATTACGGCAAAGATGAAGAATGTGCCCGACTGGCTCCAACCCAGCAATACGGGGGTGAGCTGACCTATCAGATAGGTACCAATCCAGAGTGCAAAGCCCGCGATACTCATTGCCCTGCCGCGCACGCTGTTGGGATACATCTCGCTCAGCAACACAAACACAATGGCCGAGATGGAGATGGCGCAGCAGAATACATAGGCAAGGAAGAAGGTGAGCATAAAACCATTGCCGAGGCCGAGAGCGGCTCCCCACTGGAAGTAGACCGCAATGGCCACAAGGCACAAAATCATGCCCGACACACCCCAATAGATGAGCTGTTTGCGACCCACCTTATCGATAATAAAGACAGCCAAGATGGTGGTGACCATATTGACCACACCCACCAGCACTGTGGAGAACATGGGGTTGTCGAAGCCCGCCTCCGAGAAAATCTTGGGACCATAGTAGAGCACCGCATTCACACCCATAAATTGGCCCAAAATGGCGATGGCACTACCGATAATCACAGCCTTCAGGATGCCGGGCTTGAGAATATCGCGCCAGCTACCCTTCTGCTCGCCGCCCATCGACTCCTCGGTGGTGGCAATCTCCGCCTTGGCGTCGGCCTCGGAGCGATAAATCCTACCGTAAACCTGAGCAGCACGGGTGAGTTTCTTGTTGATAACAAGCCACTTGGGACTCTCGGGAATAAAGAAAATGATGAAGAAGAAGAGCAGGGCAGGCAGGGTCTCGCTACCCAGCATACCCCTCCAAGCCTCCGAATTGAACATCCTCTGCCAGAGCGACAAGTCACCTGTGAGCTCGGGGTTGATACCTGCGTCGATAACCCAGTTGGCCAAGTAGGCAAGCAGGAAACCCATGGTCACCGCCAACTGATAGAGCGACA
>JAGBZI010000089.1 GCA_017628305.1 Tidjanibacter sp.
CTGTCTGTAGTAAAGCATCATAAGCTTTTAACATACTATCTTCTCCTTGCACCCGATATTTCAAGAAAAAATCAAAACCTACTCTTCTGACACAGCCTCCATAATATCATCGCAGGCGGGCAGTACAAGCTGAAGTGCAGCCCTATTTTTCTGCTCCTTGGCCTGTGCAATAGGCTCTTCCGTCATCGAGTAGACCACTGCAACAGCTGCCGAGCAGACCAAGGCGATGACAAAGAGCATCAAAACCATATTTTTAAGTGAACTTTTCATCTTTCAATTCTCCTTTCACCTTAAATTTATTTAACCCTCTTAGGAGCACCAAATCGTTTGGGGCGCACATATTTGTCGATGAGGGGTACAACAGAGTTCATAATGAGGATGGCAAACGACATACCCTCGGGATAGGGACCCCACAAGCGGATAAGCATGGTAATCACACCAATACCTACACCATAAATCACCATACCCTTCTTGGTCATGGGCGAAGTGACATAGTCGGTGGCCATATACACGGCACCCAACACAGCGCCACCGCTCAGCAAGTGGAACATGGGCGACATAAACTCCGCAGGATTGCATACCCAAGCAATAGTCGAGAAGAGTGCCATACTACCCAGCACACACATAGGTATGTGCCAGCTAATCACCCTCCTAACCAAAAGCCACACAAAACCGAGCAAAAGTGCCACAACCGACACCTCACCCAGCGAACCGCTCTTCATACCGAGGCTCATAGCACCCAAATCGACGCTCTGCATAACCTCCACTGCTGGCACACCGGCCTTAATGGCCTCCTTGGCCATTGCAAGGGGGGTGGCACCACTCACAGCACCCGCAGCCTCGGGGAACGAGGTCATGGCCACGGGGAATGCCACAAGCAGGAAGACACGACCCACAAGTGCGGGGTTAAAAAGGTTCTTACCCAAACCACCGTAGGTCATCTTACCAATGCCGATAGCCACAACTGCGGCAATAGCAACCAGCCCCAGAGGAATATTTGCGGGAAGGTTGAAACCCAAAAGTACACCTGTCACCACGGCCGAAAGGTTGCCGAGAGTAGAGGGACCCTTAAGCATAAATTTCTGAACAAACCACTCCACCAGCACACACGAAGCCACCGAGAAAGCGGTGACCACAATCGACTGGAGGCCATACACTAAGGCCGCCACGATGAGTGCAGGCACAAGGGCAATGAGTACATCGCCCATCATACGACGCGTGTCGTTGCTACCATGGATGTGTGGTGCAGGCGAAATAACCAATTTCTGACTATTCATCTCTCTATAATTATTTTTCGTTCGTTACTTCTTTGCGTTGCGCTCGCGGATGCGTTTCATAACCTCCGCCTTGCCGATGCGAACCCAATCGAGCAAAGGAAGGTATGAAGGACAACTGAAGGTGCAGCAGCCACACTCGATGCAGTCGGCAATCCAGTGGCGCTCCAGCTCGTCGTAGTCGTGCTTCTGCGTGAGGATATTAAGAATGTAGGGCTCCAGACCCATGGGGCAGGCATCCACACACTTGGCGCAGCGAATACACTCGCCCTCCTTCTCCCTCAGCGACTCCTCGGTGGGCATCAGCAGCACACCCGAAGTACCCTTGGTAACGGGAGCGTCGATGTTGCTCACCGCGCGACCCATCATAGGGCCACCGGCAATCACCTTACCTACCCCCTCCATGCCACCGCAGTAGTCAATCAGTGCACTCATGGGAGTACCAATTCTCACAAGCAGGTTCTTCGGCGAGGCAAGCTTGGGACCCGTGACAGTCACGACCCTCTCCACCAGAGGTTTGTTCTTCATAACAGCCTCATACACAGCCAAGGCCGTACCCACATTTTGCACAACGGCGCCCACATCAATGGGGAGGCCGCCGCTGGGCACCTGACGACCCGTCACGGCAGCAATCAGCTGTTTCTCGCCGCCCTGAGGATAGCGCATCTTCAGGGGAACAATCTCCACCTCGAGGTAGGCACACGCCAATTTCTCCAGATAGGCAATAGCATCGGGCTTATTATTCTCAATGCCCACATAAATCTTCTCCACGCCGATAGCTTTGGCCAAAATCCTTGCGCCGAGCAGCAGTCGCTCGCCCTGCTCCATCATCACACGATAGTCGGCAGTGAGGTAGGGCTCGCACTCCACAGCATTGATAATGAGGCACTCGGCCTTCTTACCATCGGGAATCGACAATTTTACATGGGTGGGGAATGTCGCGCCACCCATACCCACAATACCCATCTGGGAAATCTTGGCCACGATATCCTTGGGGCTGAGGTTGGAGCTCTTGACAATGGTCTGCGAGCGGTCCACACTCTCATCCCACTCATCACCCTCCACAGCGATGGTCACCGTGGGCTTCATGTTACCCTGCGCATCGGCCATGGGGCCAACAGCCGTAACAGTGCCCGACACAGACGAGTGGATGGGGCTCGACACGAAACCACCTGCAGTGGCAATCACCTGACCCACCACCACCCTATCGCCCTTGGCAACACACGCCACTGCGGGGGCACCAATATGCTGAGCCAGAGGAATGTTTACAACAGCAGGGATAGGGAACTGCTCAATAGCTGCCCCCTTGCTATACTCTTTGAAATCCGACGGATGAATACCGCCAATAGGAAATGTCTTCATACTCTTCTACTCTGTTTTAGCGGTTTGAGGCTCTTCGGTAGCCACCTTGCGGGGAGGGAATCCAAACTCCACGATAGCACCTGTTGGGCACTCGGCCACACACTTGCGACACATCTTACACTTGGTGAAATCAATATAGGCAAGGTTGTTCTCCACGGTGATTGCCTCAAAGGGGCACACCTTGGCGCACTTACCACAGCCGATACAAGCCACCTTACATGCCTTGCGAGCCACGGCGCCCTTATCCTTATTGACACACGACACATATATCTTGCGACCCTTAGGGGCCTTCTTCCTCAGCTCAATAACCCTCTTGGGGCAGGCCTTCACACATGCGCCACAAGCGGTACACTTCTCCTCATCCACCTCGGGAAGGCCCGTGGCAGGATTGATACTCAGCGCGCCAAAGTCACACACTGCTGCGCAATCGCCCAAGCCCAAGCAGCCAAACGAGCACCCCGTCTCACCTGCATAAAGGCTCGAAGCCACCACACACGACTGTGCGCCATCGAAGCGATTGACCCTCGGGCGGTTCTCGCACGAGCCACCACAGCGCACAACAGCCACCATAGGCTCGCGCTCAGCAGCCTCCTTACCCAAATAGGAGGCAATCTTCTTCATGCACTCGGCTCCTCCCACAGGACAGTAGAGCGATGCAATATCATCCTGCTTAACCAGCGCCTCCGACATGCCTCGACAACCGGCAAAACCACAGCCGCCACAATTAGCACCGGGGAGCATCCTCTCCACATCGTCGATGCGGGGATCCTCCTCCACCTTAAATTTCTTTGCCACGAGGAAGAGCAAAAGCGCCAACAACGCCGCCAATCCGCTGACAACCAAAATAGTAGTTACCAAGTTTCCCATAACGAACTATTCTACTTTCTGATGATTTATACTTTTAAAAATACTTATTCTTCACACTGAAAACTATCACACGCTCCAGCCTCTTGCGGAAAAATGCAAGCACCACAAAGTAGAGCGCACAAGCACCCAAAGACGCAAGGCCGGCAACAAGTTCACCCCAGCGCCCATAAGTAAGCGCCAAAGCAGCCAGCATAACCACAAGGGGGACAATGTAGGAGAGGGCTATAGCCTTATAGCCCATAATCTGCTCGATGGAGATGGTTACCTCGTCGCCCACTTTGTAAATCTCGGGGTGGGAAGTGTAGGCCACAACGCGGCGCACCTCGCTCTCGGCGCCACCACACACAGCCTTTGCCTTGCAGCTGCCACACGCGCTGCTCACAATCATCTCCGCCTCCACGCACTTCTGGTCGGCCATAACCGCCACAATGCGTGCTTCGTGTTCCATAATTTTTGCCATATATTCCTAACCTTTTACTCTCGTTTTTAGCCTCATCAACCCTTGTTACGCGCGCTATGCAATGGGTAAATCGACATAGCTGCGGTCGAGAGGCATGTTCGACACCTCCAAGATGGGACAGAATTGGTGCATCTTCTCAAGCGCTGCATAAATCAGCGAGCGGATAAGTTTCACATCGCTCTCCTCGAAGCCTGCATCGATAACTTCATCCTCGTTCTGCCACCTCTCGAGCATGCGGTAGAGCACCGCATCAACCACATCATAGGGGGGAAGGGTTACACCCTCCTCCACCATGAGCATCTCGCTCGAGGGGGTCTTGAGCATGGTCTGCTCCGAGATAACCTCGCCACGGGAGTTGATGTGGCGTGCCAAAGCATACACATCGCTCTTATAGAGGTCGCCCATCAGGCCCAGCATACCGCTCGAATCGCCATAAAGAGTGAGCGCTCCAACGGCCAACTCAGTCTTGTTAGCACTATTGATGGGCACATAGCCCCACTTTTCGCACACAGCCATGAAGAGTGCCGTACGCAGACGGAGCTGGAAATCGCTCTCCATTTTCCGATTATCGGGCTCGCCAATGGCTGCCACTATGGTGTCGAGGCTACTGCGATAGATGTCGTTGAGGGGAATGGTGCGGAGCTCTATGCCGAGGTTCCTTGCCAACAACTCCGCATCCTCGGCCGAGTGGTCGGAGGTGTAGCGCGAAGGCATCTGAAGACCCACCACCCTATCTGCACCGAGAGCATCCACCAAGATGGCTGTTGCCACCGAGGAATCGATACCACCCGTCATCACAATACACGCCTTGCGATCTGCATGATTCTTGGCAAAATAGTCTGCCACGCCCAATTTGAGAGCACCGTAAACATTCGCAATCTTATCCTGATAGGGCACCTCCACGGTTGCAGAAGTATCCTTGGTATCCACAAAGGCAATCTCCTCCACAAAGCTTCCGAGCAGGTGGACAGCCTTGCCCTGCGCATTGAAGAAAGCCGACGAGCCGTCGTACACCAACTCGCCCGAACCACCGACATGGTTTACAAATACCACATTGGCGTCGGCCATGAAGGCCTTTTCGGCCAACTTCTCGTAGCGACGCTCGATACGCCCCTGCTGGTAGCGGTCGGAACCCATCACAACAACTGTCGAGGCATCCCTGAAGTCGTGGTCGAGCATAAAATCGCCGCCAATAGCTACAGCCACCTTCTCGCCGCCAAGGGTGATATACTCATGACCACGGCCCTGCGACATGTAGGCTGCATCCACATCGCCATGGAGCGACTTGCGGGTCACAAAGCGACGGATACGACGGTTCTGGATGAAGGCGGCGGCGCTCACCGTGCCACGCCCTTTGCGGATGGGGAGTCCTACAAGCACAGCGATGTCGTCCGAGAAGGCTGCAATCTCCACAAGAGCCTCTTCTGCACGGTCGAGGAAACTGCTGCGCACAAGGAGCGAGTGGGCGGGCACACCCGAGATGGCTGCCTCGGGAAATACCACAAGGTCAGCACCTTGCTCTTTTGCCTGAGCAATAGCATCGATTATTTTGTAACGATTAAGTTCGAATCGTCCACACGAAAAGTTGAGCTGTGCAATAGCAATCTTCATATCCCTATTATAAATAAGTGGTAATAATTCTTGCAAAGATACCACTTTTTGACAAAAACCCTCACCCTCGCCCAATATTTTTCTCCTCCTCCACACTCAGGCAACCATTTTGCAATCAGGCTGCGCCACATCAGGATATAAACAATGTTTATATTTCTCACAAAGTTCTCCATAACCACAGCCGAGGATTCAGCAAAAAACGAACGAGCCGATGCTGGATTGCATCGGCTCGTACCATATCGCATAACTTGCAGTATATCTACATCATGAGCGCCACAAGCATATAGAGCCAGTGGGCCGAGATGGCTGCCACAAGACCGCCAATGGTGTGAGCACCAATAGCCTTCGAAGTGAGGCTGCGGTAACCGAGGGTGTCGAGCATGGCGGTGTGGGTACTCAGGTATCCACTCCAACACATACCGATGGCGGTAAAGACTGCAATAGCATTGCCATCCACCCAACCGGCCTCAATAAAGTTGGGCACAAGGCCCAGAGCTGCGCCCACAGCACCCAGAGCGGTGATGGGGAATGCCACAAGGTGGGGGTCCTCAAATCCAAAGAGCCACTCGAAAACGAAGCTCACCTTGGCTGCCAACCAAGGAAGCAACTCGGTGCCCTCATAAGCCGCGCCCGTGTAGGCACCCGAAGCCGAAGGACCAAAGGTGAGAATCATCACCAGAGTGGAGATAATCAGCACCCCGGGAATGATAGCAAGACCCACATCCACACCCGTACGGCCGCCATCGAGCAGCGAGTCGAGAATGCGCTGAAACATGGGTTTCTGATACTCGATATCCTCATCCTTCTTCTCCTCTTGCAGCACCACTGCAGGTTCGTACTTATAGTTAGGATATGCCTTAATCACAGAGCGTTGCATGATGCGGGTAGATACCAAGCAACCCACCATTGCCCCCACAAATCCCACCATTGGTTCCACAAAGAAACCCTGACCAATCATGAAGACAACAACCAACAGACCCATACCAAAGGCGGTGCCGAAATTGGTGAGAGAGATATATTGGTACTTCTTGAAATAGGAGGCGAACTGCCTATCCTGCGCAAGGGAAATAATCGCCGGATTGTCCGAAAGGAAGGTCACAACCGCACCCAGCGAAGCCACACCGGGGAGATTAAAGAGGGGTTTCATGAGGGGGCGAAGCAACTTCTCGAAGAGCTTCACCACACCAAACTCCACAAAGATGCGCCCCAAAGCACCCGTAATCACACAAATAGCCATGAGGTAGAATACGGTGTTGAGCAGCAAATCGTGGGCAGTATTCATAACCGTATTGAGCATGTTTGCAGTACCCATACGGTTGCCGAGATAGCCAAACAGGAGGAAGATTATCACCAAGCATGCAATTCCGCTTGGCAACCTAAATCCCCTCCTTGGCCTCTTGGGCGATTTGTAGTTGTTGTCCATATAAGAGTAGTCGTTAATTAGTTACTGGAAAGGAGGTTAACACGCCATGTAAGACCCATCTGGAGCATGAAGGCTCCCTCAGCCAGAACACCACCTCCGCCCTGCTGGCCAAACACATAGCTGGTTGCTGCATGGAAACGAAGATCCTTGCGTCCTGCGGGGTAGTACTCCACACCGCCACCCAAGTGACAAACAGCCGTACCGGGACGCACAGTGGGGTCCATCATAATCTCCGATTTATTTTCGTCGTAACTACCGTGAGCAAAGATATTAAAATCCTCATTCATAGTCCACTTAGCATCCAACATCATCGAGAAACTGGAAGAGCCGTTACCAAAGTCAAAGCGGTCCATCACATCGAACTCCACGGCAACATCGCCAAACTCCTCCCTGATTCCCAAAGCCAAATAGCCAATATATTTACCGGGAGCATACTCCAGCATATTCACCGACGAGAGGCTGTGGGAGTCGATATACATAAGGTTGTAGGCATAGAGCCCATCTCCGGCAAAGTCATAGGGACTCTGGCACACCTGACCGAGAAGCTTCGAGCCCAACGAGTTGCCAAACTTGTAGGTGGCACTTGCGCCAAACTGATAGCAAGCAATGTGCTGCCAATACTCCGAGGCAAAATAGATGTCGATGGGGGCTCGGTCATACTCGTAGCCGCCAATCGCCACCACCTGCTTACCAGCCGAGAAATCCCACTTGTCGGTGGAATAGTTCACTGTTGCCCAATCGGTTGCGGCAAATGGGTTGTTTTGCACCTTATTCATTCGGTAGCGGAACGAATAGCTCCAATTGCCACCCATGGTGCCGTCGATGCGGAAATTTGCGAATTTCGCCTGAAAGGCAGAGTGGTTCATGCGGCTGGGCTCTGCCACGGCAGAATCAAACTGCCAATCGCCACGAAACTCAATGCCGAGGCGGTCGATACTCTGGGCCGAAGCGGCCGAAGCGGCGAGGACAAGAAAAATGGTGAGGAAAAATCTCTTCATCGGTCTATTTTGGTTTTTAGTAGTTTTATGGTGACAAAGTTACACAAATAGTTGGGAAATCAGCACCCTTAGGGTGCTTTTTTACTCCACCCTCACGAGAGTTATGTCGAACACGAGTGTCGAGAAGGGTTTAATGGCCCCTGCGGGTCGCGAACCATAGCCCAGATTGAAGGGTATCACCACCTCCCAACGAGCTCCAACCGACATCTCCTTGAGGGCTATTTTCCACCCCTCTATCAATCCGCGCAGGGGGAAAGTGGCGGGGCGTCCCTTCTCGGTGGCATCGAATACTTTGCCATTTATAAGGCTACCCTTATAGTGTACCGTGACCACACTTTTAGCCGTGGGTTTCTCCCCTTTACCCTTGGTTATCTCGCGGTAAAGCACACCGCCGTAGAGGCTGCGCACACCGGGACGGGAGGCATACTCTTCGAGGAATTCGAGGTTGCGTTCCTTGTAGGTGCCGTTATTATTGACCAATGCCATAACTATCTGTATTACTGTTTCTTCACAAGACCCTTGTCGGCCGCAATTTCTTCCATAAGGGCAAAGGCCGCATCATACTCGTTGGGGATTTTACCATCGAGTATAGCATCCTTTATCACGGCCTTAATCTCGCCCACCAGCGAGCAAGGTTCAATGCCATAGGTGGCCATGATAATTTCGCCCGTAATGGGTGGCTGGAAGTTGCGAACTCTATCTTTCTCCTCAATCTCCTTCATCTTCACCCTCACGAGGGCAAAGTTGCGCAGGTAGCGCTGCACCTTGGAGTCGATGCCCGAGGTGATGTCTGCCTCACAGAGAGTCATGAGGTCCTCCACATCGTCGCCCGCCTCGAAAAGCAAACGGCGCACAGCCGAGTCGGTCACCTCATCCTCGGAGAGTATAATGGGGCGCAGGTGGAGAAACACCAACTTGCGTACATACTTCATCTTCTCGTTGAGTGGCAACCTCAAGCGACGGAAAATATCGGGAATCATCTTGCTGCCCACAACCTCGTGGCCATGGAACGACCACCCAACTTTGTGGTCAAAAGCCTTGGTGCGTGGCTTGGCAATGTCGTGCAGCAGTGCCGCCCAGCGGAGCCACAGATTATCGCTCTTCTTGGCCACATTGTCGAGCACCTTGAGAGTGTGTACAAAGTTGTCTTTGTGGGCTTTACCGCCCCTCACCTCCACACCCTTGAGTGCTTCGAGTTCGGGGAAAATGTAGGGTAACAACCCCGTCAAACTGAGCAAATCGAAACCGATGGAGGGCACAGGGGAGGCCACTATTTTGTGCAGCTCGGTAGCTATACGCTCTTGCGACACAATGGTTATCCTATCCTTGTTGCGCACAATAGCATCAAAGGTTTCGGGCGCGAGGTCAAAGCCCAACTGTGTGGCAAAACGAATACCCCTAATCATCCTCAAGGGGTCGTCGGAAAAGGTCACATCGGGGTCGGTGGGCGTGCGGATGATAAGCTCACGGAGGTCGTCCATACCTCCGAAACTATCGAGCAACTCACCGTAGGTGTCGCCATTGAGCGACCACGCAAGGGCATTAATCGTGAAATCGCGACGCAGCTGGTCATCCTCGATGGTCCCCTCCTCCACCGCAGGCTTGCGGCTGTCGGGCGAGTAGGACTCGCGTCGGGCACCCACAAACTCAATCTCCCTACCCTCCGCGTCGTGCAGCATCGCTGTGCCGAAGGTTTTGAAGACCGACACCTTGGTTTTGAGCCTTTTGCCCAACATCTTGGCCACCTCAATACCACTTCCCACCACCACTACATCAATGTCGGTTGAGGGGCGACGGAGATAAAAATCGCGCACATAGCCACCCACAACATAGGCTCTCACCCCGAGTTGGTCGACAATCTCGGTAATCTGGCTGAAGATGGGGAGCGAAAGAGGTGTTTTGTCGGTCATCGCAACAGGGGATTATTTGAGCTGATTGAGATACTGGTGAACGGTGCTCTCCAAACCAAAGTAGAGAGCATCAGAGATGAGCGCATGGCCAATGGAAACCTCGTCGGTCCATGGGATACGCTGAGCGAAATAGGCAAGGTTGTCGAGGTTCAAATCGTGGCCGGCATTGAGCCCCAAGCCACACCTGCGAGCCTCTTCGGCTGCCGCTACATAGGGCGCAATAGCCGCCTCCCTATCCTTGTGGTAATCACGAGCATAGGCCTCCGTGTAGAGCTCCACACGGTCGGCACCACACTCCTTGGCACCCCTCACCATTTCGGGCACGGGGTCGACAAACACCGACACACGAATACCCTTGGCCTTGAACTCTGCAATCTTGGCTGTGAGGAACTCTCGGTTGGCAATGGTGTCCCAGCCGGCATTGGAGGTGATGGCATTCGCCGCATCGGGCACGAGAGTCACTTGTGCAGGGACAACCTCAAGAACGAGGTCTGTGAAGGAGTCGATGGGGTTACCCTCGATGTTAAGTTCGGTGGTTACGAGCTTTTTGAGCTCCCTCACATCGTCGTAGCGGATGTGACGACCGTCGGGACGGGGGTGAACGGTGATACCCTCGGCACCAAACCCCTCGATTCGACGAGCTGCAAGCAGCACATCGGGCATGTTTCCGCCACGCGAGTTGCGTATTACGGCAATTTTGTTTATATTTACGCTCAATTTTGTCATAGTAACTTTGTTTGAAGTTAGTTTAATACAGAAGTTTTAGGTAATTTTGCGAGTGTAAAGTTATCACAAAGTTTTGTGAAATGAAAATAATTTTATTTTCCCGCCCCACGGGAAGCACCTCCAAAGAGAGATTTTCCGCACTGTTAGAGGAAGTTAAGAGCCACGGTGTGGAATATTATGTGAACGAAGGCGCAGCCGAATGGTTCAACAATAACGCCGGCGGGACCATCCCTGCCCAGAACATCTATGCCACCATGCAGGATGTTCTCACCGACGATTCGGTGGTCATCTCCTACGGTGGCGACGGCACACTGCTGAGCGCCGTGAGGGCTATTGGCGGCCGTTCCATCCCCGTGTTGGGCATCAACTCGGGCCGCCTTGGCTTCCTTGCTGTGGTGCAGCAGGAGGAGGCTGTAGAGGCTGTTGCGGCACTCATCGCCGGCGACTACACCATCGAAAGTCGAGCCCTTCTGAAAGTTGAAGGAGATATTGAGGATAACATCGATTTTCCGTTGGCATTCAACGAGTTCTCTGTGCAGAGGCAACACATGGGAATGATTGGCACCCGAGTGGAAATTGATGGCCGCACGGTAGCCAACTATTGGGGCGATGGAATGATTGTGGCCACCCCCACAGGCTCCACTGCCTACTCCCTCAGCGCCGGAGGCCCCATACTTGCTCCCGAGTGCCACTGCATAGTACTCACCCCCATCGCTCCCCACAACCTCACAATGCGCCCCATCGTGGTGCCCGACAGCTGTCGCCTAAGGCTCACCATCGAGTCGCGCGACCAATGGGCTGTGGCTGCCATCGACAACGAGAATTTCACCATCCGCAACGGTTCGACACTCACCATCACACGCGCCGAAAGAGAAGTTTTTTTGGTCAAACTGCAAAATATTTGCTTCTATGATGCGTTAAAGAGAAAGATGATGTGGGGTCTGGATGGCAGAGAGTCAAAACTTTAGCCCCGACGACACATAAAGCTTTGGTTTGAGGAGGAGCATTCCTCCCGCTTACCTATTTGTAAAAAGAGAACTTTGTTGTATCTTTGTGCGTTTTAAACGCACCGAAACAATGGCTACAAGCAACAACATAAAGATTCCCCGCCACATTGCCATCATCATGGACGGCAACGGCCGTTGGGCTCAACAACGAGGCCTCGAGCGCCCCGAAGGACACATTGCGGGAGTGGAGGCCGTGCGCCGAGTGCTCAAGGCAGCAGCGCAAGAGGGAGTGGAGTATCTCACCCTCTACACCTTCTCAACCGAAAATTGGGGCCGCCCCAAGGAGGAGGTGGATGGCATCATGGAACTCTTCTGCAAGAGTGTGGTTGCCGAGACTCCCGAGCTGAAAGCACAGGGTGTCAGGGCCCGCATTATGGGCGACCGCAGTGCCCTGTCGGAGAAGGTCAACCACTACATCGACCGCATCGAGAGCGAAACTGCCGAGGGAGAACGCATCACTCTCATTTTTGCTCTCAACTACAGCTCTCGTCACGAGATTACCGAGACTTTCAAAGCTATGGCCCAGAGGATTGAGAGGGGCGAGCTGAAGGCAGAGGATATCACAGCCGACACCATCAGCCACAGCCTCTACTCAAGGGATTACCCCGACCCCGACTTGGTTATCCGTACCGGTGGCGAGTATCGCCTGAGCAACTTCCTCATGTGGCAGTCGGCCTACAGCGAGCTCTACTTCAGCCCCACCCTGTGGCCCGACTTCGACAAAGAGTCGCTCCGCGAAGCCATCGAGGCCTACGGAGGTCGCCAGCGCCGTTTCGGTCTTGTAGAACCCAAATAGATTAAAGCACACAAAAACGAAGAATAACAACTCGAAGATGTATAAAAAAATCCTAATCGTCACCACTCTGCTGCTCTTTGCTGTCGGCAAAGGGTTGTGGGCTCAGAGTACAGAGCCCGCAATCATGGCTATGGAGCAGGGTACGGAGCAAACTGACTCCATAACGGTTGACCTCTCCTCCCCCTTGGCCGACTACTCGACCCCCAAGAAGTATATCATCCGCAGCATCAAGGCCGAGGGTATCAAATTCCTCGACGGACAGATGCAGGTGAACTCATCGGGCCTCACGGTGGGCGACGAGATTACCATCCCCGGCAGGGAGATTTCCAATGCCATCTCCCGCCTGTGGTCCAAGCAGTACTTCTCGGATGTGCAGATTCTTGCCACCCCCGTTGGCGACAGCGTGGATCTCCACATTGTGATGTCCGAGAGGCCCCGCATTTTCCGCTGGCAGTTTGAGGGCATCAGCAAGAGTTCGAGCAACACCCTCACCGAGGACCTGAAGCTCAAGCGAGGAGCCGAGACTCTCACCGACTACAACATCGAGAAACGCATTAAACAGATTAAGGACAACTACATCCACAAGGGTTGGAGGAATGTGGAGGTGACACCTCGCATCGAGAATGACAGCATGATTCGCAATGCTGTGAATGTAACCTTTGTGATTGACAAACGCGAGAAGGTGCGCATCGGCGAGATTAATTTTGAGGGCAACGAGGTCTTCACCGACAAGCAACTGCGCAAACAGATGAAGAAAATCCACCAGAAGAGCATCAACATCTTCCACAATACTAAGATGAGGGAGGATGAACTCCAAGAGGATTTTGAGAATATCATCGACTTCTACCACTCGAAAGGCTATCGCAATGCGATGATTGTGAGCGACTCGATTTATGTAATCAGTCCCGAGCGCATAGGTCTTACCATCACCGTAAACGAGGGTAATAAGTTCCACTACCGCGACATCAAGTGGGTGGGCAACAGCAAATACTCCACCGAGCACCTGAATAGCATTCTGGGCCTTAGGAAGGGCGATGCCTACGACAAAAAGACCCTCAATGAGAGGTTGGGTGTGGGTAAGGAGGATGACCCCGAGGATGTGTCGACCGTCAACGCACTCTACCAGAACGAGGGCTACCTCGCATCGCAAATCTCCCCCACGGAGATTATTATCGGCTCGGATAGCATCGACTTGGAGATTAAGATTTTCGAGGGCCAGCAGTACCGCTTCAACAATATCGGCATCACCGGCAACAATAAGGTGAACGACGAGGTTATCCGCAGGGAGATTTACACCCGCCCCGGCGAGCTGTATAACCGCGCACTGCTCATGCAGACCATGCGCCAGTTGGCAGCCATGGGCCACTTCGACGAGACCCTCATCCGCCCTGACATTCGCCCCGTGATGGGCTCCAACAATGAGGTGGATGTTAACTGGAACCTCAGCGAAAAGGCTTCGGACAAGTTCGAGATTAGCGGCGGTTGGGGTGCCGACATGTTCGTAGGTTCGTTGGGTGTGGTATTCACCAACATGAGCATGCGCAACTTCTTCAACAAGAACGCTTGGAGACCCTATCCTCAGGGCGACAACCAGCAGCTCTCCATCCGTGGACAGACCAATGGTACCTACTATAGCTCGTTGTCGGCAAGCTTCAC
>JAGBZI010000090.1 GCA_017628305.1 Tidjanibacter sp.
GAGAGCACACGCACCATCCTCGAGTTCTGCGACCGTATAGCTGCCGAGGCATCCCATAAGGTGAGAATGGAGATGAGGGAGGCATACCTCATAGCAGCCGAGTATGAGTGGGCCTTCTGGAACTGGGGCTACCACGGAAACGAACATCAATAGAGAGCAAAACAACCAATGAAACAACGAGGAGAGTTTGGGCTCATAGAGCTCATCAAGGAACACTTCCCAACACCCGAAGGGATGGTGGGCATTGGCGACGACTGCGCCACGGTCCCCACCTCGGGCGACGACCTGCTCACCACCACCGACATGCTCATCGAGGGGGTTCACTTTGTGCGCTCCAAGAGCTCACCCGAGGATGTGGGCTGGAAGTCGGCCGCCGTGAACCTCAGCGACATAGCTGCCATGGGTGGCACCCCCGTGGCCACCTTCCTCTCCATAGCCCTGCCACGCGATGCACAGGGCGAGTGGGTCGAGCGATTTGTGGAGGGCTACGCCGCCATCAGCCACCTCTTTGGGGTCCCTCTGCTGGGTGGCGACACAACATCCTCACTGCGCGACATTGCCATAAATGTCACCGTGGAGGGGCGTTGTGAGCGCGGTCGAGCAATCTCGCGCCGAGGGGCTCAAGTGGGCCACACCATCTTCGTCACAGGTGCTCTGGGCGACTCGGGCGGCGGCCTCAAAGCCCTCCTCGATGGGGATGAGCGCACCCCCGAAGTGGAGTACCTCACAGCCAAACACATGCGCCCAATGCCCCGCCTTGCCGAGGGCAGAGAACTTCTCACGACGGGCATGGTGGGAGCCATGATGGATATCTCTGACGGCATAGCCTCCGACCTCGGTCACATACTCCGTGCCTCGGGTGTGGGGGCCGTCGTGGAGCTCTCCTCACTCCCCATTTCGGAGCAGCTCGCCACCTTCTGTGGAGCGAGAGGGCTCAACAAGTTTGAATTTGCCACCTCCGCGGGCGAGGACTACGAACTACTCCTCACCGCTCCCGCAGAGCTGGCCACACAGGTCAGCTTCCCCCTCTACCCCATCGGCACCATCGTCGAAGGCGAGGGCATAGAGTGGCAGCTCGACGGAGAACAAACAGAGTTTAACCCCCAAGGATATACACATTTCTAACAGCATGACAACCAACAAGAAACAATACAGAAGAGTGCTCACCATAGCGGGTAGCGACTCGGGCGGTGGCGCAGGTATTCAGGCCGACATAAAGACCATCTCGGCATGTGGCTGCTACGCCTCCTCAGCCATCACAGCAGTCACCGTGCAGAACACCCTCGGCGTGGAGGGTGTACACCCCATCCCCCTCGACATCCTCCGCGGTCAAATTGAGGCAGTGCTCTCCGACATCGGAACCGACGCCGTGAAGATAGGCATGCTCCACTCCTCGGCAGTGGTGGAGGTTGTGGCCGATGTGCTCCGCAAATTCGGCGTGGGCAACATAGTGCTCGACCCCGTGATGGTATCCACCTCCGGCCACCGACTCATCGAGGATAGCGCCATCGACACCATTCGCCGCGAGCTGCTCCCATTGGCACGCGTCATCACCCCCAACATTCCTGAGGCCGAGATACTTGCAGGCACCAAGATTGATAGCAACGCCCAGCTCCCCGAGGTGGCACGCGCCCTCGCGGAGGCCACAGGGTGCTCGGTGCTGATGAAGGCGGGCCACTTGGAAGAGGAGGAGCTTGTGGACTACCTCTACAACGCCGAGGAGGAGCACATCGTCCCCCTCCGTTCGCAGCGCATCACCACCCCCAACACCCACGGCACAGGATGCACCCTCTCCTCGGCCTTGGCCTCCCACCTCGCCCTCGGGCTCTCGCTCGACGAGGCTGCCACGGCTGCAAAGAGCTACATCGAAGGGGCCATTCGCAGCGGTGCCGACTATGTAATCGGCCATGGCCACGGGCCCGTGGACCACTTCTGGAAATTGAAAGCTTAAGATTGCGAGTAAGCGGGAGCAATTAAAGGCCCTCGAAGGGGGAGATTAAAATTGTGGGTGGACTCGGCAGACAACGCCCATCCTTCACATTGCCACAATTCTCCGCCCCATGGGTGTCATAACAAAAGGAAGGGGAACCCAAGCGTTTGGGTTCCCCTTCCTTTTCTTGCTGCGGGTCAATTATTTAAGCCTTGCTTTGATGGCTGCCGAAGCCTCCTCATAACCGGGCTTATCCAAGAGTGCAAACATATTCTTTTTGTAGGCCTCCACACCGGGCTGGTTGAAGGGGTTGACACCCAAAATGTAGCCACTGATACCACAAGCCTTCTCGAAGAAGTAGAGCAGAGCACCAATGTAGTACTCGGTGATGGCAGGAATCTCGATGCGGATGTTGGGTACACCACCGTCCACATGGGCGAGAACTACACCCAGCTCGGCCATCTTATTCACCTCATCAAGGCGTTTGCCGGCCAAGAAGTTGAGGCCGTCGAGGTTGTCGCCGTCGGCCTCGATGGTGACATTACCCTCGGGGCGAGCCACGCTCAACACGGTCTCAAAGAGGGTGCGCTCACCCTCCTGAATGTACTGACCCATGGAGTGGAGGTCGGCAGTGAGGGTCACGCTTGCGGGGAAGATACCCTTGTGCTCCTTGCCCTCGCTCTCGCCGTAGAGCTGTTTCCACCACTCGGCGATATACTGCAAGCGAGGCTCATAGGAGGCCAAAATCTCAATCTTGAAACCCTTCTGGTAGAGAGCGTTGCGCACTGCTGCATACTGAGCTGCGATGTTCTGCTCGAAGGGTACATTCTCGGCGGTTGCAGCCTCCATATCCTGTGCGCCCCTCACGAGCTCGGCGATGTTGATGCCGGCAGCAGCCAAGGGGAGCAGACCCACGGGGGTGAGCACCGAGAAACGGCCACCCACATTGTCGGGAATAACGAAGGTGTCGTAACCCTCGGCAGTGGAGAGGGTCTTCAGGGCACCACGAGCAGCGTCGGTCACGCTGGCAATGCGCTCCTTTGCCTCCTCCTTGCCATAGCGAGCCTCAATCTCCGCCTTGATGAGTCGGAAGGCCACGGCAGGCTCGGTGGTGGTGCCACTCTTGCTGATGACAATGGCGGCGATGCTGTAATCCTTCACAGCCTCAAGCAGTTCGGCGGTGTAGGTTTCGCTAAGGTTGTTGCCTGCAAAGAGGATGTAGGGATTCTTACGCTCCTTGTGGAGGAAGTGGAACGAGCTGGTCATGGCATCGAGCACAGCCTTGGCGCCAAGGTAGGAGCCACCGATGCCGATGACGATAACCACCTCGGCCTTCTCGGCCAGTCGGGCGGCAGTTGTTTGGATGGAGTGAATCTGCTCGGGGGTGATGCTCGAGGGGAGGTTTACCCATCCGAGGAAGTCGTTGCCGGCGCCCTCACCGTTGTGGAGCAGGCGGTTGGCATTCTCTGCGGCGTTGCGAAGCGAGAGGATGTCGCTCTCGCCGATGCCACACGAAGTGTGTTTGGTCTCTAACCTTATCATTCTATACTGAAAAATTATTTGTTGTTGTTACCAAATTTTATGGTGCAAATTTATGAAAAAATATTTACTTTTGTAACCTATAACCAAAATGTAAACATTTATCGCCCTCCGAAAGGCCACAAAGCCCTGACAGAGAGCGCAAAATAAAGGAAAAAACAAGACTATGGGATTGTTCTCTTTGACACAGGAGCTGGCAGTCGATCTGGGAACTGCCAACACGCTCATCATCCACAACGGGAAGGTCGTAGTCGATGAGCCCTCAATCATTGCCGTGAATGTCCACACCGGAAAGGTGGAGGCCATCGGCACCGAGGCTCGCAAGATGCACGGCAAGACCCACCCCGACATTAAGACCATCCGCCCCCTGAAGGATGGCGTTATCGCCGACTTCAACGCCGCCGAGCAGATGCTTCGCGGCATGATTAAGAAGGTGAACACCAAGGGTTTCCTCTTCAGCCCCTCGCTCAAGATGGTAATCTGCATCCCCAGCGGCTCCACCAATGTGGAGATTCGTACCGTGAGGGAGAGTGCCGAGCACGCAGGCGGTAGGGATGTATCCATGATTTTTGAGCCTATGGCGGCTGCTCTGGGTGCCGGCCTCGATGTGGAGGCTCCCGAGGGCCACATGATTATCGACATCGGCGGCGGTACCACCGAGATTGCATGTATCTCGTTGGGCGGTATCGTGTGCAGCGAGAGTATCGATGTGGCAGGCGATGTCTTCACCGAGGATATCCAGAAATATGTGCGCCAGCAGTACAATGTGAGGATTGGCGAGCGCACGGCCGAGAACATCAAGATGGCTGTGGGCGCAGCGCTGAGGGAGATTGACAACCCACCAGAAGATTTCGTGGTGACCGGTCCCAACATGCTCACAACCCTCCCCACCACCATCAACATCTCCTACAGCGAGGTGGCCTATGCGCTGGAGAAGTCGCTGCTGAAGGTTGATGCAGCCATCATGAAGGTGCTGGAGAATGTTCCCCCCGAACTCTACTCCGACATCATCAAGAACGGCATCTATCTGGCAGGTGGTGGCGCCCTCATTAAGGGGTTGGACCGTCGTCTGCACGAGAAGACCGGCATCCCCTTTGTGATTGCCGAGGATCCTCTGCGTGCTGTGGTTCGCGGCACCGGCATCGCTCTGAAGAATATCGACAAGTTCTCCTTCCTGATGAAGTAGTGGCTGCGATATGGGCAGAGGCGCACAGAGCGACATAGAGATTTGACCCACACCATAAGGTTGCCCTCCACTGCGTGGGGCGACCTTATGCTTTTGTTTGCTCAGGGTCGGCCCTCCGCTCCCCTTCTGTGACAATAATTTTTCTTTAGACCGCAATAGTTGTGAACAAACTCCTGATTTTTCTCAAGCGCATAGCAGTGCCCACCCTCTTCATTCTTGTGGAGGTGTTGGCACTTGGCAGCTACATGCGCTCCACGAGCTTCACGAGGGCCCGCCTACTCACCGTTGCCAATGGTGTGACGGGTGGTGTGAACGAGAGGTTCAGCGCCGTGGGCGACTACTTCGGCTTGCGCAAGGAGAACCGGATGCTCTCGGCGAGGATTGTGGAGCTGGAGGCTCAGCTGGCCGAGTGGGTGGAGGACCCCGAGAGGGTCCACATTGCCACCGACGAGTTTGCCCCCTACCTCTATGGCGAGGCGAGGGTGATACGCAACTCGGTCTTCTCGCAGCACAACTTTTTCACCATCAACAAGGGACTCAGGGATGATGTGGAGGCCAACATGGCCGTGCTCACCCCCGAGGGTTATGTTGCGGGGTATGTTATCGACTGCTCGGAGCGTTTTGCGGTCTGCATGTCGGTGGCCAATCGCGACTTCACGATGGGAGGTAAGGGTGCCCACAACGAACACATGGGCTCGCTCTCGTGGGACGGCCGCAACTTCCACCGCGTACACCTCGAAAACATCCCCCACTATGCCAACTTCTCCCCGGGCGACACCATTGTGTCTACCGTGTCGTACCGCTTCCCTCCCGACCGCATCATCGGTATCGTAGAGGAGTTTGAGCCCTCGGAGGATAAGATGAACAGCCACCTCGCCGTGCGCTTGGCGGCCGACCTCTCGAAGCTCGACAGGGTGCTCTTGGTGAAGTTCATGGATGGCGAGGAGTACGACACCCTCCATAGTAAGTACACAACAAAATATTAGAATTTTCGGAGAGAGATGCAGCGAGTATTGGAATATATAGTTTTCTTTGTGGTGGTGGTGCTTTTGCAGGCGCTGCTGTTCGACAATCTGCTCCTGTCGGGGCTCATTGTTCCGCTCTACTATATCTCCTTTGTGGTGCTGTTGCCCGTGAAGATGTCGAGGCTCGGCTTGCTCATGGTGGGCACCCTGCTGGGAGTAGTGATGGATGTGTCGATGGGCACTGCGGGGCTCAATACCGTAGCCACCGCCGCCGTAGCCTACCTGCGCCCCTTGGCCATGAACATCTCGATGGGTAAGGATACGGCCCACGAGAGCATCCCCTTTGGAGGTGCTATCACCCCCACCTCGTTTATGCTCTACGCCACCCTGCTTGTGGTGGCCCACTCGGCCCTCTTCTTCGGCCTCGAGTCGTTGGGCAGTCACCCCCTGTTCACCATCGGCAAGATAATCCTCAGCTCGGTGGTGACGGTGATATTAACCATCTTCACAGCCCGCCTGTTCCGCAAATTGGTGTCGTAAAATCCCCTGCACAATCGCTATGGCCGGCAACAATCGTCACATAATCCTCAGGTGGTTCGTCATCGGGCTCTTTGCACTGTTGGGCCTGAGGCTGTTCCACATCCAGATTATCGACCGTAGCTATCAGCGTGCCGCGGAGAACAATGTGCTGCGCTATGAGGTGCAACACCCCCCGAGAGGCGAGATTTACGACCGCAACGGCGACTTTTTGGCCCAAAGTGTGGCCTCCTACGACCTCATGGTCGTCCCCCGCAACATCCCCCGCGAGGAGGGTTTCGACACGGTGGCCTTGGCCCGCATTGCAGGAGTAGCCCCCGAGCAGCTGACCCAATCGTTGCAGGCTGCCAAGAACTACTCCCACAGCCGCGCATCGGTGGTCGTGCGCCAGCTCTCCACGGAGGCCAAGCTCCTCTTCGACGAGGGCAACTTCGACGGCTTCTACACCCTCTTCCGCACCCAGCGTTCCTACCCGCGTAAGATTGCCGGCAACCTACTGGGCTACATCGGTCAGGTGAACGACAAAATCATCGAGCGAAACCCCTACTACTCGCGAGGCGACTACATAGGCTACTCGGGCATCGAGAGCGCCTATGAGGAGTTGCTGCGCGGCGAGAAGGGCGAGAAGGTGAGCATCGTGGATGTGAGAGGCACCATCAAGGGCCCCTATCAGGAGGGTCACTACGACAAACCCGCCCTGTCCGGCACCCCCATAACCACCACCATCGACGCCCCCCTTCAGGAGTTGGCCGAGGAGTTAATGCAGGGTAAGGTGGGCAGTGTGATTGCCCTCGAGCCCTCCACGGGCGAGATTTTGGTGATGGTGAGCAGCCCCACCTACGACCCCGACGAACTGATGGGACGCGACAGGGGCAACAACTATGTCAAGATGCTCAACAACCCCCGCCAACCACTCTTCAACCGTGCGGTGATGTCGAGCTATCCACCCGGCTCCACCTTCAAACTTGTCAACGCACTGATAGGCTTGGAGGAGGGTGTGGTGACCCCCGCGCGCCGCTACCCCTGCGAGGGCGGCTACCATGTGGGGCGTGGAGTGAAGTGCCACGACCACCGCTCGCCACTCAACCTGAAGGATGCTGTGTCGAACTCCTGCAACGCCTACTTCTGCTATGTTTTCAGGGATATTCTTGACAACCCCACTCGCGGAGGCATCATGAAGGGTGGCTACGACAATTGGGAGAAGTATGTACGCAGCTTCGGCTTCGGCCAGAAGTTGGGCTCCGACTTTGCCTCCGAGAGGGGTGGATTTGTGCCCACGGCCGACTTCTACAACGACTACTACCCCAAGTGGAACTCACTGACGGTAATCTCGATGGCTATCGGTCAGGGCGAGCTGGGATGCTCCCCTTTGCAGATGGCCAACCTCGCCGCCATCATCGCCAACCGCGGCTACTACTACATCCCCCATGTGGTGAAACACATCGAGGGGCGCGACTCGCTCGACAACCGTTTCTATGAGCGCCACTACACCATGGTGAGCGAGAAGCACTTCGAGCCCGTGATTGACGGCATGTGGGGCACTGTACACAGGGAGATTGGTACGGCCGGCGTGGCCTATGTAAAGGGGCTCGACATCTGTGGCAAGACGGGTACGGCCCAGAACCCCCACGGCAAAGACCACTCCACCTTCCTCGCCTTCGCACCCAAAGACAACCCCCAGATTGCCATCTCGGTCTATGTGGAGAACGGTGGCTTCGGCTCGAGTGTGGCCGCCCCCATCGCATCACTCCTCATCGAGAAGTACCTCACCGGAGAGGTGGCACGCCCCGAATTGGTGAAGTACATAAAGAATATGGATATAGCCTACCCCAACTACTCGAACAAAAAGTAGCGTGGGCGAAGGAGAGAGTAGCAAGCGTGTGACACAATGAAAGGAAACGATAAACTCGGATGGGCAAAGATTGATTGGAAGACCATATTGGTCTTCGTTGTGCTGGTCTTCATCGGCTGGCTCAACATCTATGCTGCCGTCTACAACGAGGCCTTGGCGGGTGGTTTCTCGCTGTCGAGCAAATATGGCATGCAGCTCATCTGGATAGGAATATCGACCATTGCCGCCCTTGTGATACTGCTGATTGACGACATCTACTACCACCAACTCGCCTATCCGGCCTATGCGGTGATGCTCATTGTGTTGCTTCTCACGCTGGTGGTGGGCCACAAAGTCAATGGTGCCCGCTCGTGGCTGGTGGTTGGCCCCATCTCCATCCAGCCGGCCGAGTTCATGAAGGTTGCCACAGCCCTCTCGTTGGCCCGCTTTATGAGTGAGTACAACTTCAGCCTCTCGAAACCCCGCGGAGTTGTGGGAGTGGGAGTAATCCTCTTTATTCCCATAGCCATCATCCTGTTGCAGAACGACATGGGCTCTGCGTTGGTCTACTGTTCGTTCCTCCTGATGCTCTTCCGCGAGGGGCTCAATCCGTGGGTCTACTATGCACTGTTTCTCGTTGTGGGGCTCTTTGTTGGCTCCTTCATTCTGTCACCCACGGCACTACTCATAGGCCTTGTTGTGCTCTTTGTGGTGAGCCAATTTTTCTCCAACCGCAACCCGAAGGAGAGTGTGACCTTTGTAGCCTCGGTGGGTCTGGTGAGCCTCGTTCTCTATGGCCTTTCGTGGCTGGGACAGTGGGGGCTCAACTACTACCACTCGCTGTTGGCAGCCTCGCTCATCATGCTGGTGCCCGCACTCATCTATGCCTACCGCGAGAAGCTCTCCACCATCTACCTCTATGCCACCATGTTTGGCAGCTCGCTCCTCTTCCTTGGCGCCGTGGACTATGTCTTCAACGATGTGCTGCAGCTCCACCAGCAGAAGCGAATACTCGACCTGCTGGGCATCGAGAGCGACCTGAAGGGCTGGGGCTACAATGTCCACCAGTCGAAGATTGCCATCGGCTCGGGCGGTTTCTGGGGCAAGGGCTTTCTGGATGGCACCCAGACCAAGTATGACTTCATCCCCGAGCAGAGCACCGACTTCATCTTCTGCACGGTGGGCGAAGAGTGGGGCTTTGTAGGCTCCGTGGTGGTGCTGGCGCTCTTTGCCACACTGATAATACGACTCATGAAGATGGGCGAGAGGCAGCAAGAGCCATTCCGCAGGGTCTACTGCTATGGCGTGGCGGGCATCTTCCTGTTCCACACCATTATTAATATAGGTATGACCATTGGCCTGATGCCCGTGATAGGCATCCCCCTGCCGATGTTCTCCTATGGCGGTTCGTCGCTCTTGGCCTTCACCATCCTCTTCTTCATCGCCGTGCGCCTCGACTCGCAAAACTCCTCGATAGGCAGCACCTACAAATTCTATTAGCCCCATACGCCACCCCGAATTTCTCCCTTGACACCGAAGGGAGTTGGTCAAAAAGAGCCGAAAAAGGGAGGGCTATTTGTGAAAATGGAAAATAATAGCTACATTTGTAGTTGATAACAAGTGAGGTGGCGCCCCAAAAGGCAATTTACCCCTCGCAAAACAGACTCACACAAGGGAGAGAGATGGCAAAACAGGAGATTGTGAAATCGTTGGCCGAGAAGGTCGGAAGGGTAATCGAGGAGAATACCCGTCTGGAGCATCAGCAGGCCGAGATGGAGGCTAATCTCCAGAAATTGCGCGTGGAAAACCGCAGCCTCAAGGAGAGGCTCGACGCCGCACAAAAACGCCTCGCACTGCTCGAACTTGGCGAGGGCTTTGGCGCAGGAGGCGATGAGGCCTCGCGCAAAAGGGCAAGAGCACAAATCAATCGTCTTATGCGGGAGATTGACCGCTGTATAGCCCTGATGAACAACTAAACCGACAGACAAAACAACACCCACCTACGGCAAATGGCTGAGAACCAGAAAATATCGCTCATAGTTGGAGGGCACAGATGCACTTTCACTGTTGACCGCAGTGAGGAGGTTCTCTTCCGCAAGGCCGAGAAGGATGCCAACGAGATGATTTCCAAAATCAAGTCGGCCTTCGATATTGCCCCACAGGATGTGTTGGCTTATGCCACCCTCCTTCTGGCACTCGACAAGCTGGAGCTTGTGACCTCGCGTAGTGTGGACGACGATATGACCGAACTTGTGGCGCTCGACCGTCAGCTCGAGGCGCACCTCAAGAGGCTCAAGTAGAGCAGTTTGGACTGATGTATACCCGCGCGGTGGTACGCCGTGGGGCAGCAGGCAGGTTGGTTTGGATGGGTGGCACCTCCCACGGGAGGACTACAATAATAGACAGGTTCTTTGTGACATACGGAATAGACATTTATGCCCGCATAGATTCCACTTCAGATTTGCGAAACTCAACATTTACAAAATTGAGAGTTACTCGTAGTGTCAAAAACAGGCCTAGGTGACCCCGCAAGGGGGAGTGCTGCTTCGGCGGTGCCGTTGGAGGTTTGCGATACAAATACGGAGCTCTCACACATGACGATTAGGCAGTTTCGTCAAACAATTCTTGGAATCATGTGGGCTTTTTATTTGAAACCAAAGCAAACAACATTTTATAAACCATAAAGAGATAACAAATTTCACAACCTAAAAAACAGTTACGAAACTATGATAACAGTAGTATTAGCATCGGTTATTTCGGCCATTGTTGCCATCGCAGCCTATGTGTTGGTGACCAACGCCATAACCAAAAGCACCGTAAAGAAGCGCCGCGAAGCACTCATCAAGGAGGCTGAGCAGCAGGGCGAGATGATTCGCAAAGAGAAAGAGTTGCAGGCCAAGGAGAAGTTCCTCGAACTCAAGAGGGAGCACGACCGCACGGTAAACGAGCGCAACCAGAAGCTCAACCAGCGCGAGCAGGGCATCAAGCAGACCGAGAACAACCTCAACCAGCAGCGCTCCGAACTCGACAAGAAAAACAACGAACTCGAGAGGCTCAAAGAGAACCTCAACGGCCAGCTTGCATCGGTGGATAAACGCAAAGAGGAGCTCGACCGCATCATCCGCGAGCAGAATGGCAAGCTCGAGCAGATTGGCGGCATGAGCGCCGAGGAGGCTAAAAATGTGCTCATGGAGAACATGAAGGCCGAGGCTGAGCAGCAGGCACAGACCTACATCAACGACACCATCGAGGAGGCAAAACTCACCGCCAACAAGGAGGCTAAGCGCATCGTTGTGCAGACCATCCAGAGGGTGGCAACCGAGACCGCCATCGAGAACTCTGTGACCGTATTCAACATCGACTCCGACGAGGTGAAGGGTCGTATTATTGGTCGCGAGGGCCGCAACATCCGTGCTCTGGAGGCCGCCACAGGTGTGGAGATTATCGTGGACGACACCCCCGACGCCATCATTCTCTCGGGCTTCGACCCCGTGCGTAGGGAGATTGCACGCCTTGCCCTCCACCAACTTGTTACCGACGGCCGTATCCACCCCGCACGCATCGAGGAGGTGGTTGCCAAGGTGAAGAAACAGATTGAGGACGAGATTGCCGAGGTGGGCAAGCGCACCACCATCGACCTCGGTATCCACAATATGCACCCCGAGCTCGTGAGACTCATCGGTAAGATGAAGTACCGCTCCTCCTATGGTCAGAACCTCTTGCAGCACGCCCGTGAGACCGCCAACCTCTGCGGCATCATGGCAGCTGAGCTGGGTCTTAATGTGAAGAACGCACGCCGCGCAGGTCTGCTCCACGATATTGGCAAGGTACCCGACGACGAGCCCGAGCTGCCCCACGCAATCATCGGCATGAAGCTGTGCGAGAAGTATAAGGAGAAAGCCGAGGTGTGCAACGCCGTGGGCTCCCACCACGAGGAGCAGGAGATGACCTCGCTCATCGCCCCCATCGTACAGGTGTGCGACGCCATTTCGGGTGCCCGTCCCGGTGCTCGAAGCGAGATTGTGGAGAGCTACATCAAACGCCTCAAGGAGATGGAGAACATCGCACTCTCCTACCCCGGTGTTATGAAGACCTACGCTATTCAGGCAGGCCGCGAGCTCCGCGTGATTGTGGGCGCCGATAAGATTAGCGACGCCGACAGCGAGCAGCTGAGCCACGATATTGCCAAGAAGATTCAGGATGAGATGACCTACCCCGGTCAGGTGAAAATCACCGTCATCCGCGAGACCCGCGCCGTGGCCTACGCCAAATAGTTCTGCCGACGCAGGCAACCCAAAACCGCCACCGACATGCTCGTCGGTGGCGGTTTTTTGTGGATTGCAATCAGTTTGGATTGCGGGATAAGCTCACTCTGTAAAAAGAGTTGACAAGAATTCCCATCACAGAAGGGTCGTTCCGACCACAAACTCAAAACTAGCTGAAAGCTGAAAGCCGACCGCTGAGTGCTGACCGCTGATTGCTGAAAGCTAAACAGCACATATTATCGCGGGATTTTTGTGCCAGCGTCAGAGTGACGCTTTTGTTAGGGTGGTGCTCCCAACCCTTAAAAGCGCATATTATCGAGGGATTTTTGTGCCAAACGAGAAGGCAGCTCCGCAGTTTGCTGAACGCAAATGAGGAAGCTGCCTATCGACGTTTGGTGCAAAAAGCACCGATAAGATGCGCTTTTTTACTTTTTGGGCTTAGGAGTCAACATCATAATCATCCTCTTACCCTCCAGCTTGGGCATCATCTC
>JAGBZI010000091.1 GCA_017628305.1 Tidjanibacter sp.
CGGAATACCTGAGGATACTTGAAGTTCTCGTTGAGGGTGTTGATGGTAGCACCCGAGTCACCTGCCTGGATGGTGCCGTTGGCAACCATATCGTAGGGATTGCTGGTGAACTGGAAGCCATCGCCAACCACAGTGAGGGGGTTATTGATGGTAATCGACTTCGACTCCATACCGGTGTTGTTGTATGCATTCGAAATCCATACGAAGGGTACACGACCGGTGAACAAACCTGCACCACCACGAACGAGAGTAGTGTGGTCGTCATCCAACCAGTAGCGGAAACCTACGCGGGGCGACCAGAGAATCTGAGCCTTAGGAGTAGTACCCACGAACTCGTTGTTATCGGTAGCATACTTGCTCGAGTTGAAATCGGGGTTCTCGGTGGGGTCGTTCAGAAGCATAGGCATATCGGCACGGATACCGTAGGTCAGAGTGAAGTCGCGGTTGGGTTTCCACTCGTCCTGTGCGTAAACACCAAACTGTGCTGCATAGGTGGTAGCTGCCCATACGCTCTCGCCACCGGTCAGCTCGGGATCAGCATACTTGTAGTTGAACTGGCTGGGGTTGTTTGCAAAGAAGTCTGCAACCGACTTGTAGGTGTAGCCACCGTAAGCATACTGCAGGAAGATGTTCGAGAATTTGAAAATCTCGTTGTGAGTACCGATGGTGATGTTGTGGTCACCGAGGTAGATCGACAAGTTGTCCGAGATGGTGTAGTTGTCGGAGTTCATACCGTTTGCACCCGACGAATACTCGGTACCGAGGTCAACGGTGATGTTGTCCTGAATGTACATGTTGGCACCCTTGTAGGCGATGTCACGCTTGTCGCGTACATACACACCGGTAGCACGGAACTCGTTGGACACATTCTCCGAGATACGCGAGTTGAGCTCGAGAACCAAGGTGTTGGTGCGGTTTTTCATCCTATAACCCGAGTTGTTGAAGTAGTAGGTCTTGTAACCCGAGCTATACTTATCCGAGTAGGAATCAGCGAACTGATAGCGGAACATCAGTTTGTTGTTGTTATTGATGTTCCAGTCCAAACGAGCCATAGCGTTGAGCGAACGGCTGTTCACCTGGTGGGGATCGTAGCTCTCGCTGAAGCCGTCGATGGTCTGGCCATAGAGCGACTCGTAGTGAGCAATCATAGCGTCAGCGAGCTCGGGAGTCAGATACTCATAGGTCTGGTCACCAATGGTAACGGGCTTTTTGAGTTTCTGATCCTCATTCATGTAGGAGTCGTTCATGGGGCTGTAAACATTGGGGTACGACTTACCGAAGTACTCACCCGAAACGAACAAGAAGAGTTTGTTCTTCACGATGGGGCCACCAACGGTGAACGAGTAGGTCTCCTGATACTGTTTGTCATATTTCAGACGCTCGGTATTGCCGGTGAGGTCGAGGTAAGTATTGTTCGAACGACCGATGAGCTCCTGGTTGTTGTAGTAGGTCGAGAAGGTACCTTTAATCTTGTTGGTACCCGACTTGGTGATGGCGTTGATAGCACCACCGGTGAAGCCCGACTGACGAACATCGAAGGGGGCTACAACTACCTGAATCTCCTCGATAGCGTCGAGCGATACGGGGTTACCACCTGCCTGTGCACCGTTGGTACCATCGGCCGAAAGACCAAAGGTATCGTTAGCAACAGCACCGTCAATCTGGAAGCTGTTGTAACGGTTGTTCGAACCAGCGAACGACATACCACCGTTTTTGCTCACCGAAGCCTGAGGGGTGAGTTTCACGATGTCGTAAACGCTACGGTTGATGGTAGGCATAGCCTCCACCTTCTCCAGCGAGAAGTTGTCGGCAGCACCGGTCTTGCTGGCAACAAAGGTGTTCTGGCCAACAATCGAGATAGCCTCAATCTCGGTACCGGCAACAAGCTCGGCATTCACCTCAGCGGGCTCACCCAGCTTGAGGTAGATGTCGTTGTACTGTTTGGTTGCCATACCAATGTACGAAATCTCAACGGTGTAGGGACCGCCGGTACGCATACCATTGATATTGAACCTACCGCTGGTGTTGGTAGCCACAGCATACTCAGTACCAGAGGGAGTGTGAACTGCGATGATGGTAGCACCGATTACGGGTGCACCCTGCTCGTCAGTCACAAAACCGTTCATACTCGAAGTTGTAACCTGAGCCATTGCGCTCAAAGCCACAAACAACGAAACGACCAATGTGTAGAATTTCTTCATACTTTTGATTTTGATTTAGTTTGTGAATAGTTAATTAATTGATTGTTAATGATTTATTTTGGTTTGTACTTTTATTTGGCGTTTCCCTATATAAAACAAAAATGAGGGGCGTTCAAACAATGAACCCTCCTCGCTCGTCTACAACATCGGCACGACCATCCGATGTAACTTCACATCGGCCGTCGCAAGTAAAGCATTGTAGCTCAACACTCTCCAATATCATACCCTTAATTTTCATCTCCATAGGTGCTCAAAAGCACCGCAAATATATGTATTTCCCGCGGGTTTTCGCAACTATTTCTCCAATATTTTATCAACAATTTTCCGCCCACTCATAACTATGTTATGAATAGACCTTTACCAAGGGCTAAAACATCGCTTTCGGAAGCTCGGTGACGGTATTAATATACACCACCTCTACCCCCTCGGGAATCTTAATCCCGCGACCGGCCAAATAGCCACTCACAATCACCCTGCGGAAGCCATGCCTTGCAGCCTCGGCAATCCTCTGCTCGGTGCGGGGCGCTGGACGCACCTCTCCCGACAGACCAATCTCGCCCGCCAAGCATACACCCTCGTCGATAGCCCTATCGAAGTAGGAGGAGATGACGGCGCCCACGATAGCCAAGTCGAGCCCCGTATCCTGCACCTTGAAACCTCCGGCAAAATTGAGGAACACATCCTTCTGGAACATCTTCATTCCCACGCGTTTCTCCAACACTGCCAGCAACATATTGAGCCTGCGGTAGTCGTAGCCCGTAGCCGAGCGTTGAGGTGTGCCATAGGCAGCATTGCTCACAAGTGCCTGCACCTCAATAAGGTAGGGCCTTGCTCCATCCACCGCAGCACCCACACTCACGCCACTGAGCGGTTCGTCGCTGTGGCTGAGCAATATCTCCGAGGGGTTGGTGACCTCCACAAGGCCCTCCTCCCTCATCTCATAGATTCCTATCTCGAAGGTTGCGCCAAACCTGTTTTTTATACCCCTCAGCAGGCGATACACATTGTTATTGTCGCCCTCAAAGGAGAGCACCACATCCACAATATGTTCCAGCACTTTGGGACCGGCAATAGCTCCATCCTTGGTAATATGGCCGATGATAACCACCGATATACCGCTCTCCTTGGCCAGTTTTAGTAGTCGTGCAGCACACTCCCTAATCTGCGACACACTGCCTGCCGACGACTCCAGTGCCTCGCTGTAAATGGTCTGTATGGAGTCTATCACCACCAAGTCGGGTTTCATCTCCTCGGCATAACTCAGGATATTTTCCAGCAGGGTTTCGGGGTAGATATAACACTCGGGGTTGGCAGCTCCCAACCTCGAAGCCCTCATCTTTATCTGTGCAGCCGACTCCTCACCACTCACATAGAGGGTCGTAACCCCCTCCGTGGCGAGTGCCACCTGAAGGCTCAAGGTCGACTTGCCGATACCGGGCTCACCACCCAACAGCACCATCGACCCTCTCACAAGGCCTCCTCCGAACACCCTGTTCATCTCGCCACTCGAAAGCTCTATGCGTCGGTGGTCGGCGTCGGCAATCTCATGAACACGCTGTGGGCGACTCTCGCTGCTTCTCTTCACAGAGGTATCTCCGGCACGAGCCACGACCTCCTCCGAACAGCTGCCCCACGCGCCACACGCCGGACACTGACCAAACCACTTGGGTGCTTCATTTCCACACTCCTTGCAAGAGTATGCCTTCTTAACCTTTGCCATATCTCGCCTTATCTATTGATGTCAAC
>JAGBZI010000092.1 GCA_017628305.1 Tidjanibacter sp.
GGGCCAGCAGTACCGCTTCAACAATATCGGCATCACCGGCAACAATAAGGTGAACGACGAGGTTATCCGCAGGGAGATTTACACCCGCCCCGGCGAGCTCTACAACCGCGCACTGCTCATGCAGACCATGCGCCAGTTGGCAGCCATGGGCCACTTCGACGAGACCCTCATCCGCCCGGATATTCGCCCCGTGATGGGCTCCAACAATGAGGTGGATGTTAACTGGAACCTCAGCGAAAAGGCTTCGGATAAGTTTGAGATTAGCGGCGGTTGGGGTGCCGGCATGTTCGTAGGTTCGTTGGGTGTGGTATTCACCAACATGAGTATGCGCAACTTCTTCAACAAGAACGCTTGGAGACCCTATCCTCAGGGCGACAACCAGCAGCTCTCCATCCGTGGACAGACCAATGGTACCTACTATAGCTCGTTGTCGGCAAGCTTCACCGAGCCATGGCTGGGTGGCAAGAAACCCAACTCGCTCACTCTGGGTGCCTACTGGTCGGAGCAGACCACTAACTACTACACGGCATACACGGGTTTGGTAGACAATGGCCAGTATTTCAGGGCGATGGGTGCAAGCGCCGGCTTGGGACGCAGGCTCTCGTGGCCCGACCAATACTTCACCATCTACAACGAGTTGGCCTACCAAGCATACGAAATGAAGGATTGGAGCTACTTCCTGATAAACAACGGTAGGGCCAACATCTTCACCTTCCGCACAGTGTTGTCGCGCAACTCGACCGACTCCCCCATCTATCCCCGTAGAGGTTCGGAGTTCTCGTTCTCGCTGACACTTACTCCCCCCTACTCGCTCTTCACCCCCAATGCGGACTACTCGAAGATGAGCGACGAGGAGAAATTCAAGTGGATTGAGTATCACAAATGGCAGCTGAGCTACAAGTGGTACTACCCGCTTACCAACGATGGCAAACTTGTTGTGATGACAAGGGCAGAGATGGGCTACTTGGGTAACTACAACCCCCAGAAACAGTCGCCCTTCGAGGGATTTGACATTGGTGGCGACGGCATGTCGGGCTACAATGTGTATGGTGTGGACATCATTTCGCTGCGTGGCTACGAGGATGGTACCCTCACACCCAGCAGCACCAACTACACCTACGCCAATGTCTACAACAAATACACGGCCGAGATTCGCTACCCCATCATCATGGAGCCCCAATCGCAAATCTATGCACTGCTCTTTGCGGAGGCTGGTAACGGTTGGTTGTCGTGGAGGGATTTCAACCCCTTCGAGTTGAAGCGTTCGCTGGGTGCCGGCGTGAGAATCTACCTCCCCGTATTTGGTCTGTTGGGTATCGACTGGGGCTACGGCTTCGACAAGCCCTACAATAGTGCCAATATCAGTGGCAGCCAGTTCCACTTTGTGATTGGTCAGCAGTTCTAACCACCGCCAAGCCCAAAGGAATATTAACCACCTTAAAAATTATAGAGCTATGAAAAAGAGTATCATTTTGACAATCGCAATGGCCATGGCAGCATTGTGCGCCTCGGCCCAGAACTATGCAGTAGTAAACTCGCAGAAGATATATCAGTCGATGGAGGAGTATGCAGCCGCAGTGGAGGAGATTGACGAGCTGGCCACCGCCTACCAGAAAAACATCGACGAGGCCTACGAGAAGGTCGAGGAGATGTACCAGAACTATATGGTTGCTAAGGGCGGCCTCACCTTCGAGGAGCAGCAGGCAGAGGAGCAGAACATCATCCAGAACGAGCAGAAAATCACCAGCTACCAGCAGAATGTGTTTGGCACCGACGGTGTGCTCACCAAGAAGCAGGAGGAGCTCCTTAAACCCTTCCACGAGAAGGTGGCAAAGAGCATTACAACCTATGCGGAGCTGATGGGCTACCAGATGGTTATCGACATTGCCACCACAGCCCTGCCCTACTACTCGCCCGCCATCGACATCACGGAGGAAATAATCAAACTCGTTAAATAATAAACACACATCAGGAAACTTATGAAATTTATGATGAAACTTTCGCTCGGTTTGGTAGCACTCTTCTGCGCCACCACCGTAGCACAGGCTCAGCCCAAATTTGGTTATGTAAACTCGCAGGAGATTATCTTCTCGATGCCCGAGCTGAACGATGTTCAGGCCAGCTTGGAGAAGCTCCAGAAGGACCTCGAGGAGCAGCTGGAGATTATTCAGGTGGAGTACAACAACCGCCTTGTGGAGTACCAGAAGAATGCAGCAAACTACTCGGACGCTATTCGCCAGAGCAAGGAGCAGGAGCTCATGAGCCTCCAGCAGAGGTATGAGGAGCTTGGCAAAGCCGGCTCGCAGGATATGCAGAACCAGCAGAATAAGCTGATGCAGCCCGTTATTGAGAAGGCTCGTGCTGCCATTGATAAGGTTTCGGCTGAGGGTGGCTACATCGCAGTGTTCGACATGGCTGCCGGCTCGCTTGCCTACTTCGATAAGGCGCAGATGACCGACATCGCCCCCATGGTGAAGAAGGAGCTGGGCATTCCCGAGAATGCAACCCCCGCTGTTCCCGCACAGTAATCGCTCCCCAAGCGACCAACACAAAGGCGTACCCCATGAGAAGGTGCGCCTTTATATTTAATAGGTATCATCGAAGTGGTGGTCGCAACAAACAACAAAGCCGAGCAAACTTATTTGCTCGGCTTTGTTGTGCACATATTTACCGCCCTTACAACTCGATGGGGCGATATTTGGGAACGAGGAGTTTCATGACAACCCAGCCAATCAGGTAGGCAACAGCACAGAAGGAGAACATAATCAGATAGCCCGCCTCCTTGCCCTCAAAGCCAAAGAGAATAAGCCCAACCTTATCGCTATAGTCAAACAGCGCACCGGCACTCTTCTGAATCAGGAACGAGCCAATACCGCCAGCCATGCCGCCAATACCTGTGATGGTTGCAATCATCTTCTTGGGGAACATATCGCCAATAGTCGAGAAGAGGTTAGCGCTCCAAGCCTGATGGGCAGCACCCGCGATACCAATCAGCACCACAGGCCACCACATCGAAGCGTGGGCAAGGGGTTGAGCAGCAAGTGCCACAAGGGGGAAGAATGCAAAAATCAGCATCGCAAGCATACGACCCGAGTAGGGCTCCATCTTCTTCTTATCCACAAACAGGGTAGGAAGGTAGCCACCTGCGATCGAAATCATAACGATGAGGTAGAGCACGCCCAGAGCCAGCTGGAACTTGATGTCGGTCGAAGCAAGACCATAGGTGGTCTTGAGGTAGGAAGGCATCCAGAAGAGGAAGAACCACCACACACCGTCGGTCATAAACTTGCCCACAATGAAAGCCCATGTCTGGCGATACTTAAACGACTGCCACAGCGACACCTTCTTCTCCTCGGCAGGAGCCACAGGGGCATCCTCCTTCACCTCGGCAGGAGCCTCATCCGAAAGGATATATGCCAGCTCCTCAGCATTAACGGCGGGGTTCTGCTCGGGTTTCTTGTAGATAAACTGCCAGAAGCCCATCCACACAAAGCCGAGAGCACCTATAATAATAAAGGCCATCTCCCAACCCCATTTAGCAGCCAGAGGGGGAATACAGAAGGGGGCGATGAGAGCACCGATGGTGGAACCCGCATTGAAAATGCTGGTTGCAAAGGCACGGTCGCGCTTGGGGAAGTACTCGGCAGTAGCTTTGATGGCTGCAGGGAAGTTACCCGCCTCACCAAGAGCCAGCACACAGCGAGCAATGATGAAGAAGGTGGAGCTAATCAGAGCAATGCGTGCCACCAGCTCGGCGTTGGTCACCAAAGCCAAATTATCGGCACCCACAATACTCTCGGTCACAATGCCACACACGGCGTGAACACAGGCGCCAAAGGACCATATACCGATGCTCCACATATATCCTTTCTTGGTGTCGAGCCAATCGACAAAGCGGCCCGCAAAAAGCATCGCAATGGCATAGAAAAGCGAGAAGATACCCGTGATGTTACCATAGTCCGAGTCGGTCCAGTGGAACTCGGGGCGAATGAAGTCCTCGAAGGTGAGTGAGAGCACCTGACGGTCGAGGTAGTTGACTGTTGTTGCGAAGAACAACATTGCGCAGATGACCCAACGATAGTTGGTCTTGCGTCCTTGGGTTTTAGTACTCATAGGTGTTGGTAATTATTTGGTTATTAAACATATCTCTATTTATCATAGGTAACGGTCGCAACAATAAGTGGCGACTTGCGGGCAGCCACCACCCCTGCCATTACACTATCGAAGGCCTCCTTGGTGGGCACCTCCACCTCGGTCGAGTGGTTCCACAAGGCACCCCAATAGTAGGTCATAGCCTCACCTGCACGGAGTGTTTTATAGGCAGCTGCGTGGCCAAAAGTACCTGCCGGACGGTCGTCGCCCCTGCGCCACAGCCTATTCTCGGCACCATTCCACCCATTGGGGAAGAAGATTGCCTGATAGAGTTCGCCACCATTTGGAGCCTCCACAGCCTCGGCATAGGTGACATAGCAATTCTCCCCGTCGTAGGAAGCACGAATCTTCTTCTCGTGGAGCACGATACCGGCCATCACCTTCAACTCCTTTTCGCCCTCACCCTCGTATACCACGGTGGTCTTGTTGAGGAAGGCGCCTTTGTCGATGGAGATGGTGCGCACCTCCGTAACCACCTGACCATCAATAATGGTAGGATTATACCTCAGTCGCACAGTGAACCTCAGGGGGCCATTGTCGAGCACCTCGCACTCACTCCAGCAGTAGGGGTATACGATGCCCCCATTGTCATCAATCAAGGCCGTTGCACCACCACCCAAAGTGGGACCCACTTTGTAGGCGTCGAAGCCATTGCCGTGGTCGTTGTGGTAGCTCACCGAGGCGTAGAGCTCGTCGGCAGCCTTGGGGTCACTCTTGCGAAGCTCAGCAATTTGTGCCTTAGTGTCGGGGTTGAGTTCTTTCTCGTAGCGGGCCTCCACCACGGGCAGCGCAGTGTTGTTCTTCACCCACACATCGTAGCCAAAAGCCCTCTCGCCACTCCTCTGCAACGCTGGTCCGTATGCACGATAGGCGATAAGGTCGCTCTCCCATGCCACATCATCAACCCTCTCAGGGTAGACACGACCACATGCGTAGACCTGAAAGTCGGTGGGCTTACCCTCCGCAACCGTGTAGTGGGCAGTAGCACCTGCCTCCACATCACTCTGGAAAATAAGTTTACCATCGTAGGTGAGCTGCGAGGGGACAACCTCGCCCTTCTCGTTGCGCACAACGAGGGTTTTCCCCTCCTCCACTCCGAAACGGGCAGCATCCACCTCAATCATCTCGCCCACGCGGGGGATGTCGGTGCGATTAGCCACAATCACCTCGTTCTTCTCCTGTTGGCAACCGACCAATGCAAGGAGCGAGAAGAGCATTACTACATATCTTTTCATACTACTATAAATCAATTATTTGGGTTGTTTTCCAATATAGGCCAAAATACCTCCGTCAACATAGAGAATGTGGCCATTAATGAAGTTCGACGCCTCCGAAGCCAAGAAGATGGCGGGGCCCATCAAATCCTCGGGCGTACCCCAACGAGCTGCGGGGGTCTTGGAGATGATGAACTTGTCGAATGGGTGGCGCTCGCCATCTGGCTGAAGTTCGCGCAAGGGGGCCGTTTGGGGTGTAGCAATATATCCGGGGCCGATGCCGTTGCACTGGATATTATACTCGCCATACTCGCTGGCAATGTTGCGGGTGAGCATCTTCAGACCACCTTTGGCCGCAGCATAGGCCGACACAGTTTCGCGCCCCAGCTCCGACATCATCGAACAGATGTTGATAATCTTACCTCCCCCCTTGGCAATCATTGCGGGAATCACAGCTTTCGACATTATGAATGCCGCAGTAAGGTCAATATCAATCACTTGACGGAACTCCTCGGTAGTCATCTCGTGCATAGGGATACGCTTGATGATGCCGGCATTATTCACCAGAATATCGACCTCACCGAGTTCGCAAGCGATATCCTTCACCATGGCCTTCACACCCTCCTCGTCGGTCACATCGCAGATGTAGCCACGGGCGTCGATACCCTTGGCCTTATACTCTGCAAGTGCCTCATCCAAGTGGTGTTGCGAGCGGCAATTGAAGGCAATTTTGGCTCCCGCCGAAGCCAGCGCCTCGGCAATGGCAAAGCCTATACCGTAGGCAGCTCCCGTCACGAGTGCCACCTTTCCTTCGAGCGAAAAATTAGCTTTCATACTCTCTCCCTCCCGCTATTTAAGGTCAGTAATGAGCGAGAAATCCTGATCGCCATAGTCGAGGTTCTCACCACCCATACCCCAAATGAAGGTATAGTTGTGAGTTGCAGCTGCCGAATGGATGCTCCACTCGGGCGAAAGCACTGCCTCGTCGCCCTTCATCCAGATGTGGCGCGTTTCGTTCACCTCACCCATGAAGTGGCAAATGGCATGCTCCTCGGGGATGTCGAAATAGAAATAGGCCTCCATGCGACGCGAGTGGGTGTGGGCAGGCATGGTGTTCCACACACTGCCGGGGGCCAGCTCGGTCATACCCATCTGGAGCTGACAGGTGGGGAGCACCTGATTTACAAGCATCTTGTTGATATTGCGGTCATTGGAACCCTCCAGCGAGCCCATGTGGGCAACAATGGCATTCTCCTTGGTCACCTTCTTGTCTGGATAGTTGCGGTGAGCAGTGAGGGAGTTGAAATAGAACTTTGCAGGCTCTTTCTCGTCCACACTCTCGAAATAGACCTCCCTATCGCCAGAGCCAAGATATAGCGCCTCCTTGAAGTCGAGCTCAAAGCACTCCTCGCCCACTCTGACACGACCGCGACCATGACCTACATTATAGATACCAATCTCCCTGCGAGTAAGGAAATAGGGAGCTTTGAGGGGGTCGATGGCCTCCAACTTGAGGCTCTCGCCCACGGGCATTGCGCCACCCACAACCATGCGGTCGTACATCGAATAGACCATATTCACCTCGTTGGCCGCAAAGAGCCTCTCGATGAGGAAGTCGCGACGAAGGCGGGTGGTGTCATAGTTTTTTGCATCCTCGGGATGGGCTGCATATCGAATTTCGTAGTTAGTCTTCATATCATTCTCTTTTCTAATTATTTTCTCACTTTCTCCACAATGGCCAGCGCCTCGCGACACTTCTCCGTCACAGCGCCCCAATTACCGACCTTCAGCTCGGCCTTGGGGAAGAGTTTGGAACCCATACCCACAGAGAACACACCCGATGCGAACCAAGCCTTCAGGTTATCCTCGGTAGGCTCCACAGCTCCCGTAGCCATAATGTTGCTCCATGGCAGAGGTGCCTTGATATTCTTCACAAAGTCGGGACCGCCCACACAACCTGCGGGGAAGATTTTGGTGATGTCGCAACCGAGCTCCTGTGCACGACTAATCTCGCTTACGGTGCCACAACCGGGCACATAGGGCACCAAGTGGCGGTTGCAGAGCTTGGCCACCTCCTCATTCAGGCAGGGACCAACGATGAAGTTGGCACCATATTGGATGTAGAGTGCGGCGGTGGGTGCATCCACAATGGAGCCCACGCCCACAATCATCTCGGGGCACTCCACAGCTGCGAACTTCACAATCTGGGCAAACACCTCAGCGGCGAAGTCGCCACGATTGGTAAACTCAAAGCACCTGACACCACCCTCGTAGCAGGCCTTCACAACATTTTTGGCCACCTCTGGGTCGGCGTCGTAGTACACAGGGACCATAGGTGTGCGCTGCATGGCAGCCATCACCTCCATTTTGCTAAATCTTGCCATATTTCTTGTGTTATTTTATCGTTTTTGAAATCCGCTATCTCTGAACGCGACCACTACCGTCGCCACCGGCCAACGCCTCCACCTCGTCAATCGACACAAGGTTGAAGTCGCCATTGATAGTGTGTTTGAGTGCCGAGGCAGCTACTGCAAACTCCAAAGCCTCACCCTGAGTGGGTTTGGTCAATAGGCCGTGGATGACACCGCCACTGAAGGAGTCGCCACCACCTACGCGATCGACAATGGGAAGAATGTCGTAGCGTTTTGACACATAGAACTCCTCGCCGTTGTAAATCATTGCTTTCCAACCATTGTGGCTGGCCGACAGCGACTCGCGAAGGGTCGAGATGACATACTTAAATCCAAACTCCCTCTGCATCTGCTCAAAAATAGCCTTGTAGCCCTCCGCATCGGTCTTACCACCCTCCACATCAGCATCTGGCTTGAAGCCCAAGCAGAGTTCAGCGTCCTCCTCGTTGCCGATGCAAACATCAACATACTGCATCAGGGGGCGCATAATGGACTGAGCTTTCTCCTTGGTCCACAACTTCTTGCGGAAATTGAGGTCCACTGACACGGTAGCTCCGTGGCGCTTGGCAGCCTCACATGCAAGGCGGGTGAGCTCAGCAGCCTCGTCGGAGATGGCGGGGGTAATGCCCGACCAATGGAACCAATCGGCCCCCTCCATAATTTTGTCAAAATCGAAATCTACCACCGAAGCCTCAGCAATCGCCGAGCCCGCACGGTCGTAGATAACCTTGCTGGGGCGCATAGCCGAACCGCTCTCCAGATAATAGATACCGAGGCGTTTACCACCGCGAGCGATATAATCGGTCTTAACACCATAGCGGCGCAAAGCATTGAGAGCCGACTGACCAATCTCGTGAGTGGGGAGTTTGGTCACAAAATATGCCTCATGGCCATAGTTGGCGCAGCTCACAGCCACATTGGCCTCACCACCGCCATAGACCACATCAAATCTATCTGCCTGCACAAAACGATTGTTAACTCCTGCGGGCGAAAGGCGCAACATAATCTCGCCAAAAGTTACGATTTTCATAGCGTGTTACTTTTTTTATAGTGTTAGTTTCTTCTATTTGCGGGAAACGCGGCAAAAGGTTGTCATACTTTGCCGCATACAAATATATGAAATTTATTTCATAAATCCGACACTTCCACGCCACATAGTCGTCACTTTCGGCAAAAACTCCTCTTACAGTCGGCATGGGTGGATAAAATTTGCATTTCTCGGAGCGAAAGTAGTATCTTTGTGGGCTGTAAATTTCATTTTTTTGAGAAAACGACACACAACGACTTATGGAAGAGAAAGAATACCTCGAAGAGTATGAAAAGCGACTCGAAAAACTCCTTGCAAGGCTCTGCGCCAAAGAGGGCGGCATGATGCTCGTGGAGGAGCTCGAGGAGCGTTGGACAGAGGACGCACCCGAATATATGGCCGATGCAGTGGGACAAATCAACTCCTACCCCGCCTTCACACTTGCCGTTGCAGGTTTCTATGGCATGGCCCTTGCAGCCCTTTGGGACACCAATTGGGAGGCACACAAAAGAGACTCCTATGTAGGTTTCAAAAACAAGGGTGGCGGCTTCGATACCGTGGATGAGTATATCCTCAAGGAGATTGTGGGTGTGGAGCCCGAGAGCGACGCCCGCAAGGGTATCGACGACCTCATGCGCACCCTCGCACACACAGCAATGAGCGCCATCCAACACGAGGATATCGAGAGCCAAACCACTCGCGCCTTCTACATCCTTGCACGCACCGCCAAGGTGATGTTCCGTGCGGGTGTAACCATGGAGCTAATCCGCCGAGGCTACCACTACGAGAGGGTGACACTTGCCGACTTCGTCAACTAAACATTCATTCCCCCGCAATTAAACCGCTATGGACAAACGAGTTATAGGTGTCGTTGTAACCGACCACTCGGGCGATTTTCTCCCCACCCTCGAGGCCGCGCTGAAACTGCGCGACGAGAGTGTGGAGCCTACCATGGTAGCCCTATGCTCCATTGGTGGCGACAATTCGGCAGCCGAGAGGGCCCGCGAGGGGCTCTTTCGCGGAGCCGACTACGCCGCAGTGCTGAGCGACCCGCTTTTTGAAGGTGTCGGTGAGATGGCACTCCTTCACATCATCGAGGAGCGAGTGAAGGAGAGGTTCGACACCATTGTGACGAGTGGTCAGGGCACCGACTGCCGACCCCGCAATGCCCACCTCGTGTTGCGCTACAAGAGAGCCACCACACTCGCCGAGCGCACAGAAGGGAACCCCTATAACTATCTCTACAACAAGCACCCCCATCTCACCATCGACTCATGGAGCGCTGCAGACCTTGGCATAACTGCCGACGACCTGCCCAAGGAGCTGATGGGTGAAACCAGCGATGGCATTTTCGGATTGGGCGAGCACACGGTTGTCACCCTTGCTGAGCAGAGCGACACATTGTGGGCACGCGACATTGCCCGACTGCTCATTGCCAATCGTCCGCAGAGACTCTCGCGTCGATTGAGGGAGGCACAGCTTGTTGTGGGCGGTGGCTACGGCGTGGGCTCCGCGGAGGGTTTCGAGAGCCTCTCGGAGTTTGCATCAGAGATTAAGGCTCGCATGGGTGCCACTCGTGCAGCTGTGGATGCCGAGTTCTGCCCGGCCAAACTAATGATTGGCCCCACAGGCGAGCGCATACACCCCAAACTCTACTTGGCATGTGGCATTTCGGGACAGGTGCAACACATTGCCGGCATAGCAGAGGGCACCCCCATTATAGCCATCAACACCGACCCCGAAGCCCCCATCATGGAGATTGCCAACTATGCAATTGTGGGCACGGTGGAGGAGGCTGTGCCACAGATTTTGGAGCACTACCGCGAGTTGCGCAACAAGTAAACCACATCTTGAGATTGAGCACACTATGGCAAACTATTTCAACGA
>JAGBZI010000012.1 GCA_017628305.1 Tidjanibacter sp.
ACCCCGATGTGGCGTGGTGGTTGAGCCTTGTGCCGGGCTTGGGCCAGCTCTATGCGGGCGAGGTGTGGAGTGCTCTGGTGTCGCTGTCGGCCAATGCTGCTCTTGGCACCTTTGCCGTAAGCGAAATGATTGCAGGCCAATGGCTTAGTGGATGGATTGTGGGCTGCGGAGGCCTCAGCACCACCTACTTCTTGGGCCAAGAGAGAGCCCGCCTACTCACCCTGCGCCGCAACGCTACTCTCCTGCGCGAACACAACGACAAACTCAAAAAAGCGCTACTATATTAGCACCCTCAGCCATCAGGAAAAAGCCCTGACAACTGTGCCAAGAATTGACACAGAAGGGTCACTCTGACCCTGTGAGATAAATACAAGGCGCACAAGAAAACCCCCTTCCTCATTTGCGTTAAGCAAACTCAGGAAGGGGGTTTATTGCAGTGCAACTCAGTAGTTGCTCACAAGAGGGGGTTTTTAGTAGGAGCGTGCAAACAACACACGACGCTTAGAAGGCTTGCCACTGAAGACACATACGCCATCCTCGTCGACAGCATCAAAAGGAATGCAACGGATGGTAGCCTTGGTGGCCTCCTTGATAGCCACCTCGGTCTCGGTGGTGCCATCCCAGTGGGCCGAGATGAAGCCGCCCTTGGTCTCCAGCACCTCCTTGAACTCCTCCCAAGTGTCCACCTTGGTAATCATCGAGTTACGGAAGTCGAGAGCCTTCTGGAAGATGCTCTTCTGCATATCCTCGAGGGTGTTGGCCACAAGGGTATCCAGACCCTCCAGAGCCACATTCTCCTTCACGAGAGTGTCGCGACGCATCATCTCCACAGTGCCATTTGCGAGGTCGCGGGGACCCACAACAATCCTCACAGGCACACCCTTGAGCTCATACTCGGCAAACTTGAAGCCCGAACGAACATTGTCACGATTGTCAATCTTCACGCTGATACCCTTAGCACGCAGGGGCTCGGCAATCTTCTCCAGCTCGGCGGTCATCTTCTGCAACTCCTCATCGCCCTTGTAGATGGGAATCATAACCACCTGAATGGGGGCGAGCTTGGGAGGCAGCACAAGGCCATTGTTGTCGGAGTGGGCCATGATGAGAGCACCCATCAGTCGGGTCGAAACACCCCACGAGGTTGCCCACGCATAGTCCATACCGCCGTCGCGGGTGGCAAACTGAACATCGAAAGCCTTGCCGAAGTTCTGGCCGAGGAAGTGGGAGGTACCGCTCTGGAGAGCCTTACCATCCTGCATGAGGGCCTCGATGGTGAAGGTATCCACAGCACCTGCAAAGCGCTCGTTGGCACTCTTGGTACCCATAATCACAGGCACACCCATCCAATTCTGTGCAAAGTCGGCGTAGACACGAATCATCTTCTGTGCCTCCTCCACAGCCTCCTCACGGGTCTCGTGGGCGGTGTGGCCCTCCTGCCAGAGGAACTCGGCGGTGCGCAGGAAGAGGCGAGTACGCATCTCCCAGCGAACAACATTGGCCCACTGATTGCAGAGGATGGGGAGGTCGCGGTAGGAGTGAATCCAGTTCTTATAGGTGTTCCAGATGATGGTCTCGGAGGTGGGGCGCACGATGAGCTCCTCCTCGAGGCGTGCTTCGGGGTCAACAACCACACCATTACCCTCGGGGTCGTTCATCAGGCGGTAGTGGGTAACCACTGCACACTCTTTGGCGAAGCCCTCCACATGGTCGGCCTCGCGGCTGAAGAAGCTCTTGGGGATAAAGAGGGGGAAGTAGGCGTTCTGGTGGCCGGTAGCCTTGAACATGTCGTCGAGAGCGCGCTGCATCTTCTCCCAAATTGCGTAGCCATAGGGTTTGATAACCATACAGCCCCTTACGGCCGAGTTCTCGGCCAGACCTGCCTTCACAACGAGGTCGTTGTACCACTGCGAGTAGTTCTCCTCGCGGGGGGTGAGTTGTTTAAGTTCTTTTGCCATTGTTTTTATTGTTACTTTATAATTACTTTGCGTGTCACAAAAGAGAGCCGGCCGGCTGCATGTCGAAAACAGTTGCCGGTTCGTGTCAAAAAAGTTGGTCGGTGCGGCGGAAATCTACGGCAAAAGTGCTAACTTTGCCGTGGAGGGGCACAAACCGCCACAAAGGTACACTTTTTTGCCGAAATTACCCCCACCCGAAGGGTCTTCGGCAAAGAAATGCAAATTTTTTTGCCAAGCCATGCAACGATTTGCCCCCTTTTTGCGTCTATAATAGTAGAAGCAGCAAGCAATGTTAAACCCTACACAGGAGTAATTATGATGAAAATGAGAAATATCCTTATGGCCGGTGCGGTCGTTCTGGTGGCAATGGCTACCACGGCCTGCGGCGTAACATTCAATGTGGGTGGCAGCGCACTCACCTCCGCCTACCTCGACGACCTCTACGGTGTGCACGATGTGGCAGCCATCGCTCAGGCTGAAGCCGAGCAGGAAGCAGCCGAGAAGGCAGCCCGAGAGCTCAACGAAAAACGCATTGCCGCGATGATTGCTGCAGCCAATGCCGAGGCCGACATCGACGACATTCTGGGCGACTTGGGCGACTCGAAGGTGGTCACCGGCGGTGGCAATGTGAGCATCTACAACAACATCTATGTGGATGACTTCTCGAGTGCCTATGCACGCAGGTTGCAGGGCTTCAGCTCGATGACCTACCGCATGCCCTCGGCCTACTTCGACTATCGCTACAGCGATGCCTACTTCCTCACCATGGCCTACGACCCCGCGTTCTACACGGTGATGATTGTGGGCGATCAGGTGTGGGTGGAGCCTCGCTACATCACCAACATGTTTGGCAGCTGGAACAACCCATACTACTATAGCTATCGCTATGGCTACAACCCCTACTACTATGGTTACAGCTATGGCTACTACGACTATTGGGGTTGGAACTCGCCCTACTGGGGATGCGACCCCTTCTACCACTACCACAGCCACCACTATTGGCACGGTCCCCACAACCACCACTATGGTGATGTGGCACACCACCCCGGACACACCCCCTCGCGACCCGGCTACCACAACCCCGGTTATCGCCCCGGAGGCCCCAGCGGCAGCCACGGTAGGCCCGGAGCCCACAAACCCAATGTGGAGAACCGTCCCAGCTATGGCACGAGCGGCGGTTCGATGGGCTATCCCGGTGGCGGTCGCCCCAGCTACAACGACCGTTTGGGAGGCACCTCTTCGGGTCGTGGCAACGACCGTGGCGGTGTGCAGCTGACCCCCGCCAATATCACCAACTCGAGGGTAGAGAGTATAACCCGCCCCGGTGGCAGCTCGGCACGCCCCGGCAGCAGTTCGGCACGCCCCGGCACGACCATCGTGCGTGGCGAGAGGGAGGGCAACGGCTCGCTCGCAGGTCGTGTGGATGGTGACAAGCTCAACAAGGTGGAGTCGCCCATCAATAACGATTTGAAGAGCTCGCTCACCGGCTCCACTCTGCGTGGCACCTCTTCGAGCCGTGGAAATGCGCTCTCAGGCTCCAGCAACTCCTCGTCGAGGGGTTCGGGCTCCGCAGTGAGGGGTGGCTCGACCACCAAGAGCAGTGGCTCGACCACAAAGAGCAGTGGCTCGACCTCCAAGTCGTCGAGTAGCCTGAAGGTGAACACCACCAAGAGCAAGAGTTCGTCGAGCAGCACCAATGTTCGCAGCTCCAGCAGTTCGCGCAGTTCGTCGAGCAGCTCCAGCCGCAGCAGTTTCAGCAGCGGTAGCAGCAACTTTGGTAGCAGCAGTCGCTCGGTAGGCTCGAGCAGTTCGAATAGCCGAAGCTCCGGTCGCAGGTAAGAGAATAGTTTAGGAACAATCTTTGAAGGGGAGGCTATACACTCCCCTTCGGAGAGCAACAGCAACGATAACACAAAAATTTCTACTCAATGAGAAGATTATTTTGCATAGCAATGGCCTGCATGTTGATTCCCACCTTGGCCACTGCACAGACCGCCATCTTGGGTGGCGAGGTCATCAGCCCCGCCAACATGAGCCACATGGAGGCGGCCAAGTACTCCCAAGCGGAGTATGGCTTCATGTCGGCCCGCGTGGCAGGCATGGGTGGCGCCTACACATCGCTCGGTGCCGACCTCTCGAGCATGGCCATCAACCCCGCAGGTATCGGCATGTACCGCTCGTCGGCCATGAGCTTCACGATGGGCTACGACCACACCTCCTCGACTAATAGCACAGTGGGCTACAGCAAAGGGAAGGGCAACCTCTCCTTTGGGCAGATTGGCTCGGCTCTGAACCTCTATCAGGGCTCTGGTTCGCTGGTGAGTTTCACCCTCGGCTTTGCCTACAACAAGTTGGCCGACCTTAACTTCCGTAACTCGGCAAGCTGGAACGGAGGTGAGGTGACCATCGCCGAGTTCTTTGCCGAGCAGATGTATGGCTTCGACCCCTCGCTGCTGGGCTCCAACGGCTCCCCCTTCTCCAACCCCAATATCTACACCGATGAGTGGGGCGGAGTGCTCGCCTATCGCACCTACCTCATGGACCCCGCTGTAAATGCCGACGGCTCCTTTGCCGGCAACTACATCATCCCCGGCATTCCCCTCTCCAGCCGCATCAACTCCGCAATGGAGGTGGTCAGCGAGGGTAGCGTCGGCGAGTTCGATTTCTCCATGGGCTTCAACTTCGGCAACTTCCTCTACCTCGGCACAACCCTCGGGCTACAGGACATCGAGCAGAACTTGCGCTACAACTACTCGGAGGAGTATGTATCCGTGAATAGCGGCAACGACGAGGTGAGCTATATGGACTACGGCCCCAGAGTGGGCAACTATGGCTCGGGCGTGAACTTCAAGATTGGCGCCATCCTGCGTCCCACCAGAGGATTGAGGTTTGGCGTCGCCTACCATTCGCCCACCATCGTGAGCCTCACGAGGGACTACTACACAAATATGACCACCGCATTCCGTGCAGCCGACAGCTACTACGCCGAGAGCAGCATCAACTCCTACAACTACTCCTACTCCTCGCCCAGCAAACTATTGCTCGGCGCCTCGGTGACCATCGCCAACAAGGCTATTCTCTCGGTGGACTACGACAAGGTGTGGTACGGCGGCATGAGCATGCACACCGAAGGGCTCGAAGAGTCCTTTGCCAATGATGTGGATGCCGACTTCGGCAGTGCCAACAATGTGCGTGTGGGCATCGAGCTTGTCCCTGTGAAGAACATCTATCTGCGCGGAGGCTATGCCTACTACGGCTCTCCCCTCGGTCGCGAGGCTGCCAAGTACAACAAAGAGGGCAACCCCTTCTACGGTAGCTACAAAACCGACACCCAGAACTTCTCGCTCGGCATGGGCTTCAGGTTTGGTGTCGGCTCGGTACTCGACATCGCATGGACCCTCTCGAAGGCCAACTACACCAACAGTATTATGTACTACTACTCCTATTCGGATGGCTACGACAATGTGACCGTCAGCGGCCCCGTGATGAGCAACCTCAAACACACCACCAACAATGTGGCTGTGACCTACACCATGCTGTTCTAATCAAGAAATTACATACAAGGGAGAACCTGATTATCGGCCACAACGACCAACCACAAGATTCGGATTCTCACATAGCGAAACGCCAGCCCTGACAGCTGGCGTTTCGTGCGTTTTGAGTCACATCAGACTCAGTAGATAGTAAGTTGGGGGATTTGGAAGACTACTCCTCGGCAGGGGCTTCACCCTCCTCGGGGCGATATTCGAGGATGTCCGAGGGGGTACACTCCAGCTCGCGACAGATGGCATTGAGGGTCGAGAAGCGGATGGCCTTGGCCTTACCTGTCTTGAGTATGGAGAGGTTTGCGAGGGTTATGCCCACACGCTCGGAGAGCTCGCTGAGCGACATCTTTCGCTTGGCAAGCATTATGTCGAGATTCACGATTATCATGGTCGTCAAGGTTGAAATTTGGGGGTGAGGTGTTAGATTGTCAGGTCGTTCTCCTCGGCCAGCAGGGTGGCACGACGATAAAATATGGCCACCATGAGCAACAAACAGCCACCAATGATGGTGCCCGAGCTGAGCTGTATGTAACGCTCGCCGGCAAGGATGCCGAAGTTGCTCTCGCAAAATGCGTAGATGAGATAGGGCACCAACGACCACATTATCAGCCCATTGTTAGCCCTTGCAAAGGGGGCCGTGGCACTGCGGAACGAGTTGAGAAGAAAGATGGAGAAGAGGACCACAAGGGTGGCGAGCGACACCACACGAAGAGCTACGATAGCCATCTTGAGGCTGCCATGGAGGGTCCAATCAACGGCTGGTTCCCACACTCCGGTTGCAATGCTATGTGTCTGGATGGCCACACCGATGGTGTGGAGCAACACGAAGAGATAGAGCAACACAATGGCTGCATGAATTGAAATTTTGCTAATTGATTTCATAATCGAAACAGTTATTTAAAAAGTTAAACTTGGGGTTTATCGGTTTTGCTATGCTGCCATTTGGCCTAAGGCAATATGGCTGTGAATTGTCAAATAATAAATATTTATCGTTTCTCGATACAAAGGTAGTGCATTTATTCAAATTTCCAAACGAAAAACATAAAATATTTATCGTTTTACAATAATTGGCATTTATCCCGCCATAAGTATTGGAGAAAAGGGTAATAATTGGTAAATTTGTTGCAGAGAAATCCCCCGGAAAATATTGGCCTATGAAAAATTAGCACACCGCGCTGCGCGCTGCTCACACAGCTGCGCAAGAACTCCGAACCCTAATGCTTGCTATACAATCACCTAAAAAACCCCAATTACTATGAAAAAACTACTACTTGCACTTGCAACCATTCTCCTGCTTTCAGGATGCAGCTACACGAAATGGATGACCATTGATGAGGGTGCCGACAAAGAAAAACTGATTCAGCAATACTTCCCCGAGCTCTATGAACAATCACTCAAGGGAGAGGTTGAGCTGTGCGAACTCAGGGCCCGCAAACAAAAGGATGGCACCACAAAGTACCAAATCTCATACAGGGAGCTCACCGAAGACCAAGAGTGGGAGGATTTCTTATTGTGGATGACAATCTATAATAACCAATAATGATGATTAGCAAATAATCAACCGCACAGTGCCACCCTTTCGGGGGTGGCATTTTTATGTGTGCCCCCCTGCGGCGTTATCCGGCACCTACTATAATAATATCAGTCCTCCTCACATAACCGACGCACGAAGCGAGAGCAGAGGCTGCTCGCAGACTATGCCGCACAAGAAGGAGGAAATGGGACCACAGGTGGATTAACGGGGATTTAGGTGGTGGGTAACACAAGGAATGGCGGCTACCCTCAGGTGGCTCGCCTCTTTAAGACCTCTGCACGGCAGCCCCTAGTCGCAAAGCATCCCCGACGCGCGAAAGCACAAAAAAAAGACCAACCCATTTCGGATTGGTCTTAAAGAGGCGGCTACC
>JAGBZI010000093.1 GCA_017628305.1 Tidjanibacter sp.
ACTATGGAAGTTGTAAACACCGTAGGACGCAGGAAAGCAGCTGTTGCTCGCGTTTACGTTAAGCCCGGTAACGGTACTATTACCATCAACAAGAAACCCCTTGAGGTTTACTTCCCCTTGGACATTTTCCAGTTCGTTGTGAAACAGCCCCTGCTGGTTCTCAACCAGATGGAGAACTATGACATCAACATCAACCTCGATGGTGGTGGCATTCACGGCCAGGCAGAAGCAGCCCGTATGGGTATCGCTCGCGCACTCTGCGAGATCGATGCTGAGAACCGCACTACTCTGAAGAAGAACGGTTTCCTCACTCGTGACGCACGCGAGGTTGAGCGTAAGAAACCCGGTCAGCCCGGTGCTCGCCGTAAATTCCAGTTCAGCAAGCGTTAATTTTTTCTCCGCGTTCGCACCAAAAAACTGCACGAAAGAGGTTTACAAATCACTCAGACCACCCACCTGTGCCGCATAAGACTTGTGGCTGCATAGAGAAAAAGTGGAGTGAAGAGAGTCCTATGGCAGCATAGGGAGTGCTACTGGGAGATTGCCCTTTCGCGGAAAACCGAGCGGACTGTCACAAGGTGACACTACCAGCCCGGTTGAAAAAAAGAGAGATTAAAAAAAGAAAAACACACGATTAGAAATGCCACGTACAGATTTTAATCAATTATTGGAGGCTGGCGTACACTTTGGCCACCTCAAAAGAAAATGGAATCCCAAAATGGCTCCCTATATCTTTATGGAGAAAGGCGGGATTCATATCATCGACCTCCACAAAACTGTGGTAAAAATCGATGAGGCGGCAGCAGCTATGAAACAGATTGCCAAGAGCGGTCGCAGGATCCTCTTCGTTGCAACCAAGAAACAGGCTAAAGAGATTGTTGCCGAGAAGGTGCAAGCAGTAGGTATGCCCTATGTAACCGAGCGCTGGCCCGGTGGTATGCTTACCAACTTCCCCACTATACGCAAGGCCGTTAAGAAGATGGCTACCATCGACAAGATGAACGCCGACGGCACTTACGACAAATTCTCGAAGCGTGAGAAACTCCAGATTGCTCGCCAGAGGGCTAAACTGGAGAAGAACCTCGGTTCGATTGCCGACCTTACCCGCCTTCCCGCTGCTCTGTTTGTAGTGGATGTTCAGAAGGAGGTAAATGCAGTGCGTGAGGCTCGCCGCCTCAACATTCCCGTCTTTGCAATGGTTGATACCTGCTGTGATCCCACCAACATCGACTATGTAATTCCTGCAAACGACGACCGCGCTCAGAGTATCGCAGTGATTCTCGACGCAATGTGCGCTGCTATCAACGAGGGTCTCGAGGAGCGTCGCATCGAGAAAGAGAAAGAGGCAGAGGAGAATGCCGCAAAAGAGGCTGTTGCCGAGAAGAAACCCCGCGCCCGCAAGGCTGTGAAGGTTGAGCTCGAGGCTTCGGAGGCTGAGGCTGCTGCTGAGGTAGTAGCTGAGACCGCTGCTGAGTAAAACAAGAACAAAGTCAAACCTTTTAATAGACAAAAGACTATGGCTGTTACACTTACAGACATCAAGAAACTCCGCGACAAAACCCAAGCGGGTATGATGGATTGCAAAAAAGCGCTTGAGGAGGCCAATGGCGACATGCAGCGTGCAATCGAGATCATTCGCGAGAAAGGTAAACTCGTAGCTGCGAAGCGTTCGGATCGTACCGCTTCGGAGGGCGTTGTTGTAGCCGACACCAAGGATGGCAAGGCTTACATCGTTTGCATGGCTTGCGAGACCGACTTTGTGGCTCAGGTTGACACCTTTGGTGCTACCGTACAGACCATTCTGGAGATTGCCATGGCTAACGACGCTGCCGACCTCGAGGCTCTGCTGGCTTGCCCCACTGCCGACGGTCGCACCGTAGCCGACCTCGTTACCGAGAAGACCGGTCAGACCGGTGAGAAGGTGGAGATTCCCTACTACTACCGCGTGGAGGCTCCTTTCTGCTGCCAGTATGTTCACTTCAACAAGAAGCTCGGCGCTATCGTTGGCTTCAACAAGGAGGTTGACGAGCAGCTTGCAAAGGGTATCGCTATGCAGGTTGTATCGATGAACCCCGTTGCTATCTCGGCTGACATGGTTCCCCAGCAGGTAATCGACGAGGAGTTGAAGACCGCTACCCAGAAGACCAAAGACGAGCTCGTGCAGAAGGCTGTTGATGCTGCTCTCTCGAAGGCAGGTATCAACCCCGCACATGTTGACAGCGAGGATCACATCGAGTCGAACCAGGCTAAGGGTTGGATCACCGCTGAGCAGGCTGAGCAGGCTCGCGAGATCATCAAGACCGTATCGGCTGAGAAGGCTGCAAATCTTCCCGCACAGATGGTTGAGAACATCGCTAAGGGTCGTCTGCAGAAATTCTTCAAGGAGCAGACCTTGGAGGAGCAGGCATACCAGATGGGCGATGGCAAGACCTCGGTTAAGGATGTTCTTAAGGCTGCCGACGCAGAGGCTAAGGTTACTTGCTTCTTCCGCGTATCGCTTTGCGACTAAGCTACTCACACAGAGTATATTGACAAAGGCTCTTCCCGATGCGGGAAGAGCCTTTTTTTGTGGTGTAAAGGCCACAATATGGGGCGCCATACACATGCCCATGGAGGCCCTCCTGTAACGGCCCAAAGAGCCCCATTGCCCCACCTTGTTCCTCAATCCTCAACGGCACAAATGGCTCAAAAAACGCATTTGAAGAGCCCCTAATTTGATCCTATCCCCCACCCCGAAAACCGCCCAATCTCCGCATAGGAAACGCGCTGCTTGCACCGTAAAAATCGCAAATTCCGCGACGCAGAACCTCCCTGAGATAGCCAAAATTCGGGCGAAAACTCCCCCAAATTTCCGCCCAATTCGCCCGACAAACGCGCCGTATACGCCCCAAAATTCTGCGAAATTTGCCCCGAAAAACCACTCAAATCACCCCCGAAACTGTCCAAAATAATCTCTGAAATCCGCACAAATTTACAGTAAAATTTCTCTTCGGTAGGCGCAATTTTGGCCCGAAATTTGCTATCAACAACCCTAATGTAGGCTTTTGACAAGGGGTGAAAATTGGGTGTTGTGAATTCTGGCACGATGTTTGCAAGCGTGCGAAGGCGAGAAAAAGCGCTCAAAATGGCCCAAACACCACCCCATACCTCCCAAAACCCTATTGCAGCGCGATTTGGGGGAAAAGGTGAAAAAAGAGGGTGAAATAATCGAGAAATTGTTTGGATAAACTTGCAAAAAAAGCTACATTTGTAGCCAATATAGTGTCCGAAAATGACGGTTTTTAGGCCACAATGGACACAATATACATGCCTAAACACTTGACATACAATGCATTGACTCAATAGAGGAGGGTAAAACCTCTAATGAGGGTCTTATGCGCGCGCAAGATTGGGGCAAACGGAGAACAACAAAAACCAGATAAAAAGTAAAAAAAGAGAGTAGAAAATTTAAACCACAAAACAAGAAAAAAGAGAAGAAAAATCAGAAAAGAGCAAAACAAACAAAATAAACAAAAAACAATCAAATTAATTATTAACTAAAAACTTTTTTAACAGTATGAAAAAACACAATTATTTTGCACCTGCCATCGAGGAGGTCCTCATGGTAGTTGAGCAGGGAATTGCAGCAAGCCCCATTGACAACGGTGGAGACTTCGAAAATGATGGAGACTTCTAAGCAAGGTCCTGCTCTTTCAAGATTGACAGAGAAACAAACACACTAAAATTAATTACAAACAAAATCTACTAAAAATGAAAAAAACGCTACTTGCAATTGCTGCTTTTGCGGCTGCAATGGTCGGATGTACTCAGCTTGAGACCGACCAGATTGCTACCTCCGACGGCATCGTCGGCCAGAGGTTTTACGGCTATTTGGATGTAGATGCCGAGACTCGTACTATTCTCGACGCAGACAACAAAATCAACTGGGAGACCGGTGATTTTGTATCGGTATTTGCAGCAGATGACCACAACCTTAAGTACAGTGTAAACCTTCCCGACGGCCAGCAGGTTGGCAAGTCGGCTACCTTCGACTATGTTGAGGAGTTTGTGGAGGGTACCGGCGTAAAGCTTAGCCGCTACTATGCAATCTATCCTTTTGCTGAGAGCAACACTGCAACTGAGGCCGGTGTTCTTTCGTTCAACATGCCCGCAAACATTGATGGTGTTACCGTTAACAGCGTGAAGCATGTTCCCACTGTTGCCTCCTCTCCTGTCGGCAACAACAAGTTCTACTTCAAGGCTCCCACCGCCCTTGTTCGTATCAGGGTTTCGAAAGAGAACACCCCCAACAAGTACTACCTGAACACCCTTACCCTCACCTCGAGGAAGGGTCAGGCACTTGCCGGTGACGCTGTTGTAGACATGAGCGCTGAGCCTTACAAGGCATCCATCGCTGGTAATGCATCGAGCAGTATCACCTTGAACTTTGGTGCAGAGGAAGAGGGTCTTCTTCTGACCACCACCGAGCAGTATGTATATTTCGCCATCCCCGAGATGACCTTCGAGGCTGACGACCTTCAGATTGGTTTTACTGCATATGTTCAGGGCGTGACCAAATATGGCCATGTTGACAAAGCTCCTTCGATTACCTTCAATGCAGGTAAGGTTAAAGCTACCAGCCTTAAGATTACCGGCCAGTCGTTTGAGGGTTCGACCGAGGATGCTACCTCCGTTGCCAATGTAAACGGTGTTGAGTACAAGAGCATCGAGGAGGCTTTTGAGGCAGCTATCGCACTTGGTGGCGAGCAGGCCATTTCGGTGACCGCTCCCGCAACCATCAAGGAGCAGATTGCTGTTCCTGCTGTCAGTAATATCTCGCTGATTCTTAACAATTTTGAGGTAACCTCGGAGCTTGAGACTCCCGCATTCCTCAACAGCGGTAAGCTGACCATTCTTGGTGGTACCATTTCGACCAAGGGTATGGGCGTAAGGGTTGTAGCCAACGGCGCAGAGCTGACCGTTGGTGCCGGTGCAACTATTGTATCGGAGACCTCGTGCGCAGTGTTCGTACCCAAGGATGGCGATGGTAGCACTGTTAATGTATACGGCACCTTGGAGGGCAAGGGTAGCGATTTTGCTACCCTCTGCACCAACGGTTTGACCGAGAATATCAAGGTGAACATCTTTGAGGATGCAGTTATCACCTCGACCGGTAGCACCGCAGTTTACTGCCCCGGTGCAACCATCAATGTTGAGGGTGGTGCAATCAGCGGTGCTGAGGCTGCCATCTACCACAAGAAAGGCACCTTGACCATCGCTGGTGGCGAGTTCACCGCAACCGGCGCATTCAAAGCTTACGAGTACAACGGCAACGGCACCGGTGCTACCGGTAGCGCAGTTATCGTTGAGGCTTGCGAGTATGGCGCAGTGAGCGCAACCATCACCGGCGGTACCTTCAAGGCTGCCAACGGCGAGGGTCTTGCCTACTATCGCCAGAGCGACGCCCACGCTGCTACTTTCGCAGTGAGCGGCGGTCTTTACAGCACCGCACCTGCTGCCGAGGTTTTGGGCAGCGAGTACAGGGCTGAGCTCAACGCTGACAATATGTATGAGGTTATCCTTGATGTTGTTACCAACACTGGCTACACTTCGCTTGCTGACGCAGTTGCAGACGCAGAGGATGGCGCAACCATCACCATCGTTAGCAACGCAGACGAGGATGGCAGCATCGTAATTGGTCAGGACATCATCATTGAGGGCGTATCGGCTCCCATGACTGTTAAGGGCATGGCCAAGGCTAAAGCCGCTAAGGCAGCTGTTCGCACCATCACCTCGTCGGCTCTCAAGCCCATCATTATCAACCAGTCGAACATCAAGGTTATCCTTAAGGACCTCCACATTGTTTCGACCAACGCAGCTACCACCAGCGCCATCGTTATTGCTGAGGGCGTTACCGGTGTTGAGCTCGTTATCGAGAACTGCTCGTTCGAGTATGCCAACGCTAATGCAGTTGTTTACACCGAGGGTGTAAATGTTGAGAACCATGTAACCATCGACGGCGTTCGTCAGGTTTACAACACCGCTGAGTTGAAGGCTGCTCTGAAGAACTGGGATGTAGCTGAGGTTAAGGTAAATATGTTGGCTGATGCAAGCCTCAACAGCTACTTCGTCGCTGGTACCGCTCAGACCACCAACATCACCATCGAGGGTAACGGTCACACCCTGACCTTCGAGACCACCTACAACGCAGGTCTGAAGGCCCTCAACGAGGATGCTAAAGTTGTTCTGAACAACATGAACATCACTACCACCAAGGCAAGTGGTACTTGGGACACCTACGATATGATGTTCGACAACAGCACCGAGCTGAACAATGTAAACGCACTGAAAGCTATTGCTCTGTGTGGCGAGAACAAGACCTACACTCTGAACAATGTAACCATCGCGGAGAGCCACGACTACTATGCAATGTGGGTAACCGCTGCCGGCAACACCGTTACTATCGACGGTCTGGAGATTACCTCGGCTGGTCGCGGTATCAAGATTGACGAGCAGTATGTTGACGCTCCTGCAGCTGTTAACTTCAACATCAAGAACGCAACCTTCGAGACTGCTAATAAGGCAGCCATCATGGTTAAATCGTCGGCTGAGGTTAACATTGTTGCCGAGAACATCGACATCACCAATGTTGCTAAAGACCAGAAGTTTGCCGTATGGGTAGATGAGGATGCAGCTGCATACTACGACCTCACCACCGTTACCGGTTGCGAGAAGATTCTCGAGGGTAGCACCTTCATCACCGACGGTCTGTTGCTCAACGCTGCTGGCGATTATGAGGTTTACTCCGTAAATGGTCTGAAATGGATTGCTAAGCTGAACGATGAGCAGGAGTCTATCTTCAAGGGTAAAACCGTTAAGCTGATGAACGACATCGACCTTGCAGGTGAGAATTGGGCTCCTATTGGTAGGGAGTATTACTTCGATGGCACCTTCAATGGTCAGAACAACACCATTAAGAATCTCTACATCGTATCGGAGCAGCCTGATTGGGGCATGGGCCTCTTCGGTTGCGCCAAGAACGCGACTATCAAGAATATCAACTTTGAGAATATTACCGTAAATGTAGCAAGCGATGACGCCGATTCTGGTGGTCACATTGCAGGCGTTGTTGGTTACTTGGTTGGCACCTCGACCCTCGAGAATATTACCGTTACAGGCAATGTTAAAGTAGAGTCGAGCTTCGACAAAGGGGCTGCAAGCCGCGTTGCTGTTGTAGTTGGTGGTAGCGGCAGCAATGTTACCGTGAAGGATGTGACCATCAATGCAGACAACAATAGCTATGTTAAGGCTAACTCTATGGTTGGTGGTATCGCTGGTCAGCTTATGGGTAAAGCTACCTTCGAGAACTGCTCGTCTAACATTGATGTAACCGGTAAGAAGTTCTTCGCCGGTGGTATCATTGGTCTGGCACCCGAGAACACTACCTTTGTCAACTGCCACACTACCGGTAATGTAGCAATCACCGCAGGTCGTGCAGGTAATACCAATGACCTCTACCGCGTAGGTGGTATCGCTGGTGGTTGGGACGACAACACCAAAAACTCGCTGAAACTTACCGGCTGCTCGTTCAGTGGTACTGTTACTGGTCAGGACGCAAATGGCACCGTTGCAAACTACTTGGATTGCGCAGGTTATGTAGGTCGCGGCTACACCGCTAATGTTGGTACAACCGTTGAGGTTAACGGCAACAAGTATGTATATCAGGGCAGCTGCGTATATGCTGTAAACGGCGTATACGAGATTAGCACCGCTGTAGGTTTGAAGTGGTTTGCAACTACCGTAAACGGTGGCAACAAATTCGCTGGGCAGACTGTGAAACTCGTTGACAACATCGACCTCAACAACGAGGAGTGGGCACCCATCGGCAAGACCGGCGGCTTCGAAGGTACCTTCGATGGTAACGGCAAGACCGTTCGCAACCTCCTTATCACCGGTAACAACAGCACCGTAGGTCTCTTCGGTAACACCTACAACGGCGAGATTAAGAACCTGACCGTGGAGAACGCTAAGGTTTCGGGTCGTCTGAATGTGGGCGTTGTTGCAGGTAATCCCTATACCTCTAAATATAATAATATAAAGGTATGCGGCCATGTTGAGGTTAACGGTATGGCTTATGTTGGCGGTGTTGGCGGTAAGAACGCTTACGCTAACTGGAACAACATCACCGTTGATGTAGACGCAACCAGCTATGTTAAGGCCAACTCTATCGAGAACGGCACTGCATACCGCACCTATGTTGGTGGCGTTGTAGGTTTCAACGGCGAGGGTGGTCACACCTTCAGCAACATCCGCTCGAACATCAATGTTAGCGGTACTACCTGCGATGTTGGTGGTGCATTCGGTATTGCACACTATGGCAACAAGTTCGAGAATGTATCGGTAAGCGGTAATGTTGAGATTACCAACGCAGGCGATGCAGGCGATGCAGAGCAGATTGGTGGTATCGCAGGTGTATGGCACAACGAGACCGGCTATTCGGTAACCTTCAACGGCTGCTCGTTCACCGGTAAGCTCAAGACCAACATGGACATGAATGTTAAGGTTAACCTGAGCAACAACACTATCGTTGGTGATGCATACAGCGCAACCGGCGAGGGTAAACTTTACATCGATGGTCAGCTCCAGAACATCACTTCGGGCACCGGTTTCAGTGGCGAGGCTAATGGTGAGATCATCGAGTGGTAGTCCAAAGTTTAACGAAACACACTTATAAAGACAATGAAAAAGCTATTTTACATATTTGTTAGTGCTATCGTGGCTTTGGGAGCGGTAGCTTGTAACAACGAAATCGACGAGTCGATCGAGGCCAACCAGAGCAAGGATAGCGTATCCTTCACCGTGGCCTACGACGATGAGCTCACCCGTATTGCCATCGGTGAGCTGGACGAGGCGACTATGAAACACGCCATCACCTTCGAGGCCGGCGATGTTATCTACGCAGAGAATGCCGACCTCAAGGCATTCACCTTCACCACCGAGGACGGTAAGACCTTCTATTGCAACACCAACAACGCCGATGGCCAAAAGCCCGTTGAGATGGTTGGCGAGGAGTTGCGTTTCTACACCAACATCAAGCCCGACTCGTGGGAGGGTGCCAATGGTATCGTTCTGAACACCAAACACACCTTCATGAACGCCGAGGATGAGAAGATTGTCCTCAGCCTCATGGCTCCCGTGTTGAAGTTCATCTCCACCGAGGATAATGTTGTGCTGAAAGCCAGCAAGTACATCTTCGGCAAGGGTACTGAGATTTTCGACTCGTTTGCAGTTACCCCCTCGGAGGAGGTTCAGTATGTTCCCTTCACCGACGCAGGTTTGATTACCCTTCAGTATGCTATCAACGGCGAGGTTATTAAGACTATCGAGAAAAACTTCGAGAACAAAATCTATAACCTCGGCTTCCTCGGTTCGGCTGTTGCTGTTGTAAACGGCAAGAACTACACCGAGCTCGACGCTGCTATTAAGGCAGTTGAGGATGGCGGCACTGTAACTCTCGCAGCTGACCTCACCTTCAACGAAGATAACTACCACGACTTCGGCGATGGCTGGAAAGATGGTTACTACTATGAGGGTGACAAGAGCTTCACCATCGACCTTAACGGCATGACCGTAACCAACACTTCAGCCGTTAACGACTACCTGCTCAACTTCAAGAACAACGGCACCAAGCCCAACACCATCACCATTAAGAATGGTACCCTTGAGGCAGGTGTTACCGCTTACTCTGCAATCTCGACTTCTACTAGCAGCACCCAGAAGATTACTCTCAATCTGGAGAATGTAACCATCAGCAACAACAACTCGAACGGTGCTGCCGTGAAAGCTCGTGGCGGCGTTGAGTTGAATGTTAAGGCTGGCACCGTAATCACCGGTAAGAACAGCTATGTTGGTATCGAGGCTGTTGGCAGCGCTACTGTTGTTAACATCTACGATGGCGCAGAGCTCTACCAGAATGGCACCGGCAGCTATGTTGGTAGCTTGGCCGGCGTAAGCTGTGGCGCAACTCTGAATGTTAAGGGTGGTGAGGGCGTCAGCAAACAGGGCGGCTTCATCGCCATGACTTCGGGTGGTACTATCAACATCGAGGGTGGTGAGTGGACCGCCAACGGCGATGGTACCTACGCAAATGGTAATAGGAGTGTTCTCATTGCACAGAACGATCCTAACGAACGTGGTTATACTACCCACTCTATCATCAATGTTAGCGGTGGTACCTTCAAAGGCGGCTTCAATTGCTACAGCCTCACTGGTGGCTACTCGGAGATCAACATCGTAGCAGGTAGCTACAACGCAGATCCCAGCAGCTATGTTGAGTATGAGTACAAGGCTGTTAAGAACGATGTAACCGGCATGTGGGATGTAGTGAAGAAAGTTCCCGTAGCTCAGGTTGGTGACGACACCACCACCATCTACGAGACCCTCGACGCTGCATTCAAGGCTGCTGCAGCCCTCAACACCGAGGTTACCGTTACCATCATCAAGACCGACGAGCCCTTCGCTAACTTCCCCGCAGAGGAGCTCACCGCTAAGGTTACCGTTGAGGCTAAGGGCGCAACCTTCCTCGCAGGTAGCATGAACGCTAAGGGCGCTACCATCAAGGAGGCTAACTTCACCTTCGAGACCGCTATCGCAAACGGCAGCACCGTTTACGGTAACTTCGAGAAGTGCTACTTCAAGGGCAACAATGTATTCGTGGACGGCAAGGCTGGCCAGATGGTTTACTTCAAGGATTGTACCTTCGAGGACCTCACCAGCACCCGCGCACTTGAGGGCTACACCTTCACTATCGACGGCATGGCCGACGGCGTAACCGAGGCTTACATCGTGGCTGAGAACTGTAAGTTCATCGGCTGGAGGAACTACTTCAAGGCTATCACCAAGGTTACCCTCAACAACTGTCAGTTCGAGGGCGACAAGCTCGTGAATACCTATGTATCGCTCGATATGACCGAGTGCTCGATTAACGGTAGGCTTGGCATCTACGGTGGCCACGCAAACCTCACCAAGAACACTCTTGAGGGCAGGGCTCTGACCTTCGACGACATCTTCGCAAGCACCTATGACTTCACCGCAACCGTTGACGGTGTGGACTACACCTATGTAGCAAGCGCCGACAGCCTGAAGAAGGCTATCGAGGAGGCTACCGAGGGCTCCAACATCGTTCTCGCAAACGGCACCTACGAGGGTCTCTTCTTCGTGGAGGGCAAGAGCCTCAACATCTTCGCCAAGAGCAGCCGCAAGGCTACCATCAATGGTAAGCTCGCTATCGCTGCAAGTGGCAAGACCTTGAACATCTCGGGTCTGAAGTTCAGGAACAGCTACACCGGTAGTGTAACCACCGGCCACCAGTATGTTGACAAGAATACCGGCAGGTACATCATCAGCCTCTACTGCGGTAGTGTAAATGTTGACGACTGCGAGTTCACTCTCAGCGACGATGGCGCTATCCACTTCTACGCTGTGAACGCTCCCGACTACTGCACCGTAACCAACTCGAAGTTCAACTGTAACGGCTTCCGTCCTATCCTTTCGAAGGCTTGGTTGACCGTTGACAACTGCGAGTTCATCGACCAGTACAAGTATGCAGTTCAGCTCTACGGTAACCAGACTCCCGAGGGCAAGGTTGTCTTCACCAACAACACCATAACCAAGGCTGGTAAGACCTCCGGCAAGGCAAATGAGGAGTATATGGTGAGCGCCATGAGCATCTCGAAAAGCTACTCCATCGAGAATGTAGAGTTCGAGATTTCGGGCAACACCGAGATGAACTACCTCTACGACCTTGAGGACAAGTACCTTGTTAAGGTAGAGACCTTCGACATGACCAAGGCTCAGGGTATCGAGTGGTATCCCGAGGGTGGCAATGTAGCTGCTAAGATTGGTGTTAAGTACTTCCAGACCGTTCAGAAGGCTCTTAACGGTGTTACCGACGGCGGCACCATTACCCTGCTCAACGGTACTCACAACTTCGGCGCTCTCACCTACCCCGTAAGCAGCGTTAAGTTCGTGGGCGAGGACAAGGCTAAGACCATCGTTAACATGGACAAGTCGACCTACCTCACCGGTAAGAGTGTAAGCTTCGAGAACCTCAGCTACACCACTCCCGCAGATCTTGCTTACACCGAGCAGGCATTTGGCTTCGTTCACCACGCAGACAACTTCAACTTCACCAACTGTAACATTGAGCGCGTAAGGTTGAATGTTAACAATGCTGTTATCGACGGTTGCAACTTTGCAATCAACACCAACAGCGGCTTCGACGGCTACGCCCTCTACTACTATGGCAACAACAACTCGAAGGTTGTTGTGAAGAACAGCAAGTTCGACACCGCTGGTAAGGCAATCTGCGTTTACAACGAGTCTAACATTAAGTACGACCTCACCGTTGAGAACAACACCTTCATCTCGAAGAACCTCAGCACCGACAAGTACGCTATCTCGATTCACACCGAGCTTGGCATCTACGGTGACCTGCGCATCAATGGCGAGAACAAGGTTGAGGGCTTCCCCGGTCTCTACAGGGAGTTCAAGAACAACGGTTCGAACGAGAACACCAACAACTTCACCATCTGGAAAGACGGTCAGAAGCAGTCGATCGCCGGCGGCTTCGGCATCGAGGGTGCTGATGGTAGCGATGTAACTTGGAACTAATAACAAGTCACAATACATTGGTTCAACTTTTTAATTGAAAAAGATGAAAAAGATATTTTATATTCTGGCAAGTGCTATTGTGGCTTTAGGCGCAGTAGCTTGTAACAACGAGCTTGATGAGAACATCAATGCAAATACCTCTGTCGATGGTATCGCCCTTAGGGCGACCATCGACGAGGCTACCCGTGTAACCATCGCCGACCGCGTTGATGGTAAACACGCAATCTCTCTCGACCAGACCGATGTTCTGGTTGGTTATGGTGTAAAGGCAGGCGTAGCAGGTGCCACCTCGTATGAGTTCACCTACAACGCTGAGAACCAGCTTTTCGAGTGCATCAACCGCGAGATTCGCAAGGACCTCTTGGAGGGTGGCTACGACAGCATCGTCTTCACCGTTGGCGAGTTCGACTCGTCGAAGGGTAAGGCCGGTATCGAGTTCAAGGCAGCCGTTGAGCCCTCGAAGCTCGCCGGCACCGAGCCCGCAGAGGTAGCCCTCAAGATGCAGTCGGCAGTTCTGATGCTGGAGTCGAGCAACAAAGTTGCCCTTTCGGCTGACAAGCTCATCTTTAGCGGCAACACTAACGAGGCTACCATCGAGTCCGCCGAGGGTGTTCAGTACATCGCAATCGCTCCCATCGCCGAGCAGGTGAAACTCACCTACCTCGTTGAGGGTGAGGATTCCCAGTATGCCCTGAATGCTACTTTGGCAGCCATCGAGGCCAACCACATCTACAAACTTGGCAAGCTCAACGCTGTTGGCGCAACCGTTGATGGCGTGAAGTTCACCAACCTCAACAAGGCCGTTGAGGCTGCTATCGCAGCCGGCGTACCTATGGAGGTAGTATCGAATGCAGTTGCTGGCGCTCCTATCGTAATTGAGGAGGGTCAGGCTCTGACCATCAACTTCGCTGACAACACCTCTATCTCGGGTGCTTTCCCCAAGAGTGAGGGTCATGTGATTACCAATAATGGTACTCTCACCATCGTTGGTGGTACCATCAACTCCATTGGTGAGAATGGCGGTTCGGCTATCTACAACAAAGGCGTTCTCAGCCTTGAGAAGACCACTGTAAATGGCGCACCTTGCGCAAACGGCGGCTGGGCTTCGTATGCATTCAACAACTACGGTGAGGCCACTTTGACCGATGTTAAAGTTGAGAGCAACCACGGTGCAATCTCTGTTTATGGCAAAACTACTCTCAACAACTGCGAGGTTGTGATGAATGGTTTTGGCGGTTCGAGCCATGTTTTCTATGCAGGAGCTAACGGCGAGCTTGTTGTTAACGGCGGTACCTACACCCACAAGGGTAATGTTGACGGTTCGCTTGGTTACATCATGAGTGGCGCTAAGGCTATCATCAACGATGGTACCTTCTCGGCTTCGAAAGGTGGCTATGGCTTTGCAGCATATACTGGTGCTATCGAGATTAACGGCGGTACCTTTACTAACAAATTGGAGGATTGGGGTGGTACCTTCACCATCAAGGGTGGTACCTTCTATGTAAAACCCAGCGATAAGTACATCGAGTCGAAGACCCACAAAGTAAACGAGGGCACCGACGCCGACTCCAAGAAGATTTGGACCGTTGTTGAGAAAGTTCCCGTTGCAACCATCGAGGGCGACATCACCAAATTTGAGACCCTTGCAGAGGCATTCGCAGCACTCAAGAAGGGTGACATTCTGACCATCAATGAGGATGTAACTCTCACCGAGGGTATCCTCGTTAACAACGCTGATGTATTGAGCGACCTCACCATCAATGGTGGCGACCACACCATCACTCTCGACCTTGGTACCGACGGCACCGGTCTGCAGTTTGGTAGCAGCAGCAACAACTCGTGGGCTACCGGCGTGAAGATTAACAACCTTACCATCGACGGCGAGGCTAACATCGGTCTCTACCTCTGCGGTGGTACTAGCTCGAAGCTCAACAAAGTAACCATCAAGGGTACCTACAACCTCTACGATGGCTTCGGCGGTATGGTACTCTACGGCACCCACGGTGCAACCCTCACCAATTGCGACATCGTAAGCGGTTTCACCAACGGTCAGGACGACTATCCCGTACAGCTCGTTAACTCGAAGATTGGCAAACTGATTGCTAACGGTTCGGAGGCAATCGACGGTGCAAAAGTATTCGTTGACGAGAACTCGCACATCGACTTGGTATACTGCGGTAGCTACAAGTCGAACATGATTGACACCGAGTCGTTGGCACGCATCGGCAAGGTTGTAGCTGAGCTCAACAAGAAGGGTGGCGTAGCTTCCGACACTGGCTATGCTATGACCGCTGAGGTTGAGGGTATCCTCTACGCAGCATTCGTTGATGCAGCTGCTGAGGCTAACAACGGCGCAACCATCAATGTTTACGAGGGTGAGTTTGATATTCCCGCATCCTTCGCTAAGGATGGCCGCACCGCTCTGACTATCAAGGGTGCCGGCATGGACAAGACCAACCTGAAAGGTGGCGTAAATAGTAATAGCGGCGCCCCCGGCAACTACGCACATGGCGTTGCTCTGACCTTTGAGGATCTCACCTTCACCACTGCCAACAATGGTTACAACGGTGGTTTCGGTCACGCTACTTCGGTAGTATTCAACAATAGCAAGATTGTTGGCCAGTTCTACTGCCACAGCTCGGCTCCCCACAGCTTCAAGGATTGCGTAATCGATCCTCTGAACGGCTACCTCTACACCTACGCTTCGGATGTAACCTTCGAGAATTGCGACTTTGCAGTATCGAACGGTAAAGCCCTTCAGGTTTACGAGGATGGTCCGGTAGGTGAGAACACCGTTATCATCAAGGATTGCGAGTTCTCGACTCCCGTTCAGGCAACCACTTGGGATGGCAAGCCCGTTACCGCTATCGATATCAACTCGAACGGCGCTATCTTCAATGTTTACATTGATAACTGCACTGCAACCGGCTTCGGTACCGGTCTTTACAGCGGCAGCGACCTCTGGAACATCAAGAACAATGCTGACAAGATCAACCTCGTAATCAACGGCATGGAGTTCATCACCCACGGTGTATGGGCAACCGTAGCTCGCGACATCTATGAGCTTAGCACTGTTGAGGCACTCCAGTGGTTTGCAGAGCAGGTTAACACCAACGGCAACACCTTCAAGGGTGCAACCGTAAGGCTGGCCAATAAAGTGTACGACCTCGCAGGTATCTCTCAGTGGATTCCCGTAGGTAATGTTGGCGCTACCCAGTTCGCCGGTACTTTCGACGGTCAGGGTGCAACCATCAAGAACCTCAAGTCGATCAACTCGGTGAACACCGTTGCTAACTACGCAACCGGCTTCTTCGGTTGGGTTGGTCCCAATGCCACCATCCAGAACCTCAAGATCGTTGGCGCCGACATCGCAGGTCTCCACTATGTAGCTGCCGTTGCCGGTAAGCTGCAGGAGAATGCAAGCGTTAAGAACTGCTATGTTGAGAATGCTACCATCGAGGCTGTTGCTTACCTCTGGGATACCGCAGACCAGCAGAATGGTGACAAGGTAGGTGCAATCGTTGGTTACGCCGACCTCCACTGCGCTATCGAGGGCAACACCGCTAAGAACATCACCATGACCGGCTACCGCGACATGGGTGGTATCGTTGGTTACGCTTACGGTAGTGTTAAGGGCAACAAGGTTGAGGGCATCACCTTCAATGTTGACAACGAGCACAACTACAAGGAGTACACCATGCGTTCGCAGTACGACATCAACGCTATCGTTGGTGAGGCCGGCGAGGGCGCAACCGTTGCTAACAACACCGCTAATGGTGTAGTGACCAACTGGGGCGATGTTAAAGCCGTTCGCGTATATGTTTACGCAATGGAGAACAGCTGGGCAGAGCGCTGGATCTACACATGGGATGCTAATGATACCAAGTACACCGGTGATTGGGCAGGTTCGCAGATGACCGCCAAGGAGACCATCAATGGTAAGGAGTATCTCTACTATGAGCTTCCCATTGAGGCTGAGGGCAAAGAGCTCAACATTATCATCAACAATGGTGGCAATGGCGAGCAGAGTGGCGACTTCAAACTCGGTAAGATTAACGGTGACAAGTACCTCCTGCTCTATGGCAGCGCACTCTACACCATTACCGACAAGAATAACCCCGAGGCTGACAAGCCCGCAATGCCCACCATCCTCTACCTCAAGCCCAACACCAACTGGAAGGTTGATAATGCTCGCTTTGCAGCTTACTTCTTCGGCGCAGGTGAGAAATGGGTTAGCATGACCGGCCCCGACAAAGATGGCATCTACGAGGTTGAGGCCCCCGCCGGCTACCCCAATGTTATCTTCTGCCGCATGAACCCCAGCGCAACTGCTAACAACTGGACCAACAAGTGGAACCAGACCGCAGACCTCACAGTTCCTACAGACGGCAAGACTCTCTATACCGTTAAGGAGGGTACTTGGGACAACGGTGGCGGTGCTTGGAGCGCCAAATAATCGTGCGTAACACCCCTCTACTCCGCAAGGAGTAGGTAAATCCTAAAAGAGCAATCGCTCGGTCAGCAGTGGCCGAGCGATTGTTTGTTTTGCACTATGGTCAATAGGAATTACAGGAAAAACTTAAATTGTGAACGCTCCAGACAAAAAAACAAACCCCACCATGTGTTGGCGGGGTTTGGATGATTTTATCAGATGACAAATGCGCCCTCTTACAGCAAATCCTCGAGTCGTGCCACAGGGGCCACATCCAGCGAGCTCTCCTCGCCATTGAGGTAGCGATAGTAGCCCGCAACGGCAATCATCGCCGCATTGTCGGTGGTGAACTTCAGGGGAGGAAGGTAGGTGCGCCAATGGCGACGGCGACCCTCAGCCTCCACAGCCTCCCTGAGGCCCGAGTTGGCCGACACACCGCCCGCAATGGCAATCTCGTTGATACCAAGAGCCTTGGAGGCCTTCACAAGTTTCTTCAACAGAATGTCGATGATGGTCTTCTGGAGCGAGGCGCAGAGGTCTGCCTTGTTCTCCTCGATGAACTGAGGGTTCTCCTCCATGCGGTCTCTGAGGAAGTAGAGGAAGGAGGTTTTCAGTCCGCTGAAGCTATAGTCGAAATCGTCCACCGATGGTTTGGCAAACTTAAACCTCTCGGGATTACCCTCGTGCGCCAAGCGGTCGATAACAGGGCCACCGGGATAGGGCAAGCCCATCACCTTCGCGCACTTGTCGAAAGCCTCGCCCGCAGCATCGTCGATGGTGGTGCCCACAATCTCGAACTCCAAGGGTGAGGTGACCTTCACAATCTGTGTGTGGCCGCCCGACACGAGCAGGCAGAGGAACGGGAACGAGGGGTGAGGCAGTCGCTCACCGGGGATGTCGATAAGGTGCGAGAGGATGTGCCCCTGCAGGTGGTTGACCTCCACCATGGGTATGTTTTTTGCAAGCGACAGACCCTTGGTGAACGACACGCCCACAAGCAGCGAACCGAGCAAGCCGGGGCCACGCGTAAAAGCAATGGCGTCGAGCTCGTCGGCGGTAATGCCTGCCTCGCGCAATGCCGTATCTATCACAGGCACAATATTTTGCTGGTGGGCACGCGAGGCCAGCTCGGGGATAACACCGCCATACTTGATGTGCACAGCCTGCGAGGCTATGACATTGGAGAGCATAGTCGTACCCCTCAAAACTGCCGCCGAAGTGTCGTCACACGACGACTCAATTCCTAAAATTGTAGCTTCCATATTTGTATATCGACAATAAATTTCGTAAAATTGTAGGTTTAAAGCACCAAGAATGAGCAAAGTTATAAAAAAATTGGCAAACATTGCAACTCACACCATCGCCGGTGTGGTTTTAGCCATCATTTTGCTCGTTCTGGCCGTGGCCTTGGCCTTTTCGCTGCCCCGCGTGCAGACCTTCGCGGCCCACAAAATTGTGGACTACCTCTCGGAGTACACCAACACCCGCGTAGATATCCGCTCCATCTCGGTGGAGAACATCTCCTCGCTGGTGGTCGAGGGGCTCTATATTGAGGACCTCCGCGGCGACACCCTGCTGTGGGTCGATAAGGCGTCGGCCACCATCGACCGCGATGCCCTGCTGGCCGAGGGGAGGCTCCTGCCTCGCAATGTACGCATCCAAAGGGGCTACTTCAACATGGATACCGACGCCGAAGGAGAGCTTAACCTCGACCAAATCGTGAACCACTACGAGAGCCTCTTCCCCGCCGACACCACCAAAGAAACAACCCCATTCCTGCTCGAAAATCTGGATGTGGAGGAGCTGCGCTATAGGCTCTACGACGCCAACCTTGCAGGCCGAGTACCCGAGGGTGTGATTGACTACTCGGATATGGAGCTGATGATACACAGTGTCCACATCGGAAGCATCGGAGTGGATGGCATAGTGGTGACCCTCAAGGATATAACGAACCTAACAGCCATCGACCGCAGTGGCGCCTACTTGGAGAAGAGCTCCATGAGCCTGCTGGAGGTGGGCGACGCCGTCATCAGTTTCCACAACATCGATTTCCGCTCGGGGAACACCCGCCTGTCGCTCCCCTACCTCATTCTCGAGGGCCAAGATTGGGAGGAGTACTCCGACTTCAACGAATCTATTGCGCTCCACCTGAAGACCTCCGGTTCGTCCCTCGACCCCTCAACTGCCGGCCTGTTTGTCCATGAGCTCGGCGCCTACCAACTGGAGGGCAGCAACATCGACGGCACCTTCCATGGCCCCGTCTGTGACTTTGTGGCCGACCTCAGTGCCCTGCTATACGACACAGAGGTGGAGGTGAGCGGCTCGGTGACCCACATTGCCCACCCCGCGGATATGTCCGCCACCCTGGAACTTGCCATCCACACCACACCCGCAAAAGTGGAAAACATCTACCGCCGCGTGGTGGGTGGCGACCTCCCCGCCGAGGCTCTCGAGTGGCTCTCGAAGGTCGACACTCTCGCTCTGAGCGGCGAGGTGGTGGCCGAACCCAACATTGTCAAGCCCGACATGCTGATAGCCACCAATATGGGTCGCTTGGCTGTAGAGGGAACCCTCGGCTATGGCGAGAGGGTGAGCTACACAGGTACGATTGGCACCTCCGACCTCGAGGTGGGGCGCCTGCTCGGCATGAAAGAGCTCGGCAAGGTGGACCTCACATTGGATGGCAATGTGGCAGTGGAGAGTGGACGCATAGAGAGTAGCGTTGCGGGCAGCGTGGAGAATCTCTACTGGAAGGATTACAACTATGCGGGGGTAGGCTTTGAGGCACTGCTGAAGGATGACTACCTCTCGGTGGTTGCCTCCTCCGACGACCCCAATATCAACTTCTCTGCGGAGGCCGGCGGAGCACTTATCCCCTCCGACACCGCCGAGTACACCCTTGTCCTCAACCTCGCGAGGGCCAACCTCAGCACCATAGGTCTTGCCGATTCAGAGCGCCAAGCGTGGCTCTCGGGCAGTGTGGAGGCATCGCTCACAGGTCGCTCCATCGACGATATGGTGGGCCGTGCGATGATTAATAACCTCACCTTTGCCAACGCGGCCGACACCCTCTCCACCGAGCTCGTAAACATCTCGCTGGCAGGAGGCGCCTCGAACAAGAGTTTCACCCTCCAGTCCTCCGTTATGGATGTAGAGTACCACAGCAGTGCCCCCTATGCCGAGGTGGTGGAGTACTTGGGCCAAAAACTCCCCGCAGCACTCCCTTTGGGCAAAAAGGAGCAAGCCGCAACAAAGGAGAGTGGCGACAACAATAGCAACGATAGCAATAGTACCCCCCACCGCGGAGGACTCTACACGGCTCACGACTACTCGGCAGCCCGCATCCACATCCTTGATGGCGAGCATCTGGCAGGAGTGTTGGCCGAGGGTGCCAACATCGCCCCCGACACCTCCCTTGCGCTGGAGTTCTCCCCCTCGGTCGAGGAGTTTGGCTTGCAGATGTCGAGCGACTATGTAGCTCTGGGCGATGCAGTTATCTCCGAATTGCGCATTGGTGCCGATGGTGCGGGTCAGCAGATAAACCTCCGTGCCGAGTGCGAAGAGCTCATAGCCATGGGTGCCGACATCCCCGAAGTGACCATCGTTGCCTCCTCCTCCGAGGGACGCGATGTATCGCTCGATGTGCGCTTCAGCAACTACGAAGCAGCCCTCAGCGGTCGCCTGATGGTGGAGGCCGAGATTGAGCAGAACAGCCGAGGCGAGGTGGAGGCCACAGCTACCCTCCACGACTCCCAC
>JAGBZI010000094.1 GCA_017628305.1 Tidjanibacter sp.
CCCCCACAGGCGGTGCCAACATCAACTTTGTGGAGGTGCGTGGCGAGGGCGACCTTGCTCTGCGCACCTATGAGCGAGGGGTGGAGGATGAGACTCTCGCCTGCGGCACGGGTGCTACTGCCACAGCTATCGCCGTGTGCCACACGCTCCAGCCCACCGTGCACCGTTTCCGACTGCAAGCCCAAGGAGGCCTCCTCGAGGTGGAGTTCACACCCCGTGGCGAGGGTCGCTACACCGACATTTTCCTCACAGGCCCCGCACGACTTGCTTTCCACGGCACCATTGAGCTCCCCGAAATGGAGTAATCCTGCGCAGCTGTCGTGTTCCCCCACGAAGTCACCCCGCGCCGACACATAACACAAAAACCCCTGCCGAACCTCTCGGCAGGGGTTTTTGTGTATTGATTAAGCCTTCCTCAATGAGGGTTGGCTTGTGGGGCTTACATACTCTCGGTGCGCTGCGCCTCCACAAAGTACTTCTGCGACTTGAGCAGGTTGCGGCTCTGGAGCACCATTGTCTTGGTCTCGTTGAGGATGGTGAGGTAGAGCATACTTGCCTTGGTCGAGGTGGAGTTGTTCTGGATGCGGCGGAGCTGATTCTTAATAGCCTGAGCAATCAACTCAAAGAGCTCGTCACGCATGGCCAGCACCAAGTCGATATTGGCGAAGTCGTTGGACTGGAGCATGTCGTTGATGCGGGTGTAGAGCTCCGACACGGAGTTGTTGATGGTGGTGAGGTCCTCCACCTGCTCCTCACTCATACCACGGTGGTTGTTGTCGATGTGCTCATAGCAAGGACGGGTGATGTGCACCAACGCCTTACACATCTCGCTGATGTAGTCCACCACCTGCACATAGTAGTGACCGGTGTCGATGTAGTTCTCCTCGTGGAACTTGTGGAGCGTGGGCAACATTGCATACTTGCGCTCGCGGGCAGCATAGAAGAGGTCGTTGGACTGACGCACAAGGGTGCGGAGAGCCTTGCGATCCTCGCGGAGGGTAGCCTCAATGGTCTGTGCGTAGATGTTGGTAGTGGTCTGCATGGTCTGGCACACCTCGACAACGATGTTGCCCAGCACCTCGTTCTCGTTCTCCGAGAGGTTAACCTTGACGCTCTCGTGCTGCTCGTCAGCCTTTTTCTTCTTGGGCAGCATCATGTAGACACACACGAGCGAGAGGACGATGATGGCCACCATACCGCCCCAGTGGAGCAACAGGGTGATGACAACCGAGAGCACGAAGGCTGCAAGACCTGTCACGAACCAACCTGCCACCACGGTAATCACACCTGTGATGCGGTAAACGGCACTCTCGCGACCCCACGCCTTGTCGGCGAGCGACGAACCCATGGCCACCATGAAGGTTACATAGGTGGTCGAGAGGGGGAGCTGCATCGAGGTACCGATGATAATCAGCATCGAGCCTGCGGTGAGGTTCACGGCGGCGCGAATGAGGTCATACTGGCCAAAGTCTGCACCGAGCTCTGCGGCCGAGGGGGCCTCGAAGCGGCGGGCCACAGCTGCGCGCATACGCTTGGGGGTGTGGTCCTCGAACCAGCGGCTGCAACCAACAGCCACACGCACAATAGCGCGGGAGAATGCCGACGAACCGAACTTCTCGGCGCCATCGTCCTGAGTGGAGGTGAGCGAGAGCTCTGTGTCGCTCACATTCTCGGTCTTTTTGGAGGTCCACAGGGTCAAAATCATAATCAGACCCGAGGCCACAAGGAAGAGTGTGTCGGCCTTCACAGGGTTGTTGAGAGCCCCCATCAGCATGTCGGGATTGCCGGTTGCTTGGGCAATCTTCCACGAGTCGAGACCCGCGAGGGGCACACCGATGAAGTTCACGAGGTCGTTACCCGCAAATGCCAATGCCAGCGAGAAGGTGCCGGCCAGAATGGTAATCTTCAGGATATTCACCTTGCAGAGCTGCAGGATGAACATCAGGAGCGAGCTTGCGACAAAAACCACGATGAGGCAGAGAGCCGTGTGGTCGTGGATGTAGGCCACCAAATCCACAGCCAAGCCCGAGGATTTCAGACCCTTGATGAGTGCGAAGTAGACGATGATGGTGAATGCTACGCCACACCACAGCGCACCCCAACGGCGCAACTGCTTGTGGTAGCGGAATGTGAAAATCAGTCGGCTGAGGAACATCAGCACCGTACCGGTGACGAAGGCCACAACCACCGAGAGGAGGATACCGGCAATCATTGCCAGCGCCTTGCCGGAGTTGATGAGTGTCACGGGGTTACCATCGGGGCCGAGGATGGGCTCCTTGAAGAGTGCCACAGCGATAGCCGAGCCGAGCAGACCGAAGACAAGGGCCACGGTGGTGGAGGTGGGCAATCCGAGCGAGTTGAAGACATCCAGCAGGATGACATTTGCGAACATCACACCGAGGAAGAGAATCATCACCTCGTGGAATGTGAAGTACTCGGGATAGTAGACACCGCTTCGTGCGACCTCCATCATGCCGCTGGAGGTGAGAGCACCGATGAGGATACCCACGGATGCAATGGTGAGAATCACCTTTTTGGGGGCAGCTTTGGAGCCGTAGGCCGAGTTAAGGAAGTTTACGGCGTCGTTCGACACGCCCACATAAAGACCGCCGACAGCCAGAAAAATGAGGACCACGACGGCGAAGATGTAAATAGCTGACATTTATACTTTAGTTTGGTTAATATGCAGATTTTTACGCCACAAATGTAACCTCAATTTTTGAGCCTTCCATAGTTACTGCTGTCAATTAACAAAAAATTAAAATCGGCGTAACACAAAATTAACAATGCGCGGGGAAGGGGGGGCAGTTATAGGAGTTATAGGAGTTATAGGTGTTTTGGGAGTTAGAGTTCATTTTTAGCCCTATAGGCCGTACGCACACGAGTCATCTCCTCTCTCACTCCGCCATTGGTTATAAATGCTTCTTTCCGACTCTCAATCAGTTTTCCGAGGAGCGTGTCGGTTTGGTGGAGAAGTATTATGGCAATGTTGGCGACTGTTTCATCTGTACGCACAGCCACTATTTCACGATAATATGCGGAGTCGTTATGCTCCCTGCATAGCCGCCTTGCTACGGTGTATTTTTCGTCGGCAACACTCCACATACAAAGATTTCTCACCCGCAGATAATCTTCGTAATCTGCGAGCAACTCTTTGAGGCTTGCACCATTTGGTCTATTGTGCGGTCGCTTTTGTCAAGAAATTTGTGAGCAAAGATGTAGGTTGTATCATAGATGCACTCTGCCTTCTGATAGACAATCAGATTTTTGTAATTGCCTTTGGGTGAGAGGAATTTGGTATTGGTAGCCATAATCGTGTGTTTATTACAAAGGTAGCCCCCAAAGAGATGAATTGCAAATAATTTTTAGATTTTTTATAGGAGTTATAGGAATTATAAGAATTATAGGAGTTATAAGACCCTCCTATTACTCCTATTACTCCTATTACTCCTATTACTCCTATTACTCCTATTACTCCTATTACTCCCCCCACACCCCCAACTGCTCCACACACCCCCAAAAAAGAGGCAGAGCGCCCCTTCGATAGGGGTGCTCTGCCACTATTATTTAATTAAAGGTAGTGCGAAAACTACTCGGTAGGAGCAGGTTTGCCGGGAGTTTTAATCCAAAGTTTGGCAACCGGGTTGGCACCCGAGTTGTCATACGAGAAATACACATCGTATGTGCCATTAGCTTTGATGTTGCTACCATCTAGTGTCAGAGTTGTACCGGCAGTAGCATTAATAGTTACGCTACCGCCATAGTTAGTGCTCCATGTCTGATTTGCTCGCACCTTGAACTCTCCTGTCAGTTTTGCACTTTTGGCAACATACATCTTAATGTTACCATCCCACTCCAACTTAGTATCGGGAGTACCCCAGTTGTTGTGGCTGCCACACAAGCCCCACGAAACACCCGACAGATCAGGAGCAGGGCCTTCTTTGGTCTGCTCAACGGCTTCAGTGTGGGAGGTGCCTGCCTCCATCAGATATACATTGCCGGTAACGGAGTCAAAGTACAGATCGTAAGTACCAGCCTCAACAACTGCAATGTTGCCGCCACCTTTCGCAGCAGTAACATAGCTATTTTTGTTTACATAGCCATATTCGCCCTTACCATAGCTACCATCCCAGGTACCCTTAACTTTTATCTTGAATTGTTCGTAGGCAGCCATCTTGATACTCTTGGCTACAAAAAGGTTCTTCTGGGTGGTTGTCACCATTGGGTTAGTATCACCCCAACTATTGTGCTCACAAGCCACGCCCCATGTGGAAGGCTGATCGGGTGTCTCCTCCTCGACAGCAATATTACCATTCGCGGTCTGCTCTTTAGCGGTTGCGTAATCCACACCGGTGGTCATAAGATAAACCTTCATGTTCGACTTATCGAAGTATACATCGTAGATGCCATCAGCTGCAACTGCGATATCATCGCCACCCTGCGCTACACCAAAGAACTTATTGGTCTCAAGATAGTTATACTTATCCCTACCAACATTGATTTTTGCATCATTCCATTCGCCAAGAGTCCTGATTTTGAATACCTGACCGGCATTGAACTTTACCTTGCTTGCAACAAAGAGGTCACTCCTCTTGGTGGTGAGCATCTCGACATCCTTTGTCCAAGATGCGCTTGCTGCAAAGTCGCCAATAATAGCGATACCCGAAGGCTGGCCGGGCACGGTCTCAATCGAAGGATTGGCGGTCTGCTCTTTAGCGGTGGTGTAGTCTGCACCGGGGTTTACAACATACACATACTTGGTTGCATAGTCAAAGTAAACATCATAGGTACCGGCTACGCTAACCATGAAGTCGTTCTCATAGCCACCAAAGACGGATGCAACAAAGTGGCCGGGCTCAATAGTATTAACCTCGCCTGCGCCATAGCTCTCGGCCCAATCGTTATCCTTGCGCACCTTGAAGGTGTCGTCCTTTGCAATGTTCACATTCTTGGCAGCAAACACACCGGGAGCTACGCTCTCCATAACAACATCGGTATCCCAGTTGCCGGCGATACCACTCAGACCCCACTGAGCAGCAACGGGTTTGGAGCCCCAGTTACCCTTGTCCCAATCGGTCACAGCGTAGGTGTTGTCCGCAGCGTCAGCAGCGGGAACATCGAGGTTGGCGGTCTGGTTCCAAACGCGATCCTCAAGAACTTTGAAGCTCTCGCCCTCACCCTCGGTTACATCCCAAGCACACTCGGTGTACTCGGGGTTCATACGAGTGAAAATCACGCTGTCGTAGCCGGCGGGAGCCTCGCACTCATAGATGCCATCTACATCCTCGTCGGTCATCTTAACCCACTTGGTATCCTCGGCCTCTGCGCGGGTCATAGCAGCCACTGCATCAGCCTTTTTGTTGAAGAAGTAAGCTGCAAACCAAGCATCTGCCTCTCTCCAAATACCGGGGTTGAGGTAGAGCACATTAGGCACTGCAATGGTGCCGAGGTTGTAGATTGTATTCTCACCAAGCACTTTCTTGAAGGTCTTGTTAAAGCCACTCTCGGTGGTTACGGTTACGGTACATTCGTTGCCACTGGAAGACATAATGGGAAGGTAAATCTCACCAGTTTTTGTGGTGGTGTACGAACTTTTCCAACCATCAACGAAGAAGAGCGAAGCGTGGTCGCTCTCGAACTTCACAGGCTCGTTTGCGTTGAACTTCAGCAGGGGAAGTGCGTGAAGGGAGACCTTGTGGCCCTCTTCTCCAAGATTTTTCTGATTGTGGTCGTAGTCCTTATTAGAGGCGTATAAACCGATGCCGG
>JAGBZI010000095.1 GCA_017628305.1 Tidjanibacter sp.
ACTACTGAGTTGCACTGCAATAAACCCCCTTCCTGAGTTTGCTTAACGCAAATGAGGAAGGGGGTTTTCTTGTGCGCCTTGTATTTATCTCACAGGGTCAGAGTAACCCTTCTGTGTCAATTATTGGCACAGTTGTCAGGGCTTTTTCCTGATGGCGGAGGGCGCTAATATAGTAGCGCTTTTTTGAGTTTGTCGTTGTATTCGCGCAGGAGAGTGGCGTTGCGGCGCAGGGTGAGTAGGCGGGCTCTCTCTTGGCCCAAGAAGTAGGTGGTGCTGAGGCCTCCGCAGCCCACAATCCATCCGCTAAGCCATTGGCCCGCAATCATTTCGCTTACAGCAAAGGTGCCAAGAGCTGCATTGGCCGACAGCGACACCAGAGCACTCCACACCTCGCCCGCATAGAGCTGGCCCAAGCCCGGCACAAGGCTCAACCACCACGCCACATCGGGGTTGAGCAGATGGGGGGCATCGCCATAGAGGTCGGCTATTTCTTGTTCCACTTCGGCTGTGGCAGGGTGGGTGGCGAGATGTCGTCGGGCGGCCTTCTCGGAGCGCTTCCAATCGCCCTTTTCGGCTGCGGCAAGGGCCTCCACGAGGGCCATGTTTTCACCCATTTGCTCGGGAGCCACATAGTAGGCAGCCTCGTCGATGGTTGCCAGCGAGGTGTCGAACTCACCTGCGAGGTAGCCACATAGTGCCTTCTGGTAGTAGTAGTCGGCGAGCTCGTCGCCCATCAGCGCATAGGTGTAGATGCGTCCCAACTCCGCGAGTGCCTCTCCATACAACCCCTGCTGTTTGCGCACAGCGGCTTTGGCCGCCACAGCTTGGTTGTGGGTGGCAGCATCTTTTGCGGCGTAGATTTCGCGCTCCAAGGCGAGTGCTCGGAGGTCCCAATCGGGCGTTTGCCCATTAGTCGAAAAGCTCGCGCAGAGGAATATGGATGCTGTACATAACAGCCTCGCGATTAATCTCTTCAAAATTCTGGTAGTATACTTTAACGCTGGCCACACTGCCGAAGATGTTGCTCACATAGAGCAGCGAAGCGATGGTGCCATAGGTTATTGTTCGCAGGTTTGCGGGGCTCTCGGCCTTGACCCAGCTGGTGGCGGTGAGTGCTGCAAAGGCTCCCACAGCCATGAAGGAGGCCACACCCTCACTCACCTGTCCGGCATAAATCTGCCCGAGGCCCGGCACTATGGCCGAGGCGACGCCTGCCACCCACGCTTTGGGTTGTCGTTGTGGGGGCGACGCCACACGGTCGAGCTCCCTCTGGTGGTTGGCAACAATGGGGTGAGTGTAGTTGAAAAGGCTCTGCTGGCGTCCATACTCCTCGCGGTCGCCCTCCAGAATGGCCACTCCCCCGCGGTGGAGGGCAAGGAGTTGGTCGTGGTGTGTAGCCGAGGGGCTTTGGGCAAAGAGGTCGAGCTGTCGGCGCGCCCCTGCGGTGTCGCCCTCAAGTAGGTGACACACAGAGCCATAGAAGCTGCTTCCGGCATAGAATGGCGAGTTGGGGCTCACGGTGCCAAATGCGAGGGCCGCTTTGTCGAACTGCCTATTGTGGTAGTTTACCACTCCCCTGAGGTAGCGGAGCGAGTCGAGTGATTCGGCGGGGTAGTACTCGTCGGGGAGGAGGTTGTTCACAAGCGTCGTAGCATCTCGCAGCAGCCCCTTACCCACAAGGTAGCGGCCAAACTCATAGTCCGCGCGGGCGGCTCTTTCGATGCCCCCCTCGGTCGATACATGGGCGGTTGCAATCGCCTCACTCTCTTGACCTTTGGCCCCGCCAGCAAATAGCACGAGCATGGTGACTATGGCAACGACTCTTTTCATGGACGGTAGCGTTTGGGGTCGTCGCGCACCACTCCTTGTTCGTTTTTGGGGGCTGTCGTACGGCCAATTTTTGTGTTTCTCACTGTGCGGTCGAGCCCATAGAGGAGTGCCGGCAGGGTGCCATACTCGGCCACGAGGGCTCGGAAGTAGTCGATATTGGTGTCGGTGTACCCCCCGGGGGTGGTGATGTCGGGGGCCAAGTGGTTCTCCCACACCCACAGTGCACCACTCGCTGCGTGGTAGAGGGGTGAGAGGGTGCGGCGGCCGGGCTCAATGCCATAGGGGTGGCTCCTGTCGCCACGGGGAGCCTCAAAACTCGCCTCGCGCAGCAGTTCCAAGTCGCTCCTCTGCTGTCCCCACACCGAGTGGGTGGCCACCATCAGTAGAGCGGCAACAAGTAGTATTTTATGTGGCATGCAAACCATATATCTATTTGGCAAAGAGGGTGTTGGGGTCGATGTCGACGCGCTTGGCATCGGCGGGCACCTGCCAGTCGAACATGGCGGAGTCGGCCTCGGCATCGAACAGAAGGTTGGAGTAGGTGGAGAGCCTCACGAGCGAGTCGCGCTTGGGGCTATACTCAATCTCCGTAATGCGCATGGGCATCGGTATGCGGCCATACTCATACTGAGCAAAGTAGACCTTGCGCAACGCTTCGCCCTTGCTGTTGTAGTAAATCATGCAGATGGGCAGGTGGCCACGAAAGGCCAGCTCCACCTTGGCCACTCCGGCACTGCTCTTGGGTAGGAATGTCTTGATTATCACCCCATTCTCGTTGCGCATCTCGCTCTGGGTGTAGCCATAGGCAGGAAGGGCCATGTCGGTGTAGCCGCCCGAGGCAAAGAGCGATACGAGCTCCTTGGTGGAGGCCATCTCCGAGTCGTTAATCACCACCACCTCGCCTGTGGAGGGGGTGTAGATGCGCATCTCGCCGAGGGCATTGGAGTGGGTTATGGAGTGGTTGGGCGAGTGTTGCTCCACCACCATTCGTCCGTCGGGATGGAGGTAGATGCTGCGCTCGCTGGTCTTCTTCTTGCCGTCGGCCACCTGCACACTCTTCTCGTCGATTGAGAGGCGCACTTGTGCCCCAGCAACGGTGGGTAGGAGGAGTATGAGGATGGCGAGTAGGTGTCGTTTCATATTGTTACATAGTGGGTCCAACAAAAAATATGGGGCGAAGACAACTCTTCGCCCCATAAAGGTAGTAACTTTTGTGGATTAGAACAAATCTGCCCACATAAGAATGCGACCGTTGTTCATATATTTGCCGCTGATATTGTTGCTCTCAATCAGATCGAGAACCAAAACAACCGAGTCAACAACATAGAGAATGCCGAAACCACTACCGGTGAGGGCGTAAACAAGACCCATCCAAACCTTGGTACCGAGGTAGTAGCGGTGAACTGCCAACCAGTTGGTTACGGGAATTACCGACAGAGCGGTAGCAATGATGGGGTTCTTCGAGCTCGACAGCGAAATCATATCACCAGCAGGAGCAGCCTCCATCACCATCTCTACAGAATTGTCAACGAGTGCGTCGATTGCGGCGTCATTTACCTCGTAGATGTTGGCCGAAGCCGAGCAGATTGCAAACAGTGCAACTGCCAAAGTGAGCATAAGTTTCTTCATAACTCTCTAAAATTTAAAGTTTAACAAGTGAATAGTCGTGTTAGGTGGTTAGTGGAGCACTCCCTTATGTGCCCCTTTCTCCAACAAATATAAGAAACTTTTTACTAAAATGGATGACTTTTGCAACATTTTTTTTGGAGGACAGGGCAAATAACAAGCAGCGACCACCCCGACAATGCAGGATGGTCGCATACCTATTATTATATTATATACACGGGGCCGCATCGCTGTGCCGCCCCGTGTTGTTGTGTCACTACTCTACGGTGGTGAACTCGGTGGTACCGTCGGGCATACGGAACGAAATGCTCTCGATAGCCAGCTTGTCGTTCTTCACGCAGAACGAAGCACTCTTCACGATACCATCCCACAGGCTCTTGAACTCGCGTGCAACATTCTGGGGAACTTTCACCTTGAAGGTGCCGTAGGTTGCCTCCATCACGGGGAAGTACTCCTCGTCAGCGTGGTAGGTACCCAGAGTGAGCTGAAGAACAATCTTGCTGCCCATCTCCTTCACATACTCACCCTCAGCCTCTTTGGTGAGCTGAGCCTCCAGAGCAGCGATGGTCTCATCGTTAACCCTCGAGTTGTACTGTGCCTGAGTCTCAAACTCGTCTTTCACCTTGAAGGCTTTAATCTTGGGAGCCATATACTCGGCAGCGTAGTTCGAGAACTGCTGGTAGTAGAGGAAGTCTTTGCATACATTAGCTGCCTCCTCGGCGGTGTAGAGCACGGGGATAACCTCGTTACCGGCGGGAGTGATGTAGCCGTGGAGCTCGCCAATGGTCACGGGAGCTACGCCATCCACAAAGTTGCCAATCTCGTCATACTTGGTAACGGTGATGCCGCGGCCGCTCTGGGCAACCAGACCCCACTTACCCTCGAGTTTCATCTTAGCAAGGCCATTCTCAAACTCGCCAATCTCGTCGTAGATGGGAGCCAGAACCTCGTCGTACTTGTTGTCCATAAGACCCCACTTGCCGGCAAGTTTCACCTTGGCAATGCCCTCCTCAAACTCGCCAACCTCGTCGTAAGCGTTGCTGCGTGCCTTACCGTCGGTGCCGATGAAGCTCCACTTGCCATCCTCGCATACCTTCGAGAGGCCCATAACAAACTCGCCTACAGCGTCATACTTGGCGGCAATAACCTCAATATAACGGGTGTCGATGAAGCCATACTTCTCACCAATCCTCACCTTTGCAAGGTTGTTGGCGTCGAAGTCGCCTACCTCGTCATACTTGGGCTCAACGGCAATCTTACCGCTCTGTGCAACCCAACCAAACTTGCCATCCTTCTCGATGATTGCCAAGCCTGCGGCGTTCCACTCGCCAATGGAGTTGTAAACAACGGGGAGCGACTCGGCACCTGCGCCATTCACCAGACCCCACTTGCCATCCAACGAAGCCTTTGCAAGGCTGCCGGCAGCTACATTCTCCACATAGTCATATTTCTTCTCGCCGATGGGTTTGCCATCCACGCCAATCCAGTAGTACTTGCCATCCTTCTTAACCTTTGCGGAGCTCTGGTGGAAGGGATATACCTCGTCGAAGTTGGGTGCAATCAGCATCGAACCTGCAACATCGCAGTAGCCCCACTTGCCATCGAGCATGATGGGTGCGAAGCCCTCGCTGAAGCTGAGCGAACCAACATACTTAACATCTACTGCCAAACGGCCAAGGTGGTCGATGCGCAGCCAGATGTCGCCACTCTGAACCTTCGAGAAGCCGTCGGCATCGAAGAGCTCTGCACCCTGATATTTCAGAGGAATAATCTGCTCGTTGCCGCGGTTGATGAAGCCCCACAAGCCATCCTTCTGAACCCTTGCAAGACCGAATGCGTCGAAGTCGTCAGCCGAGTCGAACTCCACGGGAATAACGGGAACACCCGATTTGCCGAGCCAACCATACTTCTCGCCCTGTTTAACAAGAGCCAAACCGTTGTTGAAGCTGCCAACATTGTCGTAGCTGATGTTGATGATAACTTTGCCGCTCTGGTTAATCCAGCCATACTTGCCGCCCTGACCAACCCAAGCCAGACCCTCGTGGAAGTCGCCTGCGCTGTCGTATTTAACCTTGATGCTCTCTTTGCCGCGGGCATTCACAAAGCCCCACTTGCCACCGGTGTACTGGCCGTCAACCCACACACCCTTGGTGCTCACCCTTGCCAGACCATCCGAGAAGAGTGCTGCATAGTCGTAGCTGATGCGAACAACAGCCTTACCCTTGGTGTTGTAGTAACCCCACTTACCACCGCTGTAGTTGCCGTTCTCGTCGTAGGTACCCTTAACGCCAACCAGCACAAGACCATCTACAAACTCGCCGGCCCAATCGTTCTTGGCAGCGATAACCTTCTTACCCTCGGGGTTGATGAAACCATATTTACCCTTGGCGTCGCGGAATTTTGCAAGACCCTCCTCGCCGAAAGGCCATACTTGGAGGTTGTTAACCTTGAAAATCTCCTTACCCTCATTGTTGATCCAGCCCCACTTGTTCTCGCCGAGCGATGCGATGGCGAGGTTGTAGCTGTTGAAGTCGCCGATGACAGTATATTTAATAGGTACAACCTTCTTGCCTAACATATTGAGCATACCGTAGAGCTCGCCCTGACGAACCTTCACAAGACCAGCCTCGTTCCACTCGCCAACCTCGTTGTAAACGAGGGGGGAGATGAGCTTACCCTCGCGAGTAATCCAGCTCATGAGCTCGCCCTTGGCAACCTTCGAAAGACCATTGGCGTCCCAAGGCCAAAGTTTGGTATACTCCACATTGGTGATGAAGCGGCCGGTGGCGTCGATCCAACCGTAGAGCTCGCCCTGACGAACCCAGTTGATGCCGTCCTCGCTCCACTCACCAACCTCGTCGTTGGCTACGGGAACAATCTCGCGGCCGAAGAGGTCAACCCAACCGATGTAGTTCTCCACGGTTACCAGTGCCAAGCCATTCTCGGCAAACTCACCGAAGGAGTCATACTTCACGGGGGCTACCTCGGTACCGGCGTAGTTGATAATACCATATTTGCCGTCGATGCTAACCTTTGCAAAGCCATTCACAAACTCGCCGATGGTGCTATACTTCACGGGGGCGATAATGTTGCCCAGAATGTTGGCCAAACCATAGCGGTTCTCGTTCATAAGCAGAGCAATACCCGACTCGTTGAAGGGGCCAATCTCGTCGTAAACAGCCTGAAGAACCTCCTTACCTGCGGTATTCAGCATACCCCATTTCTCGCCAACCCTTACGCGAACGGTACCACTCTCGTTCCACTCGCCATACTCGTTGTACTTGTTTGCAGCAAGCTGTTTGCCACCAACATGCAGCAGACCATAGAGGCCATCCACTTTGCTCCATGCCAGACCATCCTCGCTGAAGGGGCCAATCTCGTCGTAGATGGGTTTGAACACCTCTTTGCCAAATTTGTCGAGCAGACCAATCTTGCCATCCATTTTGATGAAGGCGGTGCCGTTATCGTTCCACACACCTGCCTCGTCGTATTTCACTTTGGCGATGGTCTTACCGTCACGGTTGATTACGCCCCACTTGTCCGACTGTTTGATCCAAGCCAAATCGTCGGCCGAGAAGTCGGTAACCTCTTGGTAGCGCACGCGGATAATCTCCTTACCCTCCTTGTTGATCATACCGTAGTTCTCCTCGATGCGGACAATGGCAGTACCAACGGCGGAGAAGTCGCCAATCTCGTCATATTTGATTTTGCCGAGCACCTTACCTTCGCGGTTGATGATGCCATACTTGTCGTCGTCCATCACTTTGCAGATGCCGTCGGACGAGAAATCGCCGAGCCAGTCGTAGCGCAGACGCACTACCTCTTCGCCGGTTTTGTTCACAAAGCCCCACTTGTCTTTGCTGTTTTTCACTTTGGCAAGGCCATTCTCGCTGAACTCCTCAGCGGTCTCATACTTTGCCTTGATGAGCCAGTTGTCTTTGTTGTCAACATAGCCCCATTTGCCACGGGCATTTTTCTTGGGAGTCAACTCCTGTGCCATTGCGGGAAGGCACAACAGAGCTGCCAAAAGAACTACAAAAAGTCTCTTCATAGCATTTAAGATATTGGTTATTAATTGTTTTGTTAGTTGTCTGAATATGCAGGCTGCGGGGTGGGGGCTTGGTGTGTGGAAGCCGCGGCGCCTCGAAGTAAGCGTACTTTCCCCCAAAATTAGGATCTTTTGGTGAGAAATCAAAATTTTACTTATATAAATTATTATGTCATCGGAAAATTAATGTTCTAATTAGGAAGCGAATTGCAACATTTGAGGGGCTCTGTCGGGCACGAAAATTGTCGCTTGGTGGTGAGTGTGGGCCACTTGGGGGAGGGGCAGTCGCGCGGGGTGAGAGGAGATTTTTTTACAAAAAAATTCATACATTGTTGTAAATTAATCGAATAATAGTGTATATTTGCACTCCGATTTCGCCCCTTGTGAGGTTTTGGGGCGTTAGGTTAGGGTAGAAATACATAAACTAATTCATAAAATAATACAATTATGACTAAAGCAGATATCGTAAACAACATCGCCAAAGAGACCGGCGTTGAGAAAGTACTCGTACAGCAGGTTGTAGAGTCTTTCATGGAGAATGTAAAAGCTTCGCTCATCGAGAACGAGCCCGTTTACCTCCGTGGCTTCGGTAGCTTCATCATCAAGGAGCGCGCTCAGAAGGTTGCTCGCAACATCTCGAAAGGCACCACTATCACTATTCCCGCACACAACATCCCCGCATTCAAGCCCGCAAAGAGCTTCGCTTGCAAGGTGAAATAATCCCCCTTTGGGATTCGGTGAGAGAACAGAATTTCATTAAAAAATAACCCTAAATCAATTTCAGAACTATGCCTAACGGTAAAAAAAGGAAAGGTCCCAAAATGGCGACCCACAAACGCAAAAAACGTTTGCGCAAAAATCGTCACAAACACAACAAGAAATAGGTTGTCGGTTTACCTTCGATAGAAAAAATAGAGCTGAAAGCCTACTGCGGGTTTTTAGCTTTATTTTTTCATGAAGGGCCATCCGTTAATTTGGCCATCGAGAGCCCCTTTGTAGGGTGGCGGTGGAGTGGGCGTGGGGGCACATGTGTCGCCTTGCCCTGCGGAGTGGGCCCTGCGGACTTCCTTCCTATTACAAGTAGGAACAGACACTAAAGTATGAACAGAGAATTAATCATCAATGTCACCCCATCCGAGGTAACCATTGCGCTTGTTGAGGACAAGCAGCTTGTCGAGCTCGACAAGGAGAGTTGCAAGAGCGGATTTGCGGTGGGCGACATCTATTTGGGCAAGGTTCGCAAGATTATGCCCGGATTGAATGCCGCGTTCGTCAACATCGGCCACGAGAAGGATGCCTTCATCCACTATCTCGACCTCGGCCCCCAGTTCCCCATGCTTCACAAGCTTGTGGCGAACCTCTCGACGAAGAAGAAAAATGTGCGAATCGAGAGCCTTAGGCTCGACCAGCAGCCACTCGAGAAGAATGGCAAGCTTTCGACCCAGATTGCGGGTGGTCAGCCTATTATGGTGCAGATAGCCAAGGAGGCAATCTCCACCAAAGGTCCGAGGCTCACCTCGGATATCTCTCTCGCAGGTCGCAATGTTGTACTGATTCCCTTTACCAACAAAATATCCATATCCCAGAAGATTCGCTCCAACGAGGAGAAGAAACGACTCAAGAAGATTTGCGACAAGGTATTGCCCAAGAACTACGGCGTGATTATCCGCACGGCCGCACAGGGCAAGAGTGATGTCGATATTGAGCAGGACATCCTGTCGCTCATCAAGAGGTGGGAGTCGGCCCTCGAGGGCATTAAGACGAAGGTGCCACCCGTGCAGCTGCTCAGCGAGATGAGCCGTGCCAACACCATTATTCGTGACTCGCTCAACTCTTCATTCAACGCCATCCATGTGAATGACGAGGCTATTTACGAGGAGATTAGGGAGTATATTAAGGTTATTGCACCCGAGAAACTGAAGATTGTCAAACTCTACAAGGGTTCGCAGCCCATCTTTGACAACTTCGATATTTCTCGTCAGATAAAATCGCTTTTTGCCAAATATGTGTCGCTCAAGAGGGGTGCCTACCTCATCATTGAGCACACCGAGGCTCTCCATGTTATCGATGTTAATAGTGGCAATCGTGCGAAGGTTGCCGACGATCAGGAGAGTACGGCTATGGATGTTAACCTCTCGGCTGCGGCCGAAATCGCCCGTCAGTTGCGCTTGCGCGATATGGGCGGTATTGTAATAATCGACTTTATCGACCTACATAAGGCCGAGAACCGCCAGCGTCTTTATGAGGAGATGCAGAAACTCATGGCGGGCGACAAGGCCAAACATACGATTTTGCCCCTCACCAAATTTGGTCTGATGCAGATTACCCGTCAGAGGGTGCGCCCCGAGGCTATCAGCAAGGCTGAGGAGACATGCCCCACTTGTGGCGGCACGGGCAAAATTACCCCCTCGCTGCTGATTGATAAGCAGATGGAGAACCAGATTGCCTACTATGCAATCGAGAAACACATGAGGAGCCTCAGGATTGTGGTGAACCCCATTCTTGCGGCCTACCTCACCAAGGGGGGATTGTGGAGCATCCGCCGCAAGTGGCGTCGCCGCTACTTGTGCGACATCCGCCTGCTGGTGGACCAGTCGCTCGGTATGGTGGATTTCAAGTTTGTCGATAAAAGACGCCGAACACTCGCCTAAGGGCCTTGTGGCGGGGTCGAAGATGCCCGCCTGACGACGATGGTGGGTGTGTCGTAAAGAAAAACTCGCCAAAGAAAGGATGAAAAAAGCGGAGCATAACTCCATCAGGGAGATTGTTCAGCGTGCTGCACGAACTGCCCCTTTGCGACAGCTCGTGGCACAGATTGAGAGCCGAACCGTGACAGAGATAACCTCTCTGGCAGGTTCGGCTTTTGCTCTTTACGCCTCTGTGGCGGCGGGGAAGGTTGCCGGTGTCCACCTCTTTGTGGCCCCCGATAGGGATGCGGCAGCATACCTTGCGAGCGATATGTATCAGCTCACCGACCCGGAGCGGGTGATGTTTCTCCCCTCGAGCTACAAGAGGTCTATTCGCTATGGCACCGAGGATGCCTCGAGCGTTGTGCAGCGCACGGCAGCTCTGGAGGCTATTCGCCACCATCGGGGTGGGGCTCTGATTGTCTGCACCTACCCCGAGGCGTTGGCCGAGACGGTGGTGTCGGAGGAGCGGGTTGAAGCAGCCTCTGTGGAGCTGTGGGTGGGCCAGATGATGGCCATGGGCGACCTGCAACAGAGGGTGGAGGAGCTGGGCTTCGTGAGGGTCGATTTTGTCCACGAACCCGGACAGTACTCTATGAGGGGCGGTATTTTTGATATTTTTTCCTACTCGGAGAATAAACCTTTTAGGGTCGATTTCTTTGGCGATGAGATAGATAGTTTGCGCCGTTTCGACCTCTCCTCGCAGCTCTCCACGGAGAGGGCCGAGAGGGTGAGGGTGGTGCCCAATCTGAAGAATTTTGAGGGCACTTCGAAGGTCTCTATTGCGGGCTATGTGGGCGAGGCAGTGTGGTGGATGATGGGTTTGGACCACACCCTTTCGAGGCTCGATGATGTGCGTCGCCGCCTGCTTTCGGAGAGCGACAACCCTGCCGAGGAGGTGCTGAGGGTCACCTCTGCCAAGGCCTTTTTGGCCGATACCGAGGGGGCTTCCATGGTGCTTGTGGGGGCGAGCAGCCGCAGGGAGGCTACCGAGCGCGTGGCCTTCAATACGGTGCCCCAAGCGGCTTTCAATAAGCAGTATGATTTGTTGGCCGACGACATCGAGGCGAGGGCCGAGCAGGGGTACACAACCTACCTCCTCTCGGAGAACCGCACACAATTTGAGCGCCTCGAAAATGTGCTTGCCGCCACCCATCGCAAGGCGCATTTTGAGCCCATGAAGATGACCCTCCACGAGGGTTTCACGGACCGCACGCTGAGGGTGAGCCTCTACACCGACCACCAGATTTTCGACCGCTACCATCGCTACGCCCTGCGAGGCGAGATAGACCGCCGCGAGAGCCTCACCATTGCCGAGCTCAATCAGCTCAAGATGGGTGATTATGTGGTACATATCGACCACGGTGTGGGTCAGTTTGGCGGCCTTGTGCGCTCGGTGGAGAACGGCAAGGAGCAGGAGCAGGTGAAGATTGTCTACAAGGAGGGCGATGTGCTGTTGGTGAATGTCCATTCGCTCCATCGAATATCGCGCTACAAGAGCAAGGATAGCGATGCGCCACCCAAGATTTTCCGCCTCGGCTCGGGCCATTGGCAGAAGGTGAAGGAGGCCACAAAGAGGGCTGTGAAGGATATTGCCCGCGAGCTCATAAAGCTCTATGCCGAGAGAAAGGCGAGCGGCGGTTTTGCCTTCTCGCCCGACAGCTATCTGCAATTTGAGTTGGAGAGCTCGTTCCAGTGGGAGGAGACCCCCGACCAGCAGAAGGCCGTGGAGCTCATTAAGGCCGATATGGAGTCGAAGGAGCCGATGGATAGGCTGGTGTGTGGCGATGTGGGCTTTGGCAAGACGGAGGTGGCTGTGAGGGCCGCCTTCAAGGCTGCGTGCGACAGCAAACAGGTGGCTGTGCTTGTCCCCACGACCATCCTCGCACTCCAACACTACCGCACCTTTGCCGAGCGTACAAGGGGGCTCCCCGTGAGGGTCGACTACCTCTCGCGCACCCGCTCGACGAAAGAGGTGAAGGCTATCCTCAAAGAGCTCGAGGAGGGACGAATAGATATTATTGTCGGCACCCATAAGTTGTTGGGCAAGGAGGTTAAGTTCAAGGATTTGGGACTGCTTATCATCGACGAGGAGCAGAAGTTCGGCGTGGCAGCCAAGGAGAAACTGCGACAGCTGAGCGTGAGTGTCGACACCTTGACGCTGACAGCCACCCCCATCCCCCGCACCCTGCAGTTTTCGCTCATGGGCGCAAGGGATTTGTCGGTCATTTCGACCCCACCTCCCAACCGCCAACCCATTGTTACAGAGAGCCATCTCTTCGATGATGCCATCATTCAGGAGGCTCTCGATTTTGAGCTCGACAGGGGTGGTCAGGTCTATTTTCTCCACAACAGGGTGGAGGATATTGAGCGCATAGCAGCCCTTGTGCAGAGGTTGCGCCCCACAGCCAAGGTGGTTGTGGGACACGGCCAGATGGCTGCCACGGAGCTGGAGAAGATATTGATGGACTTCATCTACGGCGAGTATGATGTGCTGGTGGCCACGACCATCATCGAGAACGGTATCGACATTCCCAATGCTAACACCATAATTATCAATAACGCCCATCGTTTTGGCCTCAGCGAACTGCATCAGCTGCGCGGCAGGGTGGGGCGTAGCGACCGCAAGAGCTACTGCTACCTGCTCTCTCCCCCCGATGAACTGCTCACGGGCGATGCGCGACGCAGGCTGCGTGCCATCGAGGAGTTCTCGGATCTCGGCTCGGGCTTCAACATCGCTATGCAGGACCTCGACATCCGTGGCGCGGGCAACCTGCTGGGTGCCGAGCAGAGCGGTTTTATCGCCGATATGGGCTTTGAGACCTACCAAAAAATCCTCTCGGAAGCCATCACAGAGTTGCGCACCGAGGGAGTTGAGGGTGTTGACGACTTGCTGGGCGAGGAGAGCGAACTCAGGGTGGAGGACGATGTGCGCTATGTTACCGACTGTCAGGTCGATACCGACCAAGCGGCACTGCTGCCCGATAGGTATGTGGGCGAGTCGGGCGAGAAACTGCGCCTCTATCGTCGTCTGGATGCCATTGTCGATGAGGGGGAGATGGAGCGCTTTGTGGCAGAGCTTGTGGACCGCTTCGGTAAGCTGCCGGCCCAAGCCGAGGCCTTGGTGGATGTCGTGAGGCTCCGCTGGAGGGGTGTGGCCCTCGGTATGGAGAGGGTGAAGGTGAAGAATGGGCTGATGCTCTGCTGGTTCCCTGCCGACGGCCGCAGTCGCTACTACAAGAGCCCCACCTTTGGTGGTATTCTGCGCTATATCGCCACCCGCGAGGCGCAATTTGTGCTCAAGCAGAACAACAATAAGCTCCACCTTGTCGTTAGAAATGTGAACACCCTCAAGGAGGCATGCACCGCCCTCGATGCCATTAGCGACTCGTTTGGCAAGTAAAACAGAGTGGAAAAAGGGGGCGTTGAGGGGATGATGCCGAGGTAAAATCCCCTTTTGTGGCCAAAAATGATAGTCGAGAGGCAAAAAAACTTTGAAAAGAGAATTTTATATACGATATTTGCGGGTTGTATAGACTATGTCTATAAGGGACCGAAAGGACAAGTCAGAAAAGAGCAAATGAATTTGAAGAGCAAAATAGCAGTGGTGGCAATGGCACTGACCATTGTGGCGGGTTTCTCGAAGGCCTCGGCACAGGGCAGCAGCCTCAATGCCTACTCCCCCTACACTTTCTACGGCATAGGCGACATCCGCTCGCAGGGTATCGCCGTTACGCGTGCCATGGGCGGCGCCTCCATAGGCTTCCGCAACTACCTCTATGTGAACACTCTCAACCCGGCATCGTACAGCTCGGTGAGGGGCAACTCGTTCCTCTCCAACTTCGATATGGAGGGCCAGAACTTCTATGCCCGCACCAGCGACGCCAAAACCTCCTACAACACCTTCAATGTGAGGGATATTGCCATGTCGTTCCCCCTGATTAAGGGCATGGGTGTGGGCATCAGCGTCACCCCCTACAGCTCAGTGGGCTACGATGTGAACTTCTACGACCAGAGCCCCGATGTGTTGGGTGATGTGGGTCAGGTGTTCTACTCCTATGCCGGCTCGGGTGATGTCACCCAATTCAAGGCGGGCGTGGGCTATGAGTTGTTCAAGAACTTCTCGGTGGGTGCCGACCTCATCTACTACCACGGTAAGATTGTGCGCACCTTCAGCGCCGAGCCTACAACCATCACAGGTAGCGGTGGCTACTACTCGTTGATGGGCACCTCGGATGAGTATGTCAACAGTTTCTTCGGCACACTCGGCATGCAGTGGACCCCCGTGGCCAAGAGCGATAAGGTGCTCACTGTGGGCGCCACTTGGCAGATTGGTGGCAGGATGAACAATCAGGTGGTGGAGAGTATGCCCCTGAATAGCACCCTGCTCCCCGGGGAGGATGTTATCAACAGGGAGTATGTGTCGGGCCTCCAGATGCCCAATGTGGTGTCGGCCGGCTTCTATTACCACACAGATAAGTACAGCTTTGGCGCCGACTATGAGTGGGCCGATTGGGGTACCCGCAATAAGGCAGACCAGAGCGATGTTCTCTCCTTCCGCAACACCAATGCCGTGCGTCTGGGTGGTCAGTACACCCCCAATCGTGGCGATGTGCGCAACGCCTTCAACCGCTTCACCTACCGTGCGGGTATTCGCTGGAGTCAGGGTTATGTGGTGCTCCACGACCGCCCAATCAGCGATGTTGCACTCACAATGGGTGTGGGCATCCCCCTGAGGATGACGGGCCTCTCGAATGTCAACCTCGGCTTGGAGCTGGGGCAGAGGGGTACCACCAAGGCGGGCCTGTCGAGGGAGAACTACCTGAAGTTCACCGTGGGCTTCAGCCTCTTTGGCGAGGACTACTGGTTTGTGAAGGTCAAGTATGACTAATCGGAATGTGAGCGAAAACAGAGAAAGACTACTATATTAATTACAAACAAAGAATACCTAATACCAATGAAAAGAATCGTTATCAAATCGATGGTTGTGCTCTCGCTCGTAATGGCAGGCACCATGAACACCACTCCCGTGGTTGCACAGACTACCGACACCCAGCAGGTGGAGGAGACCCCCGCACAGCGCAAGGCTCGCGAGAAAGCAGAGAAGGCCGCTGCTAAGGCTGCCGAGAAGGCTCGCAAAGAGGCTGAGAAGGCCGAGAGGGCTCGCAAGGCTGAGGAGGAGAAGATTGCAAAGATTATCGCTGCACAGAGGGCCGCAGCTGCCAAGAATGGCGAGGTTCAGGAGCAGGCTCCTGCCACCACCTACGGTCCCGAGTGGGGTGAGAATGCCAGCGCAGCCGAGAGGGAGGAGAATGTTCGCATGTTCAACTTCTTCAACGACGCCTACAACAACAAGGATTACGACAAGGCTCTGGAGTATATGTACACCCTTATCAACAACTGCCCCAAGGCTCGTAGTAGCGTCTATGCAAGCGGCTCGAACATCTACCGCAACAAGATTGCCCGCTCGAGGAGTCTCGAGGAGAAGGCAGTGTATATCGATTCGCTGATGAAGGTTTACGACTACCGTTTGGCTGCTTTCGCCGACGATAAGGAGTATGGCGAGGTGTACATCCTGAAGAATAAGGCCAAAGATTACTACAAATATCGCTCGGAGGATAAGCAGGGTATGTTGCAGCTCTTCCGTAGGGCCATCGAGATTGACCCCGAGATTGACCCCATGTTCATTAACCAGTACTTCCAGGTGCTTGTTGATGAGTATAAGAATCTGAATGTGGAGACCGACCACTTCATGGCCGAGTATGAGTTTATGGCTGCCAAGATGGATAGCGTTACCGATCCCGAGGCAAAGACCACCTTCGACGCTCTGCTGATTGCTTCGGAGGCAGCCGACTGCGAGACCTTGGAGAAGGTATTCTCGGAGCGTCTGGCTAAGGACCCCGACGACATGGTTCAGGTGGAGAGGGCATTCAACCTGCTGGCTCGCCAGAACTGCCAGAGCGAGTTCTTCCTGCAGGTGGGCGAGAAGCTCTACGCTGCCGAGCCCAAAACCTCCATTGCACAGCTGCTGAGCCGCACATTCGAGGCTAACAAGAACTACGACAAGGCTTTGGAGTACCTCCGTGCAGCAGTGGAGATTGAGAGCGATCCTATGCTCAAATCGGCTCTCTGTGTGCAGATTGCAGGTACCGAGCTTGAGGCCGGCGCTGCTCGCGAGGCTGCAAACTATGCAAAGCAGGCTATTGAGTTCAACCCCGAGAATGGTTCGGCATACATCTGCCTTGCACAGGCTTACATTGATGGCGCAAATGGTTGCGACGAGTTTGGCAAACAGACCGTGTTCTGGCTGGCATACGACATCGTAACCAAGGCTCGCGGCTTCTTCGAGGGCAACGAGGCTCAGCAGGAGCTCTGCTCGTCGCTGATGGCTACCTACCGCAACTACTTCCCCAAACAGACCGACTGCTTCTTCCGCGGTCTGCAGGAGGGCGACAACTACAACATCAGCTGCGGTTGGGTTTCGGGTACCACCACTGTTAGGCCCGCAAAATAGTGAGTTTTAGGCAACTATATAGAATAGCAATGGTAGCATCCCTTGTGGGGGGTGCTATCTTGCTGTTTTCGTGCTCCGGCAAAAAGGTGGCTCGGGAGGTCAATATGGAGACCATGATTACCCAGCAGAGCGACACTCTATCCATCGTCTACACCAAGAACGGTGTGAAGGAACATCGCATGTCTACGCCACTGATGGAGCGCTACGAATTTGCAAGGGACCCCTATATGGAGTTCCGATATGGCATAACGGTCACCACCTTCGACTCGCTCGGCAGGGATAACTCCAAACTGAGGGGCGACTATGCCATCTTCTACGAGAAGCGCGAGCTGTGGGAGGTGAGGGGTAATGTCGTAGGCGAGGGTGCCGATGGCAGAACTCTCTATACCCAACAACTCTTCTGGGACCAGAAGACCGACAAAATCTACTCCAATGTGGATTGTAGGATTGTGGATGGCAACGACGAGTTTGTGGGTGAGGGCTTTGAGTCCGACTCGGAGTTTAAGGAGTGGGTCTTCCGCGAGAGCGAGGGCCGTATGTGGGTTGATGCTTCGCAGAGCGAAAACCCGACACCTCGTGCCGATGGCGAGGTGGATGAGGAGGCTGCAAAGGACAAAAACTACCGCCCGACCGAGCCTCGCGACGAGGATGGGGCACCCCGCAGTATCATGGAGCAGGAGGAGCGACGCAGAGAGGCCGAGCGCCGACGCCGCACCCCCGCAGGCCGCAGGAGTAAAGGGGGTATAACCACCCTGAACGACGGCTCCGATGTGGAGATGGCTCCCGGCAAGGCCCCTGTGGGTAAGCTGGCTCCCGACATGGAGATGGCCCCCGGTAAGGCCCCTATGTTGAAAACCCCCGTGGGTAGGAGTTCCGAGGGTGGCCGTAAGCCCAAATCGGAGGGATCCGAATTTTAAACGGAGTGAGAGCTGAAAGATGGATAGTTTGTTGAGTATCATAGTGATAGTTGTGGTGTCTGTCACCTTGTCGGCCTTCTTCTCGGGCATGGAGATTGCATTTACGAGTGCCAATCGCCTGAGGATGGAGCTCGACCGCAAGAGGGGAGGTGTCGTGGGGCGCATCATTGAACGCTTTGTGACCAAACCGGGTGAGCTGATTACTACGATGCTGGTGGGTAACAACATTGTGCTTGTTATCTACTCTATGTTTATGTCCAAACTTATCCACCTGTTGGCCGCCAAGATGGGGCTGCCGATGGCCGAGGATGCCGTGGTTGTGGAGACGCTCATCTCCACACTCGTGATTATCTTCCTCGGCGAGTTCACCCCCAAGAGTATCTTCAAGATGAGGCCCAATGCCTTCTTCAAGGCGCTGCTCATCCCTATATATGTGTGCTATGTTGTGCTCTATCCCATTGCCAAGTTTGCCACCGCACTCTCTTTTGGTATTCTAAAGCTGGTGGGGCTGAATGTTAAGGAGGAGCATAACATCAAGAGTTTCGGCAAGATAGACCTCGAGAGCCTCATTGACGACAGCAGCGAGAGCGAGAAGGTGCAGACCAACGACATCAAGATTTTCCAGAATGCGCTGGACTTTTCGGACCTTAGGGTGAGGGATTGCATGGTGCCGAGGGTTGATGTGGAGGCTGTGGAGGCCACCGTCACCATCGAGGAGCTGACCCAAAGGTTTGTAGAGACCAACTTTTCGCGCCTGTTTGTGTGGGAGGAGAGCATTGATAATATTGTGGGCTATGTGACCACCAAGAGCCTTTTCCGCCGTCCGGAGAGCATCAGGGAGATAATGATGCCCGTGAGGTATGTGCCCGAGACTATGCAGACCGAGAAACTGATGGGCGAGATGATACGCTCGCGCCAGAGTGTGGCAGTGGTTATCGATGAGTTTGGTGGCACGGCCGGCATCATCTCTCTGGAGGATGTGTTGGAGGAGATTGTGGGCGAGATTGAGGATGAACACGACGAGCCCGAGATGGTGGAGAAGGTGCTGAAGGACAACCAGTGGGTCTTCTCGTGCCGACTGGAGGTGGCCTACCTCAATGAGCGCTACGGTTTGGGCTTCTCGGAGGAGGGTGAGTATGACACTCTGGCGGGCTACATCATCGACCGCTATGGCGGCATTCCCACCGTTGGAACCACCATTGAGTGTGAAGGAAAAGAGATAAAAATCCTCAAATCGACCTCCTCGAGGGTAGAATTGGCAAAAGTTAAACTTTTGTAGAGGTTTTTTTGAAGAATATAGGGAGAAAATAGTTATATTTGAGGCCAATTTTGCGGGCTTGCATCTGCGGGCCACATGTGACACAGGATTGGGCCACAAGCAAAACAAGATAAAGAACAAAAATAAACAAATAAACACTTAACTCAACTATGGCAACATTAAATGATTTGAGGACCAAAGGTGGCATTATCGTAACCATCGTAATCGCCCTTGGTCTTATCGCCTTCTTGCTTGGCGACCTCTTCAGCAGCGGTAGCGTTTTCACTTCACGAGCTAACCGCGTAGGTAAAATTGACGGTAAGAACATCGAGTATCAGGAGTACGCAGTTCAGACCGAGTATGTGAAGAACATCTACTCGTCGCTCTATGGCACCAGCGCTTTCGACGCTGCCATGTACGACGCAATCTACAACGAGGCTTGGAACGACCTCATCATGGCTAATGCCTACGCACCTTCGTTTGAGAAGATGGGTCTTATGGTAACCGACGCCGAGGTTGTTGATATGATTCAGGGTGGTTTCCTGTCGCCCATCATTCAGGGCTTCTTCTCGGATCCCGCAACCGGTGCTTACAGCCCCGAGTTTCTCCGCAACTTCCTCTCGCAGGTTGAGACCAACCAGATGGCTTTCGACCTCTGGAACTACATTAAGAGGAAAGCTGCCGAGCAGCGTGTAGTGTCGAACTTCAGCACCCTCGTGGCTGCCGGTTTCAACACCGCCGACTTTGAGGTTGCCGGTTCGGTGAAGGCTGCCAACACCGCCACTGCTGCCAAGCTGGCCGTTAAACCCTACTACACCATCGCCGATTCGCTCGTAGCTGCCCCCACCGCTAAAGAGGTGAAGGCATACTATGAGGAGCACAAAGAGCTCTTCCGTCAGGGTGAGTCGAGGGGTGTTGAGTATGTAGTATTCAGCGTTGAGCCCTCCGAGGCCGACTTCGCAGAGGCTAAAGAGGCTGTTGAGGCCCTCGCCGAGGAGTTCAAGGCTGCCGAGAATGCACAGCAGTTTGCACACTACTCGACCCACGGTACTGTAGATAGCAAATACTACGCTGCCGACAAGATTTCGGAGGAGATGAAACCCTACGCCTTTGGTAATAAGAAGGGTGAGCTCTACGGCCCCGTGCTGGAGGGTAACACCTATACCATGGCTCGTATCTCCGATATCCGCATGATGCCCGATGAGCTTGGCGCACGCCACATCCTCCTTGGTTTCGACCAGCAGGAGCTCGCCGACAGCATCGCTACCGCTCTCCGCAAGGGTGCTAAGTTTGCCGAGTTGGCTGAGAAATACTCGCTCGACGGCTCCGCAGCTCAGGGTGGCGACCTCGGTAAGTTTGCTCCCGAGGCTATGGTTCCCGAGTTCAGCGAGGCTCTGTTGGCTGCAAAACTCAACGAGATTGTGAAGGTGGAGAGCCAGTTTGGTATCCACATCGCACAGCTCACCTTCCGCTCGAAGCCCGTGCGCAAAGCACAGGTGGCTACCATCGAGTATGAGGTTGTTGCCGGCGACGCTACCATCCAGCAGGCTGCCAACGAGGCTAATGCCTTCATCGCTGCCGCTAACAAGAGCGACTTTGCAACCGCTGTTGCAGAGCAGGGCGTGGCAAAACGCAACACCCGCATCCGTCCCGCTGACCGCAGCGTGACCGGTTTCGACGACGCTCGTGCTCTTATCCGCTGGGCCTTCAACAACAAGGTTGGTAAGGTTTCGGAGGCTCTGGAGATTGATGGCGACTATGTTGTAGCTACCGTTGGCGAGATTCGCAAAGAGGGCTATGCACCTCTGAAGGATGCCCAGAGCCGCATTATGAGCCAGCTCCGCAACGAGAAGAAGGCTGCATGGGTGGCAGAGCAGGTTGCAGGCCTCAGCATTGAGGAGGCTGCCGAGAAGCTCGGCGTGGAGGTTATCGAGTCGGGCGATGTGTTCGGCAATGCCAACAATATCCCCGGTGTTGGTCCCGACATGAAACTCGTAGGTGCTTTGGCTGTTGCTGAGGAGGGTGTTGTAGGCGCTCCCGTGGCAGGTAACTATGGTGTTTATGTTTACACCGTTACCGGTCGCACCGAGGCCGAGAATGCAACCCTCGAGGATGAGAAGGTTCGTCTTGACTCCTACCAGCTCTACTACATCAACGAGCGCACCAATCAGGCTTTGACCGACGGTGTGGAGATTGTTGATGAGCGCGTACGCTTCTTCTAAAAAGTAGATATTGATGGTGCCCAAGTGCACCATGCGTGCAACCGCCATGTTGCATTGCTATAAACCCCTGCCTGTTTGCGAAAAGCAAACTCCGGCAGGGGTTTTTTTGTGTCCCTTTTTAAGTTGACAGTAGGGGCCGTCACGGCTCTTTTGTGTAGGGAATGCTTTTCAACTACTTGCCGTGGATAGGGTATAAAAACACTACCCCCGCCTTTACGTAAGGCGGGGGTAGTCTTCTTTGGGGCTTGGCTATTGCCGGAGCGTGTGCTCCGCGACAGCCGTTGCCACCACTATGTTGGGTAGACTAGTACTCCTGTTTCGAGAGGCGTACATAGCCGTTGTAGCGCCACTTAGCGTTCTCCTCAGCAGCCTTGAAGAGCTCCTCAGCCTCGGCAGGGAACATCTTCTTGAGCGACGAGTAGCGTACCTCGGCAGCCAAGAATGCTTGGAACTTGCTCCAATCGGGCTCCTTCGAGTCGAGCTTGAAGGGGTTCTGTCCCTGCTCGGCGAGCTCGGGGTTGTAGTGCCACAGGTGCCAGTAGCCACACTCCACAGCCTCCTTACCAACGCTGGGGGTGCGGGTCATGCCGCCCTTGATGCCGTGGTTGATACAGGGTGCGTAGGCGATAATCAGCGAGGGGCCGTTGTAGGCCTCAGCCTCGCGCAGCACGGTGAGCAGCTGGTTGGGGTTGGAAATCGATACCTGTGCTACATATACATAACCGTAGGTCATGGCGATGGCGCCAATATCCTTCTTGCGGATGCGTTTGCCGGCCGACGCGAACTTGGCCACAGCACCTACGGGGGTCGATTTCGACGACTGACCGCCGGTATTGGAATAAACCTCGGTGTCGACGATAAGGATGTTCACATCCTCGCCCGAAGCGAGCACATGGTCCACACCGCCGAAGCCGATGTCGTAGCCCCAGCCGTCGCCACCGATAATCCACTGCGACTTCGTAACCAACAGGTCTTTCTGCTCCACGATACCCTTGCAAACCTCGCAACCGCAAGCCTCAGCCATGGGGAGGAGGCGGGCAGCAACCTCGGCGCTGGTGGCGCTGATGTGGCGGCCGTCAATCCACTCCTGCATGGTAGCCTTCAACTCTGCGGAGCAATCTGCGCAGTTCTCGATAGCCTCGGCCATCTTCGATGCGAGCATGTCGCGGCGTTTCTCCACAGCCACCTTCATACCGAGGCCAAACTCGGCATTGTCCTCGAAGAGCGAGTTAGCCCAAGCGGGACCATGGCCTTTGGCGTTGGTACAGTAGGGGGTGGAGGGTGCCGAACCCGAGTAGATAGATGTACAGCCCGTAGCGTTAGCAACCATCATGCGGTCGCCAAAGAGCTGAGTGATAGTCTTGATATAGGGGGTCTCGCCGCAACCTGCGCAAGCACCCGAGAACTCGAAGAGGGGCTGTGCAAACTGGTTGCCCTTGATGCTCTTGGACTTGTCCATAACACTCTCCTTGTAGCCCACCTCTTTGTTCATGAAGTCCCAGTTGGCCTGCTCACCCATCTGCTCATCGAGGGGTTTCATAACGAGGGCCTTGGTCTTCGAGGGGCAAGCATCCACACAGTTGCCGCAACCGGTACAATCCAGAGGCGAGAGCTGAATGCGGAACTTGTAGCCCTTGGTCTGTGCCAAGCCGTCGCGCAGAGCAACGCCTGCGGGTGCCTTGGCAGCCTCCTCCTCGGTCAGCAGGAAGGGACGGATAGCTGCGTGGGGGCATACGAACGAGCACTGGTTACACTGGATACAGTTCTCAGCAACCCACTCGGGCACCTTCACAGCGATACCGCGCTTCTCGTAGGCAGCAGTGCCATTGTCCCAAGTGCCATCCTCGCGGCCATTGAAGGCGCTCACGGGCAGCAAGTCGCCCTTCAGGTTGTTGATGGGCTCGCAAATCTCCCTCACGAAGGCGGGTTTGTCGCACTCGGCACCCTTGCACTCGCACTCGGGCTCCACAAGGTTGGCCCACTCGGCGGGAATGGCTACCTCCACAACCTCGCCACCCTTGTCCACAGCGGCGTAGTTCATGTTCACAATATCCTCACCCTTCTTACCATAGGACTTGTAGATGGCTTTCTTCATCTCCTCCACAGCCTGCTCGTAGGGGATAACCTCGGCAATCTTGAAGAAGGCCGACTGCATGATGGTGTTGGTGCGGCTGCCCAGACCAATCTCGGCGGCAATCTTGGTGGCGTTGATGATGTAGAAGCGGATATCCTTCTTGGCCATGTAGGCCTTCATGTGTACGGGGAGGGTTGCCAGTGTCTGCTCGGCATCGTGAACGCTGTTGAGCAGGAACTTACCACCCCTCTTGAGACCCTTCAGCACATCGTACTTGTCTACATACGAGGGAACATGGCAAGCCACAAAGTCGGGAGTGGTCACCAAGTAGGGCGAACGGATGGGGCTGTCACCAAACCTCAGGTGCGACGAGGTGTAGCCACCCGACTTCTTCGAGTCGTAGGAGAAGTATGCTTGGCAATATTTGTTGGTGGTACCACCGATAATCTTAATCGAGTTTTTGTTGGCACCCACGGTACCGTCGGCACCCAGACCATAGAACACAGCCTCGAAGGTGCCCTCCTTAGCCATCGAAATCTCCTTGCCCACGGGGAGCGAGAGGTTGGTCACATCGTCAACGATACCCACGGTGAACTGGTTGCGAGGCTCCTCGGCTTTGAGGTTCTCGAACACAGCCAACATCTGTGCGGGGGTGGTGTCCTTCGACGACAGACCATAGCGGCCACCGATGATGAGGGGTTTCTTCTCGGCGGGAATATCCTTGCAGCTTGCGAAAGCCTCCACAACATCGAGGTAGAGGGGGCAACCGTTTGCGCCGGGCTCTTTGGTGCGGTCGAGTACACAGATGCGCTTGGTGCTCTCGGGGAGGACTGCGCCGAGGTACTTAACCGAGAAGGGACGGTAGAGGTGAACGGTTACAACACCCACCTTCTCGCCGCGCTCGGTGAGGTAGTCGATAACCTCCTTGATGGTCTCGGTGATGGAACCCATGGCGATGATTACATTCTCGGCGTCGGGAGCACCGTAGTAGGTGAAGGGTGCGTAGTTGCGACCGGTGATGGCCGAAATCTTCTTCATGGCCTCAGCCACTGCGTCGGGCACTGCATCGTAGAACTTGTTGCAGGCCTCGCGGGTCTGGAAGTAGATGTCGGGATTCTGTGCAGTACCGCGAGTCACGGGGTGCTCGGGGTTGAGAGCGCGTGCGCGGAACTCGGCGAGGGCTGCTTTGTCGAAGAGGGGCTCCAGATCGCTCATCTCCATCATCTCCACCTTCTGAATCTCGTGCGAGGTGCGGAAACCGTCGAAGAAGTGAACGAAGGGGATGCGCGAGGTGAGCGACACGATGTGTGCCACACCTGCGAGGTCCATAACCTCCTGCACCGACGAGGTTGCGAGCATCGCAAAACCGGTCTGGCGAGCGGCCATTACATCCTGATGGTCACCAAAAATGGAGAGCGACTGTGCAGCGAGTGCTCGTGCCGACACATGGAATACGCCGGGGAGAAGCTCGCCGGCAATCTTGTACATATTGGGAATCATCAGCAGCAGACCCTGCGAAGCGGTGAAGGTGGAGGTGAGAGCACCTGCCTGCAACGAGCCGTGAACGGCGCCGGCGGCACCTGCCTCCGACTGCATCTCCACAACTTTAACGGTCTCGCCAAAGATGTTTTTCTGACCTGCGGCAGCCCACTCGTCAACGAGCTCTGCCATGGTGGATGAGGGTGTGATGGGGTAGATGGCGGCCACCTCGCTGAACATGTAGGCGATGTGGGCAGCTGCATAGTTACCATCACAGGTGATAAATTTCTTCTGTGCCATATCTCTTTTTTCCTTGTGTAAATTATTCCTATTTTCGGAAACCTAACCTATTGATTATCACGGAGCCCGCCTCGGTTTGTGTGGACTTTGGCGGAGAGTTCCCCATTTTTCATCATGCAAAGATAATTATTTCTTCCAAAATTCACTATTTTTGTGCAAGTCGTTGGAGGCAAAAAATGTGGTTTGGGTTGTTATTTGTCTAACAGTATCAGGCTGTTACAAAAATAACAGCACCCAAGCATAGGGCTTTCGGACTGATTATAAACAACTTGGTTTGGTGTGGCAAAAGGGGTGAAAATAGCCTTTTTTGCCATTTCCGCTCCCTTCTGACGATTGAAAATTTCAAGATAATTTAACATACCATTTTCAGCCCTTTATGATTGACTACAAAGAGCACATTTTGGCTAACGGCCTGAGGGTTTTGGTGAATGAGGATACCACCTCGGCCATGGCTGCCGTCAACCTGCTCTATGAGGTGGGTTCGAGGGACGAGGAGCCCCACCGCACAGGCTTTGCCCATCTGTTTGAGCACCTAATGTTTAGGGGTACCTGCGGGGTGCCCGATTTCGACGAACCCGTGCAAGAGGTGTGTGGCGAAAACAACGCCTTTACCAGCGCCGACTACACCAATTATTATATAACCACTCCCAAGGACAATTTCCGCACCGCGCTGTGGCTCGAGGCCGACCGCATGAGGGGGCTCGATATCACCCCCGAGAAGCTGAGGGTGGAGAAGAGTGTGGTGGTGGAGGAGTTCAACCAGAGGTTTCTCAACCGACCCTATGGTGAGCAGTGGCACACGCTGAGGGCCATGGTCTACAAGGAGTCGCCCTACCGTTGGCCTGTGATTGGCCTCACTCCCGACCACATTCGCGATGCGTCGATGGAGGATGTGAAGGCCTTCTACGACCGCTTCTACCTCCCCTCCAATGCCATTCTTTCCGTGTCGGCTGCGCTCTCCGCCGAGGAGGTTTTCGAGGCTGCCGAACACTTTTTCTCGGAGGTGCCCACACTCCCCGCGCCCGCCACGCGCAGCTATCCCACCGAGTCACCCATCACCGCTCCGAGGCGCCACACCATCGAGGCTGCCGTGCCTGCCGACCAGATAACCATAGCCTTTCTGATGGGTGACCGTGGTAGCCGAGAGTACTACATCTGCGACCTGCTGACCGATTTGTTGGCGGGTGGCGAGTCGGCGCGCATCTACCAACACCTTGTGCGCCGCCGCCAGATATTCTCGGCCGCCAATGCCTACATCACCGGCGAGAGGGGGCAGGGAATGTTGATTCTCACAGGCCAGATTAACCCCGGAGTGAGCGTCGAGGAGGCCGAGGATGCCCTCTATGGCGAGTTGGAGCTCTTGGTGAGGGAGCCGGTGGGCGACTATGAACTCACCAAGGTGCAGAACAAGTTTGAGGCCAACATCACCTTTGGCGAGTTGAATGTGATGAACAAGGCCATGAACCTCGGCTACTACCGCATGTTGGGCGACATGACCCTGCTCAATGGCGAGACGGCCATCTATCGCTCCATCACCGCCGAGGAGATTGCAGAGTTCATTCGCCATAATCTCGGCCGCAACCAAAGTGCAACCCTAATCTACCGCAGCAAGCCATGAAACGACCCCCGATAGTCCCCATTACACTCCCCGCCATCCCCCACTATGGGGTGCGCCACACCTCGTTGGGAACCCCCCTCTACACACTCCACAACTCCACGCAAGGGGTTGTGAGAGTGAGCTTTGTCTTCAAAGCGGGCACCTCCACACAGTCGCTCCCTTTCAGCGCCTCCACCGTGGTCAACACCCTCTCGGAGGGGACCGCGAAGCTCTCGGGTCACCAGATAGCCGAGGGGCTCGACTATGTGGGCTCCTACTACGATGCCAACATCGACCGCGATTGGGCTGTGGTGACCTTCTGCTCCCTGAAGAAGTTTGTGGAGCCCACCCTCGATATTGCTGAGGAGGTGGTGCTCCGTCCCACCTTCCCTGCCGAGGAGATTGCCTCCTACTGTGCTAAGCGCAAGGAGCAACTCCATGTGCAGCGCAGCAAGCCCGATCAACTCTCCCGCGAGCTCTTCGGCAAGGCTCTCTTTGGCGAGAACCACCCCTATGGGGTGACCTCATCGGAGGAGGAGTACGACAACCTCACACCCGAAGTGTTGGCCGAGTTCTATCGCTCGCACTACAATGCCTCCAACTGCTTCGCCATCTTGTGTGGCGACTTTGGCGAGGAGATTGAGGAGCGTGTGGTGGCCATTTTGGAGGGGCTGCCCGAGGGTGATAGGGATGCAACACTCATCCCCCCCGCATCGCCCGTGCCCTTTGCCTCGATGAAGATGGAGAACACCGTGCAGTCCTCCATAAAGATTGGCATACCACTCTTTCCCCGCACCCATCCCGACTTTGTGGCCATGCAGGTGGTTGCTACGGCCATGGGAGGCTACTTCGGTTCGCGCCTCATGCAGAATCTCCGCGAGGAGCACGGCTACACCTATGGCGCCTATGCCGCAATGATTAATCTCGACCAAGCGGGCTACTTTGTGATGAGTGCCGATGTGGCTGCCGACCACACGGAGGATGCCGTGGAGGAGATGTTTCGCGAGATGGAGCGCCTTGCTGCCGAGCCTATGTGTGAGGAGGAGCTGGCGTTGGTCAAGAAGACCATTGTGGGCGATGTTATGCGCATCTTCGACGGCCCCTTTGGTGCGGCGGATGTCACCATCGAGAATATCCAGAATGGCGAGCAGAACGACTACACCGAGCGTCTGCTCCAGAAGGTGGAGAGCATCACGCCCGAGGAGTTGAGAAGCGTCGCAGCAAAATATCTGCAAAAAAAGAGCTGTACGGTGACAATTATTGGTAATCGTTAGGGAAAACAGAAAATTTATTTTTATTTTTGTAGAAATTTGCAGCAGAAACTACAATAACAATTTTTATAAACCTAATCAAAACTCAACAATTATGAAAAAGTTTTATGCTTTTATGATTGCAGCAGCAGCCTTCATGGTTAGTTGCGTTAGTCCTACTCCTACTCCCGATAACGGTAAGGACGAAGATGAGAATGAGGCTTACTACGGTCTCACCCTCAATGATGCACAGGTGCTCAACCGTGGTGACTACTATGGTAATGGTACCAACAGCTACATCGTTACCATGAACAAGATGGAGAACGGTGAGCCCGCTCGTATTTTCGTTGCAGAGATTGTTACTCCCGAGGTTAATGATGGTATTATTCCCGAGGGTAAGTACACCGTAGCTGATGGTGCTATGGCAGAGGGTAGCCTTGATGGTATTTTGACCGGTTCGTTCTTCGTGCGCAATACCGAAGAGGATGGCTACATCCAGCTCGCAACCGACGGTTTCCTCGAGGTTAAACACATCGCTGAGGGTTACCAGCTCACCGCAGAGATTAGCGGTATTGATGCCACCACCGGCTCGAAAGTCGCTAAGGCAGAGGGTCGCTTCGAGGGTAAGCCCAAAATGACCGGTCTTCCCGCAAGCAACAACTATTCCGTTTACAACCCCGCAGTATGCCAGGCTGTTTACACGCCCTACGCTGATGGTATCGCATTATGGTCCATCCTTTTGGCTGATAACAACCTCCTCAATGACAAATATCCCGCACACCTTACCCAGATGATTCTCGTTGTTGAGGACAATGGTCCCGAGGTTCTGCCCCAGGGTACCTTCTATGTAGATAACTACATAGGTGGCGTTATGAACACTCAGCTTATGAATGTAAATGTTCTTGTGGAGTCTGAGACCTCGCAGGTTGAGGATTACGCAGTGGACGGCAAACTTACCATCAAGGCAAACGGCGAGGGTAAATACACTGTTGAGGCTGTTAGCTTCGGTGAGCTTGGCGCTTACAAACAGAGCTACAGCGGTCCTGTTCAGCTCTTCGACGACTCGTCGGTGGCTATCGAGTTCGACGATGCACAGGCTCGCTTCCAGGGTGAGTATGAGGGCAACACTTGGTGGGTTCTCTTCCTGCTCGATCAGGCTGGCGACAACCTCTTCCAGCTCTATGTAAACACCCCCGGTGACAACACTGCCGCTGCCGGTATCCCCACTGGCGAGTATGAAGTTGCAGGTACTATGGAGCCCTTCACCATCGACGAGGGTTATGTTGACGAGGAGGGTTACGCAAATGGTTCGATGGTGCTCGATATGGCCCAGACTCAGGTTAAAGATCTCGTGACCGGTGGTACTGCTTACATCACCAACAATGGCGATGGTACCTATGCTATCGATGTAGACTTTGTGGGCTATAATGGCGATGCTATCGTTGGTACCTATGAGGGTGCTATGAAGATTACCGACGACTCTCAGGGCGGTGAACCCGGCGGTGACCAGGGTGGTGACCTCACCCAGATTGCTATCAACATCGCAGCAGCCGAGATGTACTGGTATGGCAATGGCCAGTGGGTTCTCTATCTGGTTGACCCCGCTATTAACAATGGTACTGGTTGCGCAATGCAGTACTTTGTATTGTCGGATGCAACAGCTTTTGCTGACGGTCTTCCCTCTGGCGCTTACACCGTTGCTGAGACCGGTGAGCCCAACACTGTTTTTGCCGGTTTCCAGGATGAGGAGGGCTACCTCAATGGCTCGCTCGCTCTGACCGGTAACATGCAGAGCTACTATGACCTCGTTACCAGTGGCAACCTGACTGTTGATAACAAGGGTAACGACAGCTATGCATTCGAGTTTGCAACCGGTGGTACCAGGTACCTCTTCACCGGTGCTTACGATGGCGCAGTGACCGTAATTGATGCAACCCAGCAGGCTGTAGCTCCTCTGAGAGCTAACATCGCTCCCGTTGCTCCCAATAAAGCCTTCAAAGCTGGTAACGCTAAGAAGGGTAGCAACCTTAAAGTTAGCCCTCTGATGACCGCTCGTGCAGCAAGTTTCGAGGTTAACAAAGTTATCGTTTTCTAAAAAACGGATATTGCAAGCAACTACTGCGTTGCACTACGACAAACCCCTGCCCCGTTTGCGTCAAGCGAACTCCGGCAGGGGTTTTCTTGTGCCCATTTTTTTGTAGACGCAAATCTACACCATTCCACGAAGGAGTGCTTTTGGTTTTTTCGTGTTGGGTGGATAGGGGAAATAAATGGTCGCGAGCGGGAGGGAAGGTAAGCGATTGGTGGCAAGAGGGTATATATTTCAGGTTCTCAATGCCACCAACGGCCATACCCATCCTGCCTCCCACCTATGAACACCAGCCCCACAAAAAAGCGTAGCACAGCTCAATCGGGCTGTGCTACGCTTTAATATATTAGTGGGCGATTTACTTAATCTCCCAAGTCTCGCCGCTATTCAGCAGGTCATCCATGCATTTGATTTTGCTCTTCTCCTGAACCTCGGCCACCTGACGGGCTACCTCCCTGTTGTAGGTGGGCTCGTCAACATCGCGGATGACACCCAGAGCCACGGGGAAGTCGGGATACTTCATCGAGGCGAGTGCGTTGTGGATGTAGGTGGTGGGCTCCTTCGAGTCGTGGGTGAGCACATCGTCGATGGTGTAGCCATCCTGACCTACGGTCACAACCTTCAGCCTGAAGCCGTCGAGAACGATACCCTTCTCCTTGTTGGCACCGAAGAGCATCTTCTCGCCGTCGCGCAGAACGATGGTGTGCTCGGCACGAGTGGTCTTATCCTTTGCGAAGGCTGCGTGTGCGCCGTCGTTGAAGATTACACAGTTCTGGAGCACCTCGGTGATGGAGAAGCCGTCGTGCTGGGCGGCCCTCACGAGGCACTGGCGAGTGAGGTCAACCTCCACATCAATCGAGCGGGCAAAGAAGGTACCCTTGGCACCGATGATGAGCTCACCGGGGTTGAAGGGTTTCTCAATGGTGCCATAGGGCGAGGTCTTGGTAATCTTGCCCAGCTTCGAGGTGGGGGAGTACTGGCCCTTGGTGAGGCCATAAATCTCGTTGTTGAACAGCACAACATTGAGGTCGATATTCCTACGGATGGCGTGGATAAAGTGGTTGCCACCAATGGCGAGCGAGTCGCCGTCGCCGGTTGCCACAAATACACTCACCTTGGGGTTGGCCACCTTCAGACCGGTAGCAATGGCGTTAGCCCTACCGTGGATGGAGTGGAAGCCGTAGGTTTTCATGTAGTAGGGGAAGCGCGACGAGCAACCAATGCCCGACACAACCACAAACTCCGAGCGGTTGCGACCTGCAATCTCTGCCACATCGGGCATTGCCTTCTGCACTGCATTGAGGATGAAGTGGTCACCACAACCGGGGCACCATTTTACTTCCTGGTCGCTCTTAAAATCTGCCTGTGTGTATTTCATAGCTCCTATTTCTCCAATAATTCGTTAAACTTAGCCTCCAACTCGATAGTGGTGAAGGGAAGGCCTTGGCACTTGTTGTACTGCTCGTAGGTGAACTGCTGGAAGTTCATGCGCAGGTAGTTCGCAAACTGACCCTCGTTGAGCTCGCATACAACAATCTTCTTAAACTTCGAGAAAATCTCCTCCACACCTTTGGGCAGAGGGTTGATGTAGTTGAAGTGGCACAGCGAGATGCTCTTGCCCTCCTCCTGCATCTTCTCAACGGTTGCCTGCAAGTGGCCGCGAGTACCACCCCAACCTACAACCAGAAGCTCGCCCTCCTCGGGACCCATAACCTTCTGCTCGGGGATGTAGTCTGCCACTTTGGCCACCTTGGCCGCACGGGTCTCCACCATCTTCTGGTGGTTCTTGGGGTCGTGCGAAACGCTACCCTTCAGTGCGTCCTTCTCCAGACCGCCGATGCGGTGCTCCAGACCCACGGTGCCGGGGATTGCCCAGCGGCGTGCGAGTTTCTCGTCGCGCTTGTAGGGGAGGAAGACATCCTCACCCTCGGGCAACTCTGTGATGATGGGAGGGTGAATCTCGGGGTAATCTTTCATCGAGGGAATCTTCCAAGGCTGCGAGCCGTTGGCAATGAAACCGTCGGTCAGAAGGATTACGGGGGTCATGTGCTCCATAGCAATCTTACCTGCCTGGAATGCGAAATCGAAACAGTCGCTGGGTGCCGAAGCTGCAATCACAACCATGGGGCACTCGCCGTTGCGGCCCCACAGAGCCTGCATAAGGTCGCTCTGCTCGGTCTTAGTGGGGAGGCCGGTCGAGGGACCGCCGCGCTGAACATCCACAACTACCAAGGGCAACTCGGCAATAACTGCCAGACCCATAGCTTCGCTCTTGAGCGACAAGCCGGGGCCCGAAGTGGAGGTCACTGCAAATGCGCCACCAAATGCGGCACCAATCGAGGTGCAGATACCGGCAATCTCATCCTCTGCCTGAACGGTCTTCACGCCGAGCTCTTTGTGTTTGGCGAGCTCCTCGAGGATTACGGTTGCGGGGGTGATGGGGTACGAACCGCAGAACAAGGGGCGACCACTCTTCTCGCTGGCAGCCATAAAGCCCCATGCGGTAGCCACATTACCATTGATGCTGCGATACTTGCCCTTCTCCAACTTCGCGGCCTGCACCGAGTAGGTATTGGCGAAGGAGTGGGTGTTGGCGCCATAGTTGTAGCCGGCGTTGAGAACTGCCACATTGGCCTCGGCCACTGCGGGGTTCTTCTTGCCAAACTTGCTACGGATGTAGCTGGTGGCGTGGTCCAGAGGCTTGTCGTAGAGGTAGAGGCAGATGCCCAGTGCAAACATGTTTTTGCACTTCACGATAGCCTTGTTGTCCAAGCCCGAATCCTTGAGCACCTCTTTGGTCATCGAGGTGATGTCGGGTGTGAGAATATTGTAGCCCTTGATGCCGAGCTCTTCGAGGGGGTCGTTGGTTTTGAAACCTGCCCTTGCGATACTCTTGTCATCGAGGGTGTCGCCGTCGAGGATGATGGTGGCGTCCTTCTTGAGCCACACAACATTTGCTTTGAGAGCTGCGGGGTTCATTGCGATGAGCACATCGCAGTAGTCACCGGGGGTGAGAATTCGGCTGCTACCGAAGTGAACCTGGAAGCCCGAAACGCCCGCTACGGTACCCTGAGGTGCGCGAATCTCGGCGGGGTAGTCGGGGAAGGTAGAGATACCGTTGCCGAAAAGAGCCGCAGTGTCCGAAAAGAGGGTGCCGGTGAGCTGCATACCGTCGCCCGAGTCGCCCGAGAAACGGATAACAACATCTTTCAACTCCTTTACATTCATAATTGTTTTGAGTTTTGTTATTGTTTAGGTTAAGTAAAATTTCTGTTCTAAAAGGTGGCTTGTGCCACGCTTTGGGCATATTGCACCCACAAAGGTAATAATTTAAATCGGATGGCAACAGTTTTCTAAAGAAAAATAGTTACCTTTGCGGAAGAAAAGTTTGAATATCTTTTTCTTAAACGCATACTTCATTATGAACAACACCATCAAGTTTACTACTCCCGACGAGGCAGTAAAGGTTATCAAATCGGGTGACCATGTTCACCTGAGCTCGGTTGCAAGTGCACCCCAGTGTCTTATTCAGGCTATGTGCCGTCGTGGCGAGGCCGGCGAGTTAAAGGATGTTCACATCCACCACCTCCACACCGAGGGTCCTGCCCCCTATGCAGATCCCAAGTTCGAGGGTATCTTCCAGCTCGACTCCTTCTTTGTGGGCGGCAATGTGCGCAAGGTGACCCAGAGCGGCTATGCCGACTATATTCCAATCTTCCTCAGCGAGACCCAGAAGCTCTATCGTGCAGGTGTTCTCCCCTGCAATGTGGCCATGATTCAGGTTTCGCCTGTTGATGCCCACGGTTATGTGTCGCTCGGTACTTCGGTTGATGCTACCTTGGCAGCTATCGAGTGCGCCGACTATGTGCTGGCCGTAGTAAACAAATATGTGCCCCGTGCATTTGGTGACGCCTTCATCCACATTTCGCAGATTGACTACTTCGTGGAGGACGATCAGCCCCTCATGGAGGGCCACATCGCCGAGATTACCGAGACCGATGCAGCCATCGGTCGCCACTGTGCAGCCCTGATTGAGGATGGTGCCTGCTTGCAGATGGGTATCGGCGCTATTCCCAACGCAGTTCTCTCGCAGCTGGGTGGCCACAAGGACCTCGGTATCCACACCGAGATGTTCGCCGACGGTGTTCTTCCCCTCGTGGAGAAAGGCGTTGTGAACGGTCGCAACAAGGTTACCGACAAGGGTAAGATTGTTTCGACCTTCCTGATGGGTTCCAAGGAGGTTTACGACTTCATCGACAACAACCCCGGTGTGCTGATGAAGGATGTAGCCTACACCAACGACCCCTTTGTGATTGCTAAGAACCCCAAATTCTGTGCCATCAACTCCGCTCTTCAGGTTGACCTCACCGGTCAGGTGTGCGCCGACTCGCTCGGTACCAAGTTCTACTCGGGCGTGGGTGGTCAGGTGGACTTCATCTACGGTTCGTCGTTGTCGGAGGGTGGTAAGGCCATCATCGCCATGCCTTCGGTTACCAACAAGGGTGTGAGCAAGATTTCCAACATCCTCACCCCCGGTGCAGGTGTTGTTACCACCCGTAACCACATCCACTGGCTCGTAACCGAGTTTGGTGCTGCCGACCTCTATGGTAAGTCGCTGCAGGAGCGCGCAAAAGCTATCATCAACATTGCTCACCCCGACCACCGCGAGGAGTTGGAGCGTGCAGCGTATGAGCGTTATGGTGCGCACTATACCTACATCAAAAACAGCAAGTAAAAAAACGCATCTTATCGGTGAATTTTTCACCACCTTCAATGGGCAAGCACCTCACCTACGGAAAGTAGGCTGCGGGCTTGCCCTTTTTTGATGGCAAAAAATTCCCACGATAATCTGCGC
>JAGBZI010000096.1 GCA_017628305.1 Tidjanibacter sp.
AGAGCACTCACTCAGCCAGACCGATACCGAGAACGAGAACTGGAACCACCGACTGAACCTCCGCATGGACTACAAGTTCAGCAAAACCCAGTCGTTGATGTTGCGTGCTAACGCCAGCCTCCAGAACTATGACAACCTCACCTATGGAGAGGAGAATATTTCCAATGGCACAACCGGCGAAGCTCTCAAGAGCCTCACCACCAGCAGCCATGACGAGCGTATTGGTACCTACGGTAATATATTTGCCCTCTACCGCACCCGTCTGGCCAAGCCCGGTCGCACCATCACGGTAAACTCGAGGGTGAATTGGAACTCAAACGACTACTCGCAGATTCCGGAGTATACATTCACCGTCCCCGCCGACTCGCTCTACAAGAGTATCATCGAGCGTGTGACCACCAGCAACAGCCTGAGGGCCGAGGCCACCTACACCGAGCCTATCAACGACATGATGCAGATGGACTTCGAATATGAGTTTAACCAAAATCTTAACGACCAGAATAAAACCGCCGAGGTCTACATCAACAATGTTCTCGACCCCGTGTTGGGCACATTCCTGAGCAACATCTCGGAGAGTGGTTATATCACCCATCGTGTGGGCCCCGGCCTGAACCTCTCGACCGAAAAGGTGAAGTTCAACGCACAGGTGAGGTTCCAGCACTCCTCGCTCTCCAACGAGCAGACATTGCCCAAGGAGGTGAACCAGAGCTACCGTTTCAACGACTTCACCTATCGTGGCAACCTCACGGTTAACTTCAATCAGGCCAATATGTTGCGTATGAGGTTCAGCTCGCGCACCCAGAACCCCTCGATTACCCAGTTGCAGGAAGCCACCGATGTGAATGGCACAAGCTACACCGCAGGTAACCCCTCGCTGAAGCCCAGCTACTCGCACCACCTGATGACATTCTACACCAACACCGACATCGAGAAGGGTCGCACACTGATGCTCCACGCCGGTATGACAGCAACCACAAGGTCGATTGCCTCATCGATGCAGATGAACAATCCCGACTTTGTAATCCCCGACTACAACGGCCAGACTCTCGGTGTGGGTAACACCTACAGCACCTATGAGAATATCAGTGGTTTCAACAATTGGAACCTCTTTAGCGGTGTGAGCTACGGTTTCCCCGTGAAGTTCCTGAAGAGCAACCTCACCATCAGTGCCAACGCCAACTTCAGCAGCAACCCCAGCATGATTAACGACTATCTCAACATCATGTATGGTCAAAGCTACTCGGGTGGCATTCAGTTGGGTAGCAACATCTCGGAGAACTTGGACTTCACCCTCTCCTACAACTACAGCTACACGAAGAACAACAACACCTCGGAGATTCGCACAGCCATCAACGAGTACTTCTCGCAGACTGCAAGGGCCGAGTTCAAGTGGATCTTCTGGAAGGGCTTCACCCTCACCGCAAATGGTACCTACAATCAATACAAAGGTATCACCGACAGCTACAATGAGGAGATTCTGCTCTGCAACGCCTATATCGGCAAGAAACTCTTCAAAAATGAGCGCGGCGAGCTGAGCATCGGTGTGAACGACATCTTCGACCAAAACAGGGATTTCAGCCGTTCCGTGGGTGCAAACTACATCCAGAATACCACCAACCTCGCAATTGGCAGGTATGTTGCAGTGCAGTTTGTATACAACATCCGAGCATTCGGCAAGGGTTCGTCGGCCAAAGACTTCGACAACATAGATATGGGTGGCGGTCGAGGCATGGGCCCCGGTCGTGGCGGCCGAGGTATGGGTCACCCACCAATGATGAGGTAAAGTGACTGACAAATAGAGAAGCCCTATGGATGGCGATTGTCGCCCATAGGCAGGACGGAGGGATTTTTGTGGTTGCCCTCCGTCTTTTTTTTGAGGGCTGGTGCCCTCAAAAAAAAGACGGAAATACCAATTTGGGCAGTTGCACCACTCACCTATAAACAGAGTTCTCTCGACCGCCTTTGCTTTCCTCCTTTCGCCCCCCCTCGCAGCAGAAAGAAATAATTTTGAATAGGGAATTTTGAATTTTGAATTTGATAAGGTATCTTTGTGGGCTCATTAAAGCTGAGCAAGCAGGGTAGCCCGAATGGTGGAATAGGTAGACACGCCGGACTTAAAATCCTGTGGACCGAAAGGTCCGTACCGGTTCGATCCCGGTTTCGGGCACTGCAAAGGAGAGGTTTTGGCCTCTCCTTTTTTCATTTCCCGCGCATCCCGCTATTAATCAGTGAAATTGTCCCAAGGGACAGGTTGTGTACCTCTTTTCGGCAAGCATTTTGCAACGGTTGTCTGCGACAAGTAACAAATCAACCATAAACAGACACTTGTATGAAAAGAATTTTCACGACAACTATTGCTCTCTGTTGTGCACTTGTAGCCTTCGAGGCCTCGGCACAGCGTCACCACCGCCACGACTCCCCTCTAAAGGCTCGGGCAACCGACACTGATATTAATCAGTATGGCCAAGAGGTGAGTGTCGTACCCCTCACAGCCGAAGCACAGGATGGCTTCCTTGTGTTCCAAAACCGCAAGGCCAACTATCGTGTGTGGTTCGATGTGCGTGTGCAGACCGACGGTGCGGTCTTCTGGGGCACACCCGAGGGTGTAGACAAAATCGGTAACGGCGTAAGTATTCGCCGCGCACGCTTTGCACTCAAGGGGCAGCTGCGCAGGGATTGGTACGGCGAGTTCGATATGGACTTTGCCGATGGTGTGGCCGAACTGAAGGACGCCTACCTGCGTTTCGACGGTATCCGCAACATGCAGCTTCAGGTGGGTAATTTCAAGGAGAACTTCTCCATCTCGCGCAACACCACAAGCCGCTACTTGCAGTTCATCGAACGCCCTATGGCAGTGGCCTTTGCCCCCTCGAGGCATCTTGGTTTTCAGGCCAAGTTCGAGGTACCTCTGTTTTGGGCGGCAGCTGGTGTTTTCTTCCAACCTGTGGATGGCGCCGAGACACGCACAAATGTGGAGGACAACAACAAAGATGCTGGCAACAGCACCGGCTACTCCTTCACAGGCAAGATGGTCTTCCGCCCCTTCTACGAGATGGACGACGCCTCGTTGCACATCGGCTTGGCGGCCTCCTACCGCACCCCAAAGGCCGACCTCTCGCCCAACCGCTACGGCAGTGTGCGCATCTCTTCGCGCAACGCCACGGTCATCAACCGCAAGAAGTATCTCGACACAGGCTACATTCCCGATGTAAACTTCGAGCTGCTCTACGCAGCCGAGCTTGCGGGTCACTTCCGTGGTTTGCGCTGGGAGGCTGCCTACTTGCGCGATGATGTCCACATCGACGAGCACATCACCGACAGCCCCACCAAGCACTTCTGGGGCGTCTATGCACAGGCGGGTATTCTCCTCTTCGGAGGCCACCAGCACTACGATGCAGGAGGTGCCAAATACACCCGCATAACCCCCGGTCGTGATTGGGGCGATGTGGAGCTGTGTGCTCGTTACGACCGTCTTGACCTCGATAGTCAGGGTGTTCAGGGAGGCGCTGCCAATGGTTGGACCGTGGGCTTAAACTACTGGGTGAACAGCAACATCAAGATGATGCTCAACTATCAGTATGTGAAGAACAACAAGTGGGCCAATGGTAATGGCAAACTGATTGTGGGTCACAATGCTGCCGGCGAGCCTACCACTAACCCCGAGGAGGTTGTGGGTAGCAAAACGGGAGTGGGCTACAACATGCTGTCGTGCCGTTTCGAGGTGAACTTCTAACCACCCAACCAACACACAGAGAGCAAACAACCGTGGGACCCGATTACTGGGCCCCACGGTCTATATGTTGACCGATTGTGCAACTCCGGTCAAAAAAAGGTTGAGCAATTGCTCAACCTTTTATTTTACTCCTCTGCAGCCTCGGCCTCCTCGGCGGGCTCCTCGATGGAGAAGTCGGTCATGCCGGCACCAATCATCAGATTGAACCACTGGCACACCTTGCGCATATCCGACAGGTGGAAGCGCTCCTTATCGTAGTTGGGCAGCACCTCATCAAAAAGCGAGCGAATAGCCACCTCCGACTCCTTGTGCGAGAGGGTCTTCTCGCCGGCAGTGTGTTTATAGAGGTTGGTGAGCACCTCGGCGAGAGCCACATCGTCATCCTCGGTGAAGATGCTAATCTCGGCAAGCGAGCTAACCCTTGCGTGGGTACCTGCAAAATTCCTGCGTTTGCCGTCGATAAGGCTCTCAGCAATAACACCATTACGGCTGCCGGCGATGTAGTGATAGAGGCCGGGCTCACCCGAAATGGCCAAAATGTCTTTCAGTTTCATACTCTTATTAGTGTTGTTTGTATTTATTTAAATTATGTGATTTTCCACACTTCTATTTATCCTTCACCCTCTCGATGAAGTCCTTTGCGAGGTCGGAGATATCGTCGTCGCGGTCGGCCCAACCTCCACCCATCAGCAGCGACTCTTTATGACGCTCAATGGAGTAAGTAATGGGGAACTGCGGACGCCTCATGGCGGTGTATCGTTTGCGCTCGGAGGGGTTCACAATCCACTCACCCATAATCTCCTCCACCGTTGGTTTCCTGTCGGCATACCACACAAAGGCTTCCATTCTTTGCGGTTGGCTCTCGGGAATCTTATCCATGGGGTAGATGGTGTAGACGGGATTGCCGCGATACATGATGCCATCCACCGTATTATCCTCAATAAAGAAGGTCATATCGGAACTCTCGGCCACCAGATAACCCATCAGTGCTCCGTCGGCATCGTCAACCATATAGTAGAAGGTCTGTGCATTACCTACAATATCGGTGCGATACATCACTCCGTCCTCAAACTTTGCCTCAATAGTCTTGCCTGCCACCTGATTGTAGCGTGTGGTGTCTATCTCGGCACTCATAATCGGCTTACCCTCCGAGAAGAAGACCTTGTAGGGTTTCTGCTGTTTGGTATAGACATCCGCCCTCTCGCTTGCAATCTGGTTGATATCGTTCCACATCACCGTATTGCGATGGAGCTGGGCAGTGGAGTCCGCCGAGAACATCAACATCGAGTCGCAAATACCCTGAAAATCGGTGCGGAACACCTTTACATTCCTCAGGCCCAACATTATCCTATCCTTGGTATTCTTCGTTGGAATAGTGTCAGCGGCGGCCGTAGCCATAGCAATGCTATCCATCTTCACCTGCTCGAGGCTGTCGGCAAGTGCTTTCTTAATTGCCGCACTATCCACAGGGGGATTTTCGATGTTATAGATGCGTTTATTCACCCTATTGGAGATGTCCGCAAGACTGTCGCTCAACTGCTCCATGGCTTCAAACGAGGCGCGAAGCGTATAAAGACTATCAAGCAGTTTCTCATTCTCCACCCTCTTCACCTCGGCCAAGCTATCAGCCACAAACTTATCTCTCGCAGCCTTCACCACTGCCATACTATCGGCCACTCGTTTATCAATTATTGCCTGTGCTTTAGCCGCCAACTCATTGGCAAGAGTCGCCGAGTCGGGACGGGTGAGGGTGCAATAGCCCAACGAGTCTATGAGGTAGACATACATCGAGTCGGAGCGCATGTAGACCGTGTCGCCCGTACCATTGCCATCGCTATCACCATAGGACATATAGGCCGGATTTTTGGTGAGGAAGGTGTCGCCCGTGTTATCGTCATAGTTGCCATAGTGGCCGAAGATAACACTCATGTGCTCCTCATCCCTAATCTGTGCATTATGCTTCAGCTCAATGAATTGCACAAGCTCTCTATAATCCACCGTATCGGCCCACATCTCCTGATTTTCGCCCATCACATAGGCATTATCGCGGAAGATGTAGCGTTGGTCGCGGTTGTGATATTCTCCCTCGTCGGAAGCGAGAATCTCACCATCCGTCTTCCATGTGACGCTGCGGGTGAAGTATTTTGCCACCTCCAGCTCGGAGTTGTAGTTCACCGAGTCGGAACGCATCTCGTAGGTTGCGTTCTTCATCTCCACATTGTCCACACCCACCATTTCGTCGAGATCGGCATAGAAATAACCCCTCTCCGACTCCATGGTATTCTCGCCATTGGTGAAGGTGCCACCACCATAGAAGCGACCAATGTTATCGGCAGTGTTGAACACAAGGTTGTAGGTGTAGAGCGTGGCATTCTTATTTCTCACCTTAATCAGGGGAGAGTAGACCCTCGCTTCGCCTTCGTTGCGGCTATACTCCGCACGGTCGCCATAGATAAAAGTATCATCCTTGTTGATAATCACATTACCGAAGCAACTCATCTGGCTCTCGCTGTACCTCACAACGCTGTCGCATGTAATCACCGCGCCGTTGTGATAGAGCACCACATCGCCCGTAAGTGCATAGCCTGTGGAGTCTGCCACGGGCACAGGGCGAGTGCGCCTCGACTTGATATCCACAGGGGTTAGCTCCTTCTCATTGCCCCTCTTTTTAGTCTGGGCGGGGCACTCCACCACCCCAACCACGAGGGCACACAACAAGGGTAATAGTATGTATGATAATCGTTTCAAGGCTACTTAATCCACTTTTTATTCTCAAACTCGGAGGTATCCATCGAAGGGTCGATGCGCACATACATAGCCTCAACTTTCTCATTAAGCCACTTCTCGAACTCCCTCTGCTGCTTATCCTGCAGGGCAATCTGCTCAATCTGGAGATAGTCGTTGGCAAGGCTTGCTGTGTGAGCAGGTATAATCTCAATCAGTTTGATGAGTTTGGTGAGGGTGTTACCCCTCATATCCTGACTCTGGAAGGGTGCCGACATATCGCCGGGTTTCAGGCCGCGCATATAGGTGTAGTCCCTACCAAGATCCTCCTTATAAAATGCGGTACGCGAGTAGCTGGTATCGTTGGCGCCATACACCTCCAGCAGCTCGTGGTTGGTAACGAGGCCACCGTTCTGCTTTGAGTACTTATCGTCGGAGTAGTCGAGCGCAGCCTTCTCGAATGTCAGTCGTCCCTCGGCAATCTCGGTGCGCAAGCTGTCGAGCATCTTCAGGTCGTCAGCCAACTCATAGTCGGTAAATGTGGGACGAAGCAGGATGTGGCGACACTTATACTCATCGCCCTTCTTATCAATCAACTGGATGATGTGGTAGCCATAAACGGTCTCCACAACGCCCGACATCTGGTTGGGTTGCTGCAACTGAGCGAGAGCCTCCGCAAAGGGTTTCTCCAAGTTGCTGAGAGGCATATAGTCCATCTCGCCACCCTGAAGTGCGCTACCGGGGTCCATGGAGTACATGCGGGCAAGCATGTCGAACCTCGAGCCATTGATAACCCTCTCCCTCATCTCCAACAGTCGCTCACGAGTGCGCTGCTTGGCCTGTGTAATTGATGTGGGGAACTTGGAAATCTGTGCATATACATACTGCTCGGGGATAATGGGAAGCATGTCGGTGCGGAGCGAGTTGTAGAACTTCTCCACCTCACCGGGGGTGATTGTCACACCGCCCATAATGGTCTGTTGCATACTCTGTGCATACTGTCCCTCCTCAGCCATGCGTCGCATATCCGACTTAATCTCAAACACGGGTTTACCCTCTCTGGCCTCGAGGGCAGCAATGGAACCGGCATCGGCAATCATAGCCTCCACCCTGTCATCCACACTCTCGCTCACAGCCGAAAGGTTAATCTCAATGGAGTCAATAAGAGCCTGATTGTAGAGCAGTTTCTGGGTGAGCAACGCCTCCAGTGCCTCGCTCATAGCGTCGCGGTCGGAGGTGTATCCCCTCTCCTTGCGCTGAGCCAAAACCTGTTTACTGTAATCAACCACATCGGAGTAGAGAATGGCCGAGTTGCCCACAACGGCAATCACCTTGTCGGCCACAACGGTCTGTGCGACAATCTCCGAAAACCAAAAGAGTGACACCAGAGTCACCAAAAATAACTTTTTCATATATCGTTCGTTCAACTATTTTACGATTCGTACAACGCCCTCCGTCAATGCTGCATTGTAGAGGCTGTCGTTGTAGGAACTGACAATCTCTCCGCGGCGACGATTATAGAGGATGCGGCGCACCATATCCTCCACCCTATCCAGCGGGGCACACTCCCCCTTCTTCAACACCTCAAAAATCTCAATAAAGTATTTGCTGTCGGCATCGGCCATCTGGCGTATCTCATCGCCCGAGAGGATGTAGTCGTAGTTTTTATCCCTTCGCACTGGGAGGTACGACAAAAACTCACCAAAATCCACCCACGCCTCAAAGGTGTGGAGCTCAAAATTATTTTTCCTGCAAAGGTCGAGGAAATCCTGCTGCTTATCGACACTCTTCGACCCCATGAGGTTCAGCAACTTCACCGACTGACGATAGTTGTCGGGGAGCCTCACAATGCGTCCCTTGAGGATTGTGCGGTCGAGCACAAACTCCCTGCGGTGGGTTTGGTAGTACTCCTTCACCATACTATCGGTAATGAGCGTATCGAGTTTGCCGACCAGATAGCGCTGCTCGAGCCTATTGGCAAGCAACGATGTGCGATACTCCTCCACAAGTCGCTCAATCTCACCTCGTTCAGCCTCGAGCACCCTCTCGGCCTCCTGAAGCTTCACCTCACGACGCACCCACTGTTCAACATAGTTCTCTGCCTTGACCACACTATCGGCCCCCGAAAGGCCCACCGTCACCTCATTGAGCGCCGAGCGCATAAGGCTCCTCTGGCCAACAGCAGCCACCTCCTCGTCGGCCGAGTGCAGCAAAGTGCAACCCGACATCACGAGCATAACAACAATGGGCAATATATATTTTTCTACTCTCTTCATTTACGGGCGCAAATATAACTCTTTAGAGTTAAAAACGCAAAAGCAGAGCCGTTATTATGGCTCTGCTCAAGATTTTTTGTATTTTGCAAAGGAGTCCTAACTCCTACTCCACCTCTCTATTGTCGCGCAACTGTCGCCACAACCTCACCATAGCAAAGAGGAAGATGGCTGCCGAAAGGCCATAGACAACCCAATAGAGCCATCTCACCGAAATGAGTTCACCAAGGGTTACATTGCCACCATCGTCAAAGAAGGCCATCGAAATGTAAGCAAGGCCGTTATTAATGGCATGGAGCACAATCACCGACATCAGCGAACGCGTGCGGAGATAGATGTAGCCAAGGATGAGTCCCACCACAAAAGCATTGACAATCTGCACAGGAATACCGTGGATAAGTCCAAACAAAAGGGCCGAGAGGAGCACCGCCCCACCCTTTCCGAGTCGTTCGCGACAACTCTCGAAAATCACACCGCGAAAGAGGACCTCCTCCAAGATGGGGGCTGCCACAACGGTAGACATGATAGCCCAACCGCCCAGCCCGATGGTCTGCTGCACAGCCTCATAGGGTGCCGATGGGAAAAGCTCCAACAGCGGCTCAATAACCACTCCGGAGGCCAGCAACACAACCACACCCCACAGTATCATGGGGAAATGGATACGCCCAATGCCTAGATGGATACCCACATCGAGCCCCGCACGGTGGCGACGCCACACAACAAAGGCTATGGTGGGCATCATCTGAATGAGGTAAAATATAAAGGTTATGTCGGGCGTGAGGGTCGCAACACCCTTGCTGGCCATGAGCACTCCGGCCACCAAACTACCCACCAACACAGAGAGCACAAAGACTCCCACGGTGGCAAACAGGTCGGTCCAAGTGGGGAATTTTCGGGGTCGCACACCGGCCGAAGAGGAGGGCTTTTCGCCCCCCTCTTCGACCACTTTCTCAGGCGCTTCAAGAGTGCTGATAACCTCCACTTCGGGAGCCTCCGCACCTTCAATATTTTTCACCTTTTCGTTATTCATCCTTTACTTTATATAGACTGCACTAAACTACTTACTCACCGAGAGTTGCAACCATCACAGCCTTGATGGTGTGCATACGGTTCTCAGCCTCGTCAAACACAATCGAGTGACGGCTCTCGAACACCTCGTTGGTAACCTCCAACTCTGCGGGGCCGAACTTCTCGTGAACCTCGCGGCCGATGCGGGTATTAAGATCGTGGAATGCGGGGAGGCAGTGCATAAACTTCACCTCGGGATTGCCGGTTGCACGGATAACATCCATATTCACCTGATAGGGCATCATGCACTCCAGACGCTCTACCCAAGCCTCGTCGCTCTCGCCCATCGACACCCATACATCGGTGTAGAGGAAGTCGCAATCCTTCACAGCCTCGGCAACATCGTGAGTGATGGTAATCTTGGCACCGGTCTCGGCAGCAATCTTGCGGCACTCCTCAACAAGCCATGCCTCGGGCTCGTAACCTGCGGGGCAAGCTGCACGGAAGTCCACACCCATCTTGGCGCAACCTACCATCAGCGAGTTACCCATGTTGTAGCGAGCATCGCCCAAGTAGCAGAACTTCATCTCGTTGAAGGGTTTGTTGCTGTGCTCCTGCATGGTGAGGAAGTCAGCCAAAATCTGGGTGGGGTGATACTCATTGGTCAGACCGTTCCACACGGGCACATCTGCGTAGTGAGCAAGCTCCTCCACAATCGACTGGCCGTAACCACGATACTCAATACCGTCAAACATCCTGCCAAGTACCCTTGCAGTATCGGCGATGCTCTCCTTTTTACCCATCTGCGAGCCGCTGGGGCCGAGGTAGGTCACATGGCCACCCTGATCGTGAACAGCCACCTCAAACGAGCAGCGAGTGCGAGTGGAGTCCTTCTCGAAGAGAAGAACGATGTTCTTACCTACAAGGTGCTGTTTCTCTTTTCCCTCCTTTTTGTCGGCTTTGAGCTGTGCAGCGAGGTCAATAAAATAACGAATCTCCTCCGAGGTGAAGTCGAGCAACTTCAGGAAGTCTTTACCTTTCAACGATTCCATAGTTCTTTAGATTATTTGAGTTAATGTGTGTAAAAAATTGTTTGTCACAAGTTTCATTTCGGCTACTTGCCGTTTCCAACCTCAAATATATACATTTTCCTCGAAACAATAGATATTTTTCCAAGAAAAATACTATTTTTGCTCCATCATTATAATGGGATACTATGGGAAAAATTATAGCATTGGCCAACCAAAAGGGTGGCGTCGGCAAAACCACAACGGCAATTAACCTTGCCGCAAACCTTGCTCTTATGGGCAAAAAAATACTGCTTGTGGATGCCGACCCACAAGCAAATGCCACCTCCGGCCTCGGTTTCGACATCAAGAATGAGGGTATATATGAGTGCATTATCGGCAAGCGCAAGGCCTCCGAGGTCATTCTCCACAGCGAGGATGTGAAGCGCCTGAGCGTGCTCCCTTCGAGCATCAATTTGGTGGGTGCAGACGCCGAGCTTGCCACGCTCGACAATGGCCACTTCCTCATGAAGAGGGTGCTCGACGAGGTAAAAGATGAGTTCGACTACATCTTCATCGACTGCTCCCCCAGCCTTGGCTACACCACAGCCAACGCCCTTGTGGCATCCGACTCGGTGCTCATCCCCGTGCAGTGTGGCTACTTCGCCCTCGAGGGATTGGGCAAGTTGCTCGGCACCATCAAGATGGTCAAGAGCAAGCTCAACCCTGCGCTGGAGATTGAGGGCTTTGTGATGACCATGTACTCCCGCTCGAGGCTGGCCAATCAGGTTACCATGGAGGTGAAGGAGCACTTCAAGCAGCTCACCTACGACACCATCATTTCGCGCAGTGTCAGGCTCGACGAGGCTCCCAGCCACGGCATCCCCGTCATTCTCCACGACGCATCGTCGTCGGGCAGCAAGTGCTACATGGAGTTGGCAAAAGAGTTCCTCAAGCGCAACCGCAAGAAAAAGTAAGACAGAAGCAATAAACTTTCAAATCACAGAGTTATGAAGAAACATACCGGACTTGGTCGTGGCCTGAGTGCCATTCTCGAAGCCCAGAATTATAGCGAGGAGATTGAGGCTGCGAACCGCCTCGAGGAGTTGAGCGTGGAGAGCATCGTCCCCAACCCCAAGCAGCCCCGCACCACATTCGACGACAATGCCCTCGAGGAGTTGGCAGACTCCATCGCCACCCTCGGACTCATCCAGCCCATCACTGTGCGCAAGGAGGAGAATTGCAAGTATGTAATTATCAGCGGCGAGCGTCGTTGGAGGGCCACGAAACTTGCGGGCCTGAAGACCATCGCTGCCTACATCCGCGAGGCCGACGACAAGGAGCTGCACGAGATGGCTCTGGTGGAGAACATTCAGCGTCAGGACCTTAATGCCATGGAGATTGCCATTTCGCTCCAGAGGCTTATTGACGAGTGTGGGGTGACACAGGAGAATGTAGCCCAGAGGGTGGGCAAAAAGCGCTCCACGGTGGCCAACTACCTGCGCCTGATGCAAATGAGACCCGAGGTACAGGCGGCTCTGAAGGAGAATCTCATCACCATGGGCCACGCAAAGGCCATTGCCTCCGCACCCGAAGATGCACAATCAGCATTAGTAAAAAAGGTAATAAAGAAAGAGCTTTCGGTGCGCGCCACCGAGCAGCTCGCAAAAAAACTTTGGGAACCCGCCACCAAGGCCTCCGAGGAGAGCGAGGAGTTCCCCGAGTTCTACACCCGCGCCGTGGAGCAGCTCTCGCGACTGTTGGGTGAGGATATCAAAATCAAGCGTTCGGCAGACGGCAGTGGCAAGATTGTCATTGGATTTGCAAGCGACCAAGACATCAGGAGCCTTGTAGAACGACTCGAACAGCTCAAGTAACAACCGACAAATGAGAATTAGAAAACAGATAATCCTCTGTGTGGTGATGGCTTTTGTAGCCACTGCCCTCCCCTCTGCACTCTCTGCGCAGGATAGGGAGACAAAGCCCAAGGAGGAGCAGGCGGAGAGCAAAAAGCAGAACAAAAAGAGGAAAAAGAAGGAGGTGGTGGCCATTGCCGACTTCACCCAAGGGTTCAGTGTACGCTCCGGTGGCCGCATAAACCCCGTGGTACGCACTCCCGAGCAAGACTCGTTGGAGGTAGCCGAGCTCAGCCGACTCATCGACTCGCTTATTGTGGCTCGCAACACCATTCCTGCGGAGGATACCACCGCGCTGAGGAGCATGCAGCTAAACATCGATTCGCTCACCTCTCGCCGTGTGGAGATAATGCCCGCCGTGGCCGACACGCTGCCCGCCGTAGACTCGCTTGCTGCCGACACGCTGCCCAAGCAGCGATACAACTGGCTCTTTAGGGACTCATTGTCGTTTGGCCTCACAACTGCCGCAAGCGTCGTACTCCCCGGCTTTGCACAACTCTACGAGGAGAAATATTGGAAAATACCGCTGGAGTATGCAATGGTGGGACTCCCTGCATGGGGTGCCTTCCATCAGAACAAGATTTATCAGGGCTACAAAGCAGAGTTTGACAAGATGGCTGCCTCGGGAGCTTCGCAGGAGGAGCGCACCCCTGTGCAGACCAAGATGCTGAAGCACAAGAGCTACCGAACACTCTTCATGGGGGCGGCGGCTGCCTCATTCATGGGATTTCTGGTGGACGGCATCGTCAATTTCCCCTCGCCCGACATCTCCGACATCCAGAGGGCAACCACCCTCTCGCTCGTGTGCCCCGGCGCCGGACAGGTCTACAATGGCAGCTATTGGAAAGTACCCATTGTGGTTGTCGGCATGGCCTCGATGGTCTATGTTATCGACTGGAACCAGAGGGGTTACTCCCGATTTAAACTCGCCTACGACCTTGCAACCGACGGCGACGACACCACCATTGGTGAGTTTCCCAACACCTCCGAGGAGTCGCTGCGCTCAATCAAGAACTCCTATCGCCGAAATCGTGACTTGGCTATCATTGGCACCGTTGCGGTCTACTTGGTGCAGGTGGCCGATGCACACATCGACGCCCACATGCAAGCCTACGATATCAGCAACAACCTCTCGATGAAAATCGAGCCCCAAATCATCCCTACCGTAGGAGCCGATGGTATAACCTACAACTACGGCATGGGAATGACTGTTAATTTCTAATAAAATGAGAATCAAAGCAATAGTTCTTTCTGCCACACTCTTAATGTGGGGACTCAACGCCCATGCGCAAGAGCCCACCGGCGCCGACGAGATACTCACTCCCACAGAGAACGAGGGCTCACAAGAACCCTCCATCGACGAGCAACTCGACATCCCGGCACTCGACTCCATGCTGTTTGCTTGGAGCCGTCGCCATACTGAGCTGACCACCGAGAAGCTCTTCAACCCATTGGTGACGATTGACACCGTAAACCTCCCCGCAAGCGAGGTCCCCGACTCGGTGTATGTTGCCCGCTTGGAGGCCATCGGGTCGGCCATCCCCATCTCCTACAATGAGGTTGTGCGCAAATATATAATCTCCTACACCACCCGCAACAAAGCACTCATGAGCCGCATATTGGGCCGTTCGAGCTACTATTTCCCCATCTTTGAGGCCGAGCTCGATGCGCAGGGGCTTCCCTTGGAACTCAGGATGTTGCCAGTCATTGAGTCGTCGCTGGTACCCACCGCCCGCTCGCCCAAAGGTGCCTCGGGCTTGTGGCAGTTTATGTATGGCACCGGCAAGGGCTACGGACTGGAGGTAAGCAGTTTCATCGACCAACGCTTCGACCCCGTGCTCTCCACCAAGGCTGCCTGCCGCTACCTCCGACACCTATATAATATGTATGGCGACTGGAACCTCGCACTCGCTGCCTACAACTGCGGTCCCGGCAATGTAAATAAGGCTCTGCGCAAGACCGATGGTAAGGGTGGTTTCTGGGATATCTACCCCTATCTGCCGAAGGAGACCCGCGGCTACCTACCCGCATTCATTGCAGCCACCTATGCCTACCACTATCACAATCAGCACAATATCGCCCCCTGCGAGGCACCCGTACCCCTCGAAACCGACACGGTACACATCAGGCGTATCATGCACTTCGACCAGATTAGCTCCACCATAGGCACCCCCAAAGAGGTGCTCAAAGCACTCAATCCACAGTTCAAGCAGGAAATTGTGCCCGCCGTGAGGGGACGCGAGTACGACATGGTACTCCCCATGTCGGAGCTCGGCAAATTCCTCGACCACGAGGCGGAGATTATGGGTAAGGACACCATCTATCTGGCCGAGTATATGAGCCCACGCAAGAATGGAGAGATGCCCACATTTGTCATCGATAGCAAAATTCACAAAGTGAAATCAGGCGAAAACCTCTCGATTATTGCTCGCAAATATGGCGTTACCGTCAAGCAGATTTGCAAGTGGAACAACATTAAGGACGCATCGAAAATCAGGGTCGGCCAAAAGCTGGAAATATTCTTGAAATAGTGACAATTAACAAACTCATAATTCGATAGTTACAACTACGCACAATATGACATCCGCCGACACCATAGTAGCCCCCGCCACCTCCACAGGAGGAGCCATTGCGATCGTTAGAATCGAGGGACCTGAGGCTATCGCCATTGCCGACCGCCTGTTCAGCAGCAAAAGGGGAAGTCTCGGCGAAATGGCCGGCTACACCATGTGTCACGGCATAGTCCATGAGGAGGGACGACGCATCGACGATGTCATGCTTTCGCTCTACCGCGCCCCCCACAGCTACACGGGTGGCGACATGGTCGAGATAGCATGCCACGGCTCGGCCTACATTGTGGGCGAAATTGTGAGGATTGCCATCGAAAAAGGGGCGCGCATGGCCACTCCGGGCGAGTTTACCAAACGCGCATTTCTAGCAGGGAAGATTGACCTCTCGCAAGCCGAGGCTGTTGCCGACATTATCGCTGCCGACAGCCGTGCATCGCTCACTCTGGCCGACACACAGATGCGAGGCGGCTATTCGGCCTCACTCGGGGAGCTGCGTGGCGAGTTGGTACGCTTGGCGTCGCTTCTGGAGCTGGAGTTGGACTTTGGCGAGGAGGATGTGGAGTTTGCCGACCGCGGGGAGCTCACCCTCCTACTCCACAAAGTGGAGAACGAAATAAAACGCCTAATAACCTCGTTCTCAACGGGAAACGCCATCAAAAAAGGCGTAGCAGTAGCCATAGTTGGTGAGCCCAATGTGGGTAAGAGTACCCTTCTGAACAGGATTGTGGGCGAGGAGCGAGCCATGGTGAGCGACATTGCCGGCACTACGAGGGACACCATCGAGGAGAGCGTGGTGATGGATGGAGTCACCTTCCGCTTTATTGACACCGCCGGTCTTCACGACACTGGCGACAGGTTGGAGAGCATGGGTATTGAGCGCACGCGCAAGGCGGTGACAAAGGCTAACATTGTGGTCGAGATGTTCGACTCCGTGGGCGAAGATGTGGTAACCATCGCAGAGGGGCAGCACATTATAAGAGTTATTAACAAAATTGACCTCCGCCGCCACTGCACCATACCCGATGGATGGCTGGCACTCTCGGCCAAGGAGGGCGAGGGAGTCGACAAACTACTCAATGCGTTGAGGAGTTGCGTGGACACAGGCGATGTGATGCGTGGCGAAACGGTAGTTTCCAACAGCCGCCACTACGAGGCTTTGCGACGCGCTTTGGAGTCGCTCGTCAGGGCCGAGGAGTCTTTGCAGATGGGCATTTCCACCGACCTTGTGGCGCAGGATATCCACGGCGTGCTCGATGCCGTTGGCGAGATTACGGGTCAAGTAACAAATTCCGAGATTTTAGCCCGCATTTTCTCGGAGTTCTGCATCGGTAAATAACTATCTATCAAATATTTAATAAAAATACGATAAATAGAAAAGCAATATAACCATGAAACAAAACTTTTCTGAGACTATCAGGTACATCGGTGTAGACGACACCGATATCGACCTCTTCGAGAGTCAGTATATTGTCCCCAATGGTGTGTCGTACAACTCATACCTCATAATGGACGAGAAGATTGCCATTATGGACAGTGTGGATAGCCGCAAATATGACGAGTGGGCCACCAATCTGGAGGCAGCCTTGCAGGGTAGAACTCCCGACTACCTCATCGTGCAGCACATGGAGCCCGACCACGCAGGCAGCGTTGCATCCATAGCCGCCCGCTATCCCCAGATGAAGATTGTGACCTCGGCACGAGCCATTGTCATGCTGCCACAATTCTTCCACGACACCGATTTTTCGGAGCGCACAATTGCCGTCAAGGAGGGCGACACCCTCTCGCTCGGCAGCCACACACTTCAGTTCTTCACAGCCCCCATGGTTCACTGGCCCGAGGTGATAGTCACCTACGAGCAGAGCGAGAAGGTGCTCTTTTCGGCCGACGGTTTCGGCAAGTTCGGTGCATTATGCCACGAGGAGGAGTGGGCATGTGAGGCGCGCCGCTACTATTTCAACATCTGTGGCAAGTATGGCCAACCCGTGCAGGCACTGCTCAAGAAGGCAGCCACCCTCGATATTGCCCACATCTGCCCCCTGCATGGCCCCGTGCTGAGCGACAACTTGGGCTACTACATCGGCCTCTACGACACTTGGAGCAAGTATGAGCCCGAGGCAAAGGGTGTGCTCATCGCCCACGCATCTATCCACGGAGGTACTGCCGCTGTAGCACACAAACTCGCCGAGATGTTGCGCGCAAGGGGTGTGGAGAGGGTTAGTGTCACCGACCTATGCCGCGACGACATGGCAGAGGCAATTGAGGATGCCTTCAAGTACGACCGCATGGTGGTGGCTGCAGCTTCCTACGATGGTGATGTATTTCCCCCTATGCACAACTTTTTGCACCACTTGCTGCTCAAGAACTACCAGAAACGCCGAGTAGGAATCATCGAAAATGGCTCATGGTCGCCTTGTTCGGGTCGCATCATGAGGGGCATGCTGGAGCAGATGAAGTCCATCGATATCGTTTCGCCCATGGTGAGTATTCACTCGCGAATGAATCCCGAGAATCAGGAGGCTCTGGAGGCTCTGGCCGATGCAATGATGGCCGAGTAACCAAGCTAAGCAATAACCAACTGACACCAAGGCGCTCTTTTCGGGCGCCTTGTTTGTTTGTGTGCACTGCGGCGCAATTCGGCACAGAATTTGAGTTGCAAGTGGGAAATAGTCAAACAAACAGACAACTATGGACCACAAAATTCACAAGCAGCGCAACTATAACAGCCCCAAACACCCCCACAACCACAACAAGACAACAACAGAGAGTGCGGCTCGGATACAAACCTCCCTCCTCAATGCAGCCGAAAAAAGGGTACTCGTATGGTTGGCCAAGCGCCAGCCGAGATGGGTAACCTCCGACCTACTCACCTATATAGGTGTCGTGGGCGCACTCGTGTGCGGCATAGGCTTTGCGCTCACGGGGCTAAACATCAACTACTTGTGGCTCTCATCGGCGGGCCTTGTAATAAATTGGTATGGCGACTCGCTCGACGGCACCCTTGCGCGAGTGAGGAATACCCAGAGGCCCAAGTATGGTTTCTTCATCGACCACTCGGTGGACGCACTCACCATAGCACTGATGTGTGTAGGAGCCGGTTTGTCGCCCCTTCTGAGGCTCGATGTGGCGCTCGGTGTGCTGGCGGCCTACCTCGCAATATCCACCTACACTTATGTGTGTCAAATAGTTGGCAATCCAATGAGGCTCACCTATGGCAAGTTGGGACCCACCGAGTTCCGACTACTCATCATCATTGCCAACACACTCTTCATCTACACACCATGGAGCCGCCTGAGCTACACCATAGGGAGCACAGAGTTGTCACTGTTCGACCTTGTCGGGCTGTGCATAACAGCCTTGATTGTAGTTTTGTGGGGTGCACAGTGGATGCGTGACCGCCGCCACCTTTCCACTCTCGACCCTCTGCACAAATTCAACACCGCGGGGAGTAACATGGCGACCGAACGACAACACTCGGAACAGCGGCGACAAAGGGCATAAACCCCACTTCAACCACCTCGCGCCCAACAATACAATGATTGCCAGATACTTTAAATTCATAATAAGCAGAGCTGCAGGCACTGTGGTCGACACCGCAGTGCTGTGGTTGCTTGCCCACTATATATTTAGTGGGGGTTATCTGGCCACCTACATACTCTCTCCCATCATCTCCTTCGAGGCGGCAGTGGTGAGCAATTTTCTGCTCTCCTACTATTGGATTTGGAGCAGCAGGATTGACTCTCGCACCCACCGCTCGTTTTGGCACCACTTCGTAGCCTTCAACATCTCGTCGCTTGCAGGCTTCGGTGTCAAGATGATATTCCTTTTACTCTTCGAACGGTTGTTTGGTTGGAATGTAGTACTCTGCAACCTCGTGGCCCTGTGCATTTCGGGAATGCTCAACTTCTTTCTTTCCGACTCGCTTGTGTTTCGCAAGCGCACACCGCCCCCCTCTCGCCAACTTATTGACTCCAAAGAGCTTGCAGACATATCTCCGCTATTCCGCGGCGGATTTGGACAAGTGATTGCCCGTGGTGTGATGCGTATTTTAGAGGTTGACAAACTCAATCGGCTCTATGACCACATTGCCACACTCGAGGGGCCATCGGTGGCACGCGAGGCTCTCAACCTCATCGGCTGCGACTACCTTGTGGGAAACCCCGAGCGGCTCCATCAGCTCCCCGAGGGGCCCTTCATAACCATCAGCAACCACCCATACGGAGCACTCGATGGGATAATACTGCTCGACCTTGTGGGCCACCTGCGTCCCGACCTAAAGATTATGGCCAACAAAATTCTCGGACGCGTGGAGCCACTCAAAGGCAATTTCATAACGGTCACAACAACCGAGAGTGTCAAGCAGAGTGCCGATGCCATCACCCTGCGAGGCATCCGCAGCGCCCTCGCCCACCTCAAGGAGGGCCACCCTTTGGGACTCTTCCCCTCGGGCGCGGTGTCGGACCTCCACCCCATCTCATGGCACATTGCCGACCGCCAATGGCAGGAAGGGATAGTAAAATTCATTGGCAAATCGGGGGTGCCCGTAGTCCCCATCCGCTTCGAGGGGCGCAATTCGCTCCTCTACTACCTATTGGGGCTTGTGGATTGGCGCATCAGGCTGCTACGCCTCCCCCACGAGGTGCTCAACAAGGGGCATGGCACACATCTGTTGGTGGTTGGTGAGGTCATTGGGGTGGAGGAATTGAGGTGTTACGAGGCTGCCGGCAACCTCTCGGAGATGCTCCGCGCGAGTGTTTACAATCTTCCGCAGGCACACAAATATGTGCCGGTAAGCCAGCTTCGTGGCGAGCTAAAGAAGGGTTGAACATCGTATATGTAGCCACCACAATTCGCCAATTATCTGGTAGTTAGCCGACGCCAATCAGGTGATAGGCATATTACGAACATTTACTCTTGGTATGGCGACCAAGATTATTGTGGCTATCTTTGCATCGTCAAAATCAAGCCAATTGTTAAAAGGTTTATATATGAAAAAGTTTTTTATTACCCTCGCCCTGCTTTTCGCGGGCATCATCACCCTCTCGGCTCAGAGCCAATTTGAGGGCAAGTGGACCACCATCGACGATAAGAGCGGCAAACCCGCAGGATTGGTGGAGATTTACAAAGACGCCGACGGCCTCTACTATGGCAAACTCGTTGGCACCTTCGGCCCCGACAAAAGCAAAGTGGGCACAATGATTGTGAGGGGTATGAAGTATGAGAATGGCGAGCTCAAAGGTGGCAAAATCTACGACCCCGAGGCCGACAAACTCTACTACTGCACCATCAAGTACAACGCAGACAAAAAGCAACTCGACCTGCGTGGCTCGCTCGACAAACGAGGTCTGCTGGGCCGCACCCAGACTTGGATTGACAAGCAGTAAGCCAACACGACACACAAACACACTCTCATTTTTTACATAACAGAAGGAGCGGGCGATGAAGTGATTTCATCGCCCGCTCCGCATATTGAGTTTTCCGTTTCAGTTCTGCACAAATCCGTAGGGGGTGTCGTTCACCTCAAAACTACGGAATGTGGCCGTTGCATGCTTGCTATTGTCGCCACTCGCAACCACAAGGCCCACATAAACCTCCTCGGGAAGGGCTACGAAGCTATCGCTCTTGCCATCCACGAAAGTGGCCCCACCATCAACCGAGTAGGATGCCGTAAAATCATTGCCACTACGGCTAAGACGCAGCACTACCCTATCGCCTGAGCCACGGGTAGCCATCGACTTCTTGGAGGCCTTCTATCCCAAAATCAGCCGGTAGTGGCTGTAGTAGTCGGTATCGATAACCGTGGAGGTTGCATAGAGCATATTAGTCGCATCTGCCGTGGGGTCACCACAAATCATCAGTCCCGCTCCGCTCTGGTTGCCCCCTCTCTCAAAGGTGGCGCTGTCGAGTTCAACTGTAAGGGTGAAGTCGCCCGAGTGTTTGCGCCATACGAAACCAAACTTCTGGGCACTACTCTCGAATTTACCTGTGGCCGAGAGTGTTAGCGCACCATCGACGCTCACCGAGCAGCTCACATCCGAGCCATTCACAGCCGACAGGCTCCAGCCACCACCCAACTCGCTACCCGAAGGCTCCGAAGGTGTAGTTCCCTCATTATCGTTGTCATCACCGCCGTCGCTACTACCCGAATCGCCGCCTTCACTTCCGCCGCCCATTCCACCATTATCAGCCTCGATGGGAGCATTAGCATAGCCCGCAAGACGGCCCACACCGGCACCACTCTTCACAATATCTGCCACCTCGGTTTGGTCGTCGACAACATAGTTATAGGATGGTTTGAAATCGTTGTAAGTGAGCGGGGTAGCCAATCGCTCACCACCATATTTCTTATACTCCACATTGGTAAAAGGATATGGGTCGGAGGCGTCGGCAGGGATATTGGTGTAGTGGTTGTCGCGAGCATAGAGATAGCCTGCAACGCTACCCGTAAGGTTTGACACCCAGCTGCTACCACTCTTCTTGGCGGGGAATGTGCAGATATCTGTCGGGAGCCTCACACCATCGAAGGCATTATTCTCCACAAGGACCATAGCCCCATAAGCACTACCCACTCCGTAGGTGGTGACATTGTCGTAGAAGTTGTTGTAGACATGAGCACGACCAAACCTCACCCTCGGATGGCGCGAGGAGGAGCCATCGAACCAATTGTGGTGCATAGTGATGGTTATCTGTTCGTCGGCAGAGGCGCTATTGGAGTGCCCCACGAGGGTACTCTTTTGTGTCTTGATGTAGTGACACCACGAGATGGTGACACCATAGGTCTGGTGTGTCACATCACACGAGCCATCCTCATAATCTTTGGTCTGATTAACGCTTTCAAAGGTGCAGTGGTCCACCCACACATTGTGGCTCTCCTGCATCGAGATGCCATCAGCACCATTATCTGCCTTAGGCTGAACTATATACACATTGCGAATAATGATGTTGGAGGCCTCATTTAGGAAGAATCCAACATTATTCATGCGGAACGAGTTGGTGCCAAGAATTGTGATGTTAGAGGTTCGCTTGATATCAAACCAAGGGCTTCCCGTATCGCGTCCGTCGGCGGCGGTAAAGGTGCCACTCAACCACACTACGGCAGGCTCGGTACTCTTGTTTTTCTCCCTCAGCTTCAGCCAATCACGGAAAGCGGTGCCACTATTGAAGTGGTACACCTTGCCACCCTTGCCACCGGTTGACTGCTCGCCATATCCGACCAACAGGTCAATGGGCACACTACCCACCACAGGGGGATTTTCTGGCTCGGGCTCGGGCTCAGGCTCAAGC
>JAGBZI010000097.1 GCA_017628305.1 Tidjanibacter sp.
GGTAGCACCCTCAGCGGGAGCGATGGTGTAGGCAGCCACCTGAAGCACCTCGGCGCTCACCGATACGGTGGCGGTGGTGATGTCGGCGCCTACGAGTCGTACCGACAGCGAAGCACCCTCAAAGGGGTCTTTCTCGGGTTCAGGAATGGGCTCGGGCTCACAACCCACCATCAACATTGCTGCAGACGCCAAAAGAAGCGCTGCGAATTTGAAGATGTTTTTCATAAATAAATAGGTGAAATTAATAGGATTAGATAGTTTATTTATTGGTATGTCAGCTGTAATGTCGTATTTGTTCAAACAAAGTGCCCACAATATACGAATTTTCCGTGAAATTGTCCGCGGACTACATAATTTTATATGTAATGACGGAAGATAAAAATCAATGGAACGCCGGCCTTGTAAGTTCTCACAACCCAAATAGGAATAAAAAACCACCCGCACAAGTGCGGATGGTTCCCTTGATTTTCATCTCGTCGGGGTGAAGTGATTCGAACACTCGACCCCCTGCTCCCAAAGCAGGTGCGCTAACCGGACTGCGCTACGCCCCGAATTGACGCTGCAAATATAGCGATTTATTTTTGAAATCCAACAGTTTTATTGCGGAGTACTCGTCGTACCCATGTGGGTAGGTGGCTTGCAATGGGGCGCATCACCCTATTCATTAGCCCCGGCACAACCCTTCGGCGCCCTCGGAACATCCCCTCCAAGCACCTCTCGGCAACCCTCTCGGGGGTCATGAGTACCCCGAGCCTCACCCCGCGTCGTTGCCACACATCGGGGAGACCATAGAGGTCGGTGGCTACACCCGCAGGCAGTGCTACGGTGACACTCACCCCACTCTCCCTCAGTTCGTCGCGCAGAGAGTAGCTCATCCGCTCCACATAGCTCTTTGTTGCGCCATAGAGCCCCAATCCCCCCATTGACACCCACGCCGCGTAGGAGGACATATTTAATATAAAACCCTTGCCACGCCGCGCCATGGAGGCTCCGAAGAGTCGGCACAACTCGGTGGTAGCCACAATGTGGAGCCCCACAATGTGGGCCACGCGCCCGCCATTGCACTCCACAAGGTCGCGGTAGACAAAGGTGCCGGCATTGTTCACCACAACATCCACGAGCCACTCCCCATAGAGCCGATGGAGCCTCTCGGCTGCGCCACTCGCCGCAAGGTCGATGGGTGTGTACTCCACGGCCACGGCTCCCTCCTTGCGGAGCTGGTGGGCGGCTTGCTGCAACCCCTCCTCGCTGCGTGCTACAAGAATAAGGCCATAACCCCTGTGGGCCAAACCCCTTGCGAGGGCGAGGCCTATGCCGCGTGTGGCACCCGTCACAAGGGCCCAGCGGATGGAACTATTGCGGTCATTAGTCATTGGTAGAACAAAAATAGTAAAAAAATTTCTGAAAACTCTTGGAGATTCCAAATTTTGGCGTACCTTTGTGATATCAAATTAATATCATTTTGAGCTAACCAAACAAGTTTAACCCCTAACACAAAAACAACTATGGAAAAGAAAGAGTACAAATTCAATGGCTTTAGGATGAGTGGTTTCTTGGGCCTTCTTGTGATTTTTGCCCTTATCGGCGTGTCGATTTGGGATTTTGCCACCTTGGTAGGTGATGAGGTTCCTGTGATTGGTATTGTGGGTATGACTCTCGCTTGCATTCTCTCCCCCGGCTTCCGCACCTTGGAGCCCAATCAGGCTCGCGCGATGGTCTTTTTTGGCAAGTATAAAGGCACCTTCACCGACGAAGGTTTCTGGTGGACCAACCCCTTCTACAATGCTAAGGCTGTGTCGTTCCGTGCTCGCAACCTCAATGCCGACGCCATTAAGGTGAACGATAAGACCGGTAACCCCATTATGATTGGTCTGGTGGTTGTATGGAAGGTGAAGGACACCTATAAGGCTCTCTTCGAGATTGATTCGCAGACCATGACTTCGAGTGTGAAAATCGACAAGAAGGGTGAGATTGAGGGTGTAGGTGCTCTGGCTGGTCGTATGATGGCCTTCGAGAGCTTCGTGAGGGTTCAGTCCGACGCTGCTCTGCGTCAGGTGGCAGGCATGTATGCCTACGACAACAATGCTGCGGGCGACCAGAATGAGCTCACCCTGCGCAGTGGTGCCGACGAGATTAACGAGTTTTTGCGCAAGACCCTCAACGAGAGGTTGGAGATTGCGGGTATCGAGGCTGTGGAGGCACGCATCAACTACCTTGCCTATGCTCCCGAGATTGCTGCCGTGATGTTGCGCCGCCAGCAGGCCGACGCTATTATCAGCGCAAGGGAGAAGATTGTGGAGGGTGCCGTTTCGATGGTTCACATGGCTCTCGACAAGCTCAAGGCCGATGGTGTTGTGGAGCTCGACGAGGAGCGCAAGGCTGCGATGGTCAGCAATCTCTTGGTGGTGCTGTGTGCCGATGAGAGTGCCCAGCCCGTGGTGAACACCGGCAGCCTCTATAATTAGTCCCCTGCCTGACTACCTATTTTAATTATAAAGAATCAATTTAACCCCAAAGTTTTATGGCGAAGGATAACACTACAAAGAGCTTTGTGCTCCGAGTGGATGCGGCGACGATGGATGCTCTCGAGAAGTGGGCAGCCGACGAGTTTCGTAGCATCAACGGCCAGTTGCAGTGGATAATCGCCGAGGCGCTTCGCAAGAGTGGCCGCAAACCCAAGACTCCCAAATCCCCCGACTTGAAATAGAGTACTTAAACAAAAGAAAAACAGTATGAAGAAGGCGCTTATTTTCTCTGCCGCAGTGTGTGGCATCAGTTGGATTGCAGCACTTGTGTTCCACCTCACCACGGGCTTCACCGGCTTGGAGGGAGGAGTGGAGGCTGTTGCTAAGTATCGCACATTTGCAATGTTCTACATGTTTCTGCCCGCCATCGTGGCCCTGCTGCTTAGGGCTCTGGAGGGTAGGGCTTCGGTCCGCCGCCCCCACGCACTGCGCGTGAAGGTGGGTTTTGGCAACGACACTATGTTGAAGTTTCGTCCCCGCTGGAGCTGGTTGGCGGCCATTGCGTTGGTTCCCGTTGTGGTGGCACTTTCGATTGCCATCTCCTCACTCTTTGCCGAGGTGGTGGGTATGAAGGAGGGTATGCTGGCGATGATGGCGGCAAACGGTGCGGACAACCTTCCTGCGGAGTCTATGGCCGAGTTTGATAAACTTACTAATGGCTTTATGCTGACCGTTACCCTCATCTCGGGTCTTTTTGCAGGCGTCACAATCAATGCCCTCTTCGCCTTTGGCGAGGAGTATGGCTGGAGAGGTTATATGGTTGATGCTCTGCGTGGTAGGAGGTTTGTTTCCTCGGCGCTTCTGATTGGCGTTGTGTGGGGTTTGTGGCACTTCCCCCTCATTCTCATGGGCCACAACGGCTATCCCAACCGCCCCTTGGGTGTGGCTATGATGGTGCTCTTTTGCGTGTTGGCGGGCGTTGTGGAGCTCTACTTTGTCTGCAAGAGCGGCACGGTGTGGCCTGCGGTCTTCATCCATGGCGTCATCAATGCCATTGCGGGCGTCGGTGTGATTATGATTCCCACGGGCAACGCGCTTCTCACAGGAATGACGGGCCTTGCGGGTGCTGCGGCCTTGGCAGTGATTATTGCCCTCCTGTGGCTCTACGACCGCTATGTGAGCCGCGACAATATCTTTGGCTCCACTCTGGGTTGCTCACTCGACCGCGCAACTCCCGAACAGTAAGAAAAGTGCCCCGCGGGGCACTTTTCTTCGATTTTTCTTGCCAAATTCGATATATATATATATTTACATGCCCAAATTTCGTTTAGAAATTTGCCCCCCCCCCCGCAAAGGGGAGTTGATAAACTAAACTAACCAAACCAAACACAATGATTATGAAAAGATTTTTCCTTACCCTGCTGACCACCCTCTCTATGACTCTGTCGGCACTTGTGGCCCAAAAACCAACCTACACCCTCTCGGGGCGTCTGGTAGCCACCGATGGGAGTGCTGTTGACTACGCTTCGCTGCTGCTCACCCCCGCCGGCGAGCAGTTCACCCCCGGTAAACCCAACCATCAGGGTGGTGTGAGCGATGACGAGGGTCGCTTCTCCTTCACCTCTCCAGATGGCGACTATCAGCTCGAAATCAGCTGCATAGGCTACGAAAATCTTACCCACACCTTCACAATTGCCGGTCCCACCAACCTCGGTGACCTCACCCTTACGGAGGCTCCCGAGGCTATCAAGGCCATCACCGTCACCTCCCCCAGCGTGCGTCGCGAGGCCGACCGCTATGTGATGACCAACCTCTCGAACAGCACCCTTGCCAAGGGGCGCGACAGCTACGAACTGCTCAAGCTCGCCCCCGGTGTGTGGGCCGACGACAACGGCTCCATCTCCATCAACGGCAAGAGCGGTGTGAAGGTGCTCATCAACGAGCGCGAGGTGCGCATGACCAGCGACCAACTTATGGCCTACCTCCGTTCGCTCCCCGCCGAGAACCTCCAGAGGATTGAGATTATCCCCCAGAGTGGTGCCGACTACGACGCCGATAGTGCTGCGGGTCTCATCAAAATTACCCTGCGTCGTCAGCGCGACGGAGGAACGAGTGGTAGCGTGTCGCTTGCATGGCTCGGCTCCACCCTCAGCCCTGCCTACAACCTCTCGCCAAGCGTAAATGTCAACCACAAGAGCGGCCCCCTGAACCTCTATGGCAGCATCAATCTCTCCGACTACAATGTGAAGTATACCGACGATATGCTCACAAGGGAGAGCACGCGCTACGACAATGGTGCCGAGCTCAGCTCCACCTCCTCCATGGATAGCGCCAAGAGGGCCGGTGGTGGCATGGTGGGTGCCATCTGGGACCTCTCGGAGCGCAGCAGCCTCGGCGTGGAGTACAACATGTGGCACAATCCCAAGAAGCCCGACATCACACGCAGTACCCTCGACTATACCCTCGGCAACCTCGCCGAGCACCACGAGAGCCGCTATGAGCAGCTGAGAAGTGCCACCAACCACTCCGTTACGGCCAACTACATCCTCACGCTCGACGAGCGCGGTTCCACCTTTAAACTCATTGCCGACTTTGCTAATAATACTACCCGCGCTGTGAACAACAACACCGACCGTGCTGTTGTCACCCGAGGTGGGGTGGTGGGTGCCCCCGTGGACTCGCTCTACCGCAATAGCTCCGTGGCCGACTACTCCTACTACACCCTCACGGCGGCTGTGGAGAAACGACTCAGCGATGCTACAACCCTCTCCTACGGTGCAAAATATACCCTCACGGACAACTTTAGCTCCACCGACTACGACTACAAGCGCGGCGATGAGTGGGTGTCGCTCGGCGACTACAACACCTCCACCGACTATCGGGAGCACATCGCAGCCCTCTATGCTATCTACTCCACTCGACTCCCCTCGGGCCTTTCGCTCTCGGCAGGTCTGCGTGGCGAGATGACTTCGCTCCCCGTGCTCAACCAAAAGTATGGGAGCCTCTTCCCCCATCTGAATATCTCGATGCCTCTGAATGTCAATCAGACGGTTATCCTCGCGGGTTCCTACAAGAGGAGCATCCGTCGCCCATCCTTCTGGAATATGAACCCCGTGCGCAGCCAACTCTCCGAGTACTCCTATCAGGTGGGCAACCCCAATTTGACCCCTGTCTATGGCAACGAACTCACCCTCTCGGGAGTCTTCTTCTATCGCTACACGCTCACTCTGGGAGCCTTCCTTCAGGATGGTATCATCTCGCAGATGGCTATGGTCGATGATGCAGACCCTTCGGGCCGAACCCTAAAGTATATCTACGAAAATCTCAATAACCTCTACCAATACTACATCCAGCTCTCCGTGCCCACACAGCTCACCCCTTGGTGGTCGCTCAATGGCAATCTGCTCGGTGTGATGCTCGACCAGCGCATCAAGGAGTCCGACGAGCTCGACCGCAGTTTCACCCTTCAGGCCTATGCGGTCAACACCTTTACGCTGCCCAAAAATTGGTTTGTAGATGTCACGGGCAGCTACATGAGCGACGCAAAGGTCGGTAACCTCAAGCAGCTCGCAAGCGGCAATGTGAGCCTCTCGGTCAAGAAGGTATGCTTCGACAACAAGCTTACCCTCTCGGTGGCGCTCAACAACCTGCTCAACACCTCACACCAGAAGGTGCTCTCGGAGGGGGCGGGCTTCACCAAGACCCTCTACTCGCCGAGTTTATGGGTGAGGAGTGTGAATATTGGCGTGAGGTACAACTTCCAGAGTGGCAAGATGTTCCGCGCACGCAGTGTGGAGAGTGGTGCCGCCGACGAAAAGAGCAGGATTGGAAAATAGTCTTGAGGTTTGAGGATTGAAAGCGCCAAATAATTTTGTGTTCTACCTCTTTTTTGCTACCTTTGATACAATAAATTAATGCTGTAGCAAATGAAACGATACGGATTATTTTTGGGGCTGATGGCGATGGTTGTGCTGTCGTGTGTGCCCACCGAGCAATGCCCTGTTGTGATTGTTGGCGGAGGAGCCTCGGGTGTGAGTGCAGGTGTGCAGTCGGCAAGGATGGGTGTGCCGGCCACCATCCTCGAGGAGGGGGTGTGGCTCGGAGGAATGCTCACCTCGGCCGGTGTGAGCTGCATAGATGGTAACTACAAGATGCGTGGCGGCATTTTCGGGGAGTTCACCGACTCCCTTGCTGCTCGCTATGGAGGCTATCCTGCGCTGCGAACAGGGTGGGTGAGCAACATCAACTTCGACCCACACATTGGCGAGCAAATCTTTGGCAACATCTGTTCCTCCTGCGACCTGCTCACCGTGAAGCGGGGCGCGAAGGTGAAGAGTATTCGCAAGGAAAAGAGCGGGTGGAGGGTGACCTACCTCGATGGCGACGGTCGCCGCAGAAGCCTTGTGTGTGAGGTGCTTATTGATGGTACCGAGCTGGGCGATGTGGCCAAGGAGTGTGGTGTGGAGTACCGTGTGGGTATGGATTCAAGGCACTCCACCGGCGAGCGTATAGCGCCCGAGGAGGCCAACGATGTCATCCAAGACCTCACCTATGTCGCCTTCCTCAAAGATTATGGTCCCGAGGCCGATATGACCATTGACAAGCCCGAGGGCTATGATGCGTCGCTGTTTGCCAATTCGTGCGCAAACGCCTTGAGCGACGAAGTGACCGAAACAGGGCAGACGCTCTGGTCGCCCGAGATGATGCTCAGCTATGGTCGCACGCCCGGTGGCCGCTACATGATTAATTGGCCCATCTATGGCAACGACTTCTATGTCAACACCATCGACTCCTCACCGCAGGAGAGGGCCGAAGCATTCCAGAGGGCAAAAAATTTCACCCTCTCGTTCGTATACTTCATCCAGACCGAGCTCGGGATGAAACACCTCGGCATTGCAGACGATGTGTTCCCCACGGAGGATGGCCTTCCCCTGTTCCCCTACCACCGCGAGTCGAGGCGCATTGTGGGCGAGGCCCTCTTTACCATGGATGCAGCTGCGGCCCCCTATGAGCACCGCGTGCCCTACTATCGCACAGGCATTGCTGTGGGCGACTACCCTGTGGACCACCACCACTTCCGCCACCCCGAGTGGCGCACTCTTCCCGACCTACACTTCTATCCCATACCCTCGTTCTGTGTTCCCTTTGGAGTGATTGTGCCCCGAGGTGTTGATAATCTGCTGGTTACGGAGAAGTCAGTGTCGGTGTCCAACCTCATCAATGGTGCTACCCGCCTGCAACCTGTGGTGATGCAGCTCGGTCAGGCAGCCGGTGCTGCGGCAGCCATAGCCGTCGAGGAGGGTGTGCCGGTGCGCGAGGTGTCGATTAGGAGGGTGCAGTCTGCCCTGCTCGACGCCGGAGGCTACATAATGCCCTACATAGACCTGCCCAAGGAGCACCAACACTTCGCAGCTCTTCAACGCATCGGTGCAACAGGCATATTGCGTGGCGAGGGGCGTAATGTCGGTTGGGAAAACCAAACCATGTTCCGTGCCTATGAGCCTCTGTTGGCCGAGGAGATCCACTACAAGGAGTTCTACCATGGCCATCTGGAGCTTGATAGGGGAGAGGTGTCGGTGGCCAAGCTGCTCGAGGTGTTGCGAGGATTGGGCGCACCCATTCCCTCGCCCGCCAAGGAGTGGTGGGGCGCACTGGGGCTGGAGAATTTTGACCCCCATAGGAGCGTGACAAGGCTCGAGGCAGCCGTGGTGATTGATGAGCTGTTTGCCCCCTTCGAGATGAGGGAGGTCGATTTCGACGGCAATTTGTGGTAGAATTTGTAACTTCTGTTTCAAACTCTCGAGTTAATTTCGTATATTTGTGGAAATCTATAACCAACACACTTTTTGAACTATGGAAATTTGGCACATTTGGGCTATCGTAGCCATCCTCCTTGTCATTGGCGAAATCTTCACGGCAGGTTTTGCACTCATCTGTTTTGCCGTGGGCTCGGTGGGCGGAGCCATTGCTGCCGCTGCCGGAGCCTCCACCGAGTGGCAGTTGGGCATCTTTGCCATAGCCACCCTCGTGGCCTTCTTCTCCATCCGTCCCCTGCTGCGCAAGCTCTCCACCAAGGATGAGATACCCACCAATGCCGACGCACTGATTGGCCGCACAGCAAAAGTTGTGGAGCCCATTGAGGTGGGTGGTAAGGGGCGTGTAGCCCTCGATGGCGACATCTGGCAGGCCGAGAGCCCCGAGCAGACCGAGATTGCGGTGGGCGAGAGGGTCGAGATTGTGGCCCGCGAGAGCATCGTACTCATCGTTCGACGAAAATAACCGACAAACATTTATTACCCCCTAAAAACCGTGTAATACTATGGGAACACTCACAGTAATCATCGCCATAGCAATCATTGTGGTTGTCTATGTGCTTGCAGGTTTGACCATCGTTCAGCAGAGCGAAACCTGCATCGTGGAGCGTCTTGGTAAGTACAACAAGACCCTCACCTCCGGTATCAACATCATCTGGCCCATCCTCGAGAAGCCTCGCCGTATCTACACCCGCCACTCCGCGCAGGATTGGAACGGCAATGTGGTTGTGAGCTTCCGCTACACCCCCCGCATCGACCTTCGCGAGCAGGTCTACGACTTCCCCGAGCAGAATGTGATTACTAAAGATAATGTGACCACACGCATCAATGCACTGCTCTATTTCCAGATTGTCGACCCCGTGAAGGCTGTCTATGAGATTAACAACCTCCCCAATGCCATCGAGAAACTGACCCAGACCACCCTGCGTAATGTGATTGGTGAGCTCGAACTCGACGAAACCCTCACATCGCGCGATACCATCAATGCCAAACTGCGCAATGTGCTCGACGAGGCTACCAATAAGTGGGGTGTGAAGGTCAACCGCGTGGAGCTTCAGGACATCACTCCTCCCTCCACCGTGCGCGACGCCATGGAGCAGCAGATGCAGGCCGAGCGTGAGCGTAGGGCGAAGATTCTGCGTGCCGAGGGTGAGAAGCAGTCGGCAATCCTCCAGAGTGAGGGCGAGAAGCAGTCGCAGATTAACTACGCTGCAGCCGAGAAGGAGGCACAAATCCTCAAGGCACAGGGTGAGGCCGAGGCAAAGGTGTTGCAGGCCAACGCCGAGGCAGAGGCTATCCGCCGCGTGAGCGAGGCTATCTCCAACACCAAGACCGACCCCGCAACCTACCTCCTTGCAGTGAAGTATATCGAGACCCTGCGCGAGATGGCCAGCGGTCAGGATAGCAAGACTGTCTATATGCCCTACGAGGCCAGCTCGGTGCTCGGTTCGTTGGGAGGGATTAAGGATTTGTTTCCCACCAAATAGTTAGGTAGCGCATTTTGCTGGTGAATTTTTCACCACCCGCAAAGGGCAAGCTCCCCACCTACGCGAAGTAGGCTGCGGGCTTGCCCTTTTTTGTTAGCATTCAGCACTCAGCATTCAGCACTCAGCGTTCAGCACTCAGCGTTCAGCTTTTAATGGAGCCGGAATGGCGCATGCCTGCAAATTAATGGGGGACTGTAACAACGGTTACAGTCCCCCACTTTGAGTCACCTATTTATTCTTTTTGCCTACTTGAAGTAGCGGTTGTAGAGACCCTCGAAGCCTTTGCCGTGGCGAGCCTCATCTTTGGCCATCTCGTGCACGGTGTCGTGGATTGCGTCGAGGTTGTGCTGTTTGGCGAGGGTTGCGATGTGCTTCTTGCCGTCGCATGCGCCGTGCTCGGCCATCATGCGTTTGTAGAGGTTGGTCTTGGTGTCCCACACAACCTCACCGATAAGCTCGGCGAACTTGGCTGCGTGCTCTGCCTCCTCCCAAGCGTAGCGCTTGAAGGCCTCGGCCACCTCGGGATAGCCCTCGCGGTCGGCCTGACGCGACATTGCAAGGTACATACCTACCTCGGTGCACTCGCCCATGAAGTGGTCCTGAAGGCCCTTCCAAATCTCCTCGGGGCAACCCTGTGCCACGCCAAGGCGGTGCTCATCGGAGAATACCAGAGCATCGTTGCTCTCGGCCATCTCCTCGAATTTCTCGGGACCTACTTTGCAAAGGGGGCACTGCTCGGGAGCTGCCTCACCCTCGTGGATGTAACCACATACTGTACAGCGAAATTTTTTCATAGTTGTAATCGGAAAGTGTTTGATGTTAATGTATTAAGTTTTTGTTTCTCTTCAGTTTATTGTTTGCCACACTCGCGGCACACGCCGACATAGTAGAGCTCCGAATCGGTGATTTCGGCAGCCATGCTGGGTTTGTTGCGATCCACAAAGGCGGTGTCGTCTATCTCCACATCGTAAACCTTGGTGCACTTGGTACACAGGAAGTGGGCGTGTGGATGGGTGTAGCCATCGAAGTGCGTATTTGCTGGGTCGATGCTGATTAGCAGTATAGCTCCGTGCTCATATAGCAGGTGGAGCGTGTTGTAGACCGTCGTTTTCGAGAGCGTTGGTATTTCGGGGGCGAGTGCTGTGTAGATTTCGTCCACGGTGGGGTGGGTGCGGTGAGTGAGCAGATACTTCATGATTGCTATGCGCTGCACCGATGGCCTGATGCCAAATTTCACCAATCTTTCTCTTGCGGCTTGTTGCATAATATAGTAGTGTTCTACAAAATTGTAATCGTTGTAAAAATGATTTCACTGCAAAGGTAGTGACTTTTTTTTAATAATCAAACATTTTGCAAATAATTTTCGGAAAATAATAATACTTTTGTAACAGCAAGGTATTTGTGCGGAGATGATAACCCCATTTGGTGATTGCAACCATGGGGGTAATCGAGAATGTTTTAGTAAACCGTATATGTTATGAAAAGAGTTTTTACCTGTTTCGTTTTGCTTGCGATGTTGGCATTTGCGGGCTGTGAACCTCCCATCGATGAGAATCTGGACGACAAAGGTGATAAAACCGAGCAGCCCGGTGGTGGGGATGAAAATCCTAATGGAGGTAACGGGACCACCGATGAAGGAGGAGAGAACCCCGAAGAGGGAGATAAATCTGATGGCGGCGCGGAAAACAAAGACCCCGACGACGGGGGCAATGACAATGGTTCCGGTGGCTGGGGCGATGACCATGGGTCAGGTGGCTGGGGCGATGAGGGCTCCGATGAGGGCGAGCTGCCCGACGATAGCGATAATGATGGCTCCAAACCTAAGAACAACCAGCTTTGGTACACATCGGCCGATGGTGCGATAATCCATCCTTTTAGTGGCCCTGCTATTCCCGACGGCTGTTCGTTTGGAGTGGATGTTGTATCCAACAGTTATGAGGGTGATAAGTGGGTTATCACCTTTGCCGGTCCCATCAGAAAAATAGCTGAATATGCCTTCTCCGGCTGCACTCGACTTACGAGTGTAACTATGCCCGATAGCGTAACTGCCATTGAGATGTATTCTTTTAATGATTGCATCAATCTGTCGGAGGTTAATTTCCCGGGCATCGAGGTTGCGGTTGGTGATTACGCTTTTGGTGGTTGCGAAGCGTTGAGGAAAATCAATATTTCCGGTAAGGCCTATTTTGGAATTGGTGCGTTCTGGGGGTGCGAAAACCTTGTGAGTATCAATGTTCCAAAATGGAGCGATCAAGTTATCTCCTATGCAGCATTCCGCTATTGCTCGAGCCTTACGAGCATAACCCTTCCCGATGGTCTTACCTCCATTGGTGATGCTGCGTTCGATTGGTGTACGAGTCTTTCGAGTGTGACTATGGGCGATAAGGTGCAAGATATCGGAAGACTTGCATTTGCATATTGCGAGAGCCTCAGGGAAATCACCATTCCCGGGCGTGTTGATGACATCGGTGAGTGGGCGTTCCGCGACTGTGTGAATCTCCAGAGTATTTATTGTAGGCCCACAACTCCACCCGATGTTGATGGCATAGAGGTCTTCCTTAATAATGGTCAGGGCCGCAAAATTTATGTGCCCACAGAGAGTGTCGATGCATACAAAAATGCACCCATTTGGTCCTACTATGCAGATGCAATCGAGGGCTACAACTTTTAGTGGCTGGCGGCTTGGCGTGTGGAGTTGCTTGTAGTGTCCGAGGAGTTGCCTCGCATGTGTGAGTGACACAGAGCGCCCCGTTGTGACATACGCGTGTAAAAGAGAGATGCAGGCTCACAAGCCTGCATCTCTCTTTGTTTGCACTCGCATGGCGAGCACTTTCATTATTTGTCGGGGTGAAGAGATTCGAACTCTCGGCCTCCAACTCCCGAAGCTGGCGCGCTAACCGGACTGCGCTACACCCCGAAACCCTCCGTTACAGGGAGAATACCACTCTTCTCCCTCGGTTGGGCGGGGCAAAGATACAACAATTTTCCGTAAAAAAATAGCCCAATTATATCTGAAGTAGTCCCAATTTCCTTGCGATATCCCACTTTTTGGAGGAGTAGAACTCCACAAACGACTTGTCGAAGTGCTCCTCCCACAGTGTTCGTATATCCTCGAAGGTGTAGTGCTCGCCGAGGTCGGCCACCTGTGTCATCACAGAGTAGAGGAATTCGGCTTCGGCCTCGCCCAACTTGAGCTCCTTGGTGGTTGCGGGTGTGTGAATTACCACACCCTCGTCGGAGAGCTCGGGGGTGCCACCCACCCACACGATGCGGGCCTTGTCGCTGTAGATACGACACGAGTCGGGTTTTATCAGGTGGTCGGTGATGAGCGAGGGGATGACTGTTGTGGCGGGCACCTTCGAGCCAAACCATTTGTGCACAGGCTTTTCCAGACCGCTACCCACCAACCAGTTGGCCAGCGAGAGGTTCAGTCCGTCGCCCACCATCTCGAGCGAGTAGCCTCGGTTCTCCGCAAAGGGCACCTCGTTGTTGGCGAAGGGGTTTGGCAGGCGGTCCTTGCGCCTCACGCCAAACTCTTCGGGCTGTTGTCCCGAGCGGGAGTGAACGGTCATAGCATAGCGGTGCCAGAAGGCGGAGCCTATGAGTTCGGCGCGGAACATTTGTCGCACCACCTCGGCGGCATCGATGCTCTCTTGGAGGGTTTCGGTGGGGAGGCCATACATCAGGTAGGTGTGGACCATGATGCCCGAGAGGTAGAAGTTTCTCATGGCTATGGTGGCCTGCTCGATGGTGATACCCTTGCCTATCATCTCCAGCAGACGGTCGCTGGCCACCTCCAGTCCGCCGCTCACGGCCACACATCCCGCCCTTGCCATCAGTGCGCACAGGTCGCCCGTGTAGCTCTTTTCGAAACGGATGTTGGTCCACCAGCTAAATCGTAATCCGCGGCGCAACAACTCCAGCGAGAGCTCTTTGAGTAGCTTGGGAGGGGCCGCCTCGTCCACAAAGTGGAAACCGCGCGACCCTGTCTGGGCGGCCACCTGCTCCATGTAGTCCACCAATTCGGCAGCCGTTATGGTGTCGTAGCAACCTATGTAGTCGAGAGTGGTGTCGCAGAAGGCACACTTCGCCCAATAGCAGCCGTGGGCCAGCATCATCTTGTTCCAGCGCCCATCGCTCCAGAGGCGGTGCATGGGGTTGGTAACCTCCGTGAGCGAGAAGTAGAGCGAGTGGGGGAGTCCGCCGAAGTCGGGACAGCCCCTCTCGCGATGGGTTATGCGCCCCTCGCCCTCGGTGTAACCCTCGGGCGTGTAGGTGTGTACAAGGGGGCCACCCGAGAGGATGCGCTCCAGTGGCAGCTCGCCATCGTCGAGCACCACATAGTCCACATAGCTAAAAATCTCCCTGCTGCTCATGGTGCGTAGCTCGGTGGTCGGGTAACCACCGCCCATCACCACCTTGATGGTGGGGTAGTTGGTTTTGATGTACTGCCCGATGCGGAGTGCCCCCAGTAGATTGCCGGGGAAGGGGACAGCGAGTCCCACAAAGCGGGGCTGGGTACGCTCGATATGCTCCCTTACCACCTCGCACATGAGGTTCTCGATGGCATTGCGCGGCTTTTGCAACTCCTGCTCGAGGGTGGAAAACTCCGCAATAGCAAGCGAGAGGCTCTCGCCATACTTCACAACCTCGAAGTCGGGTGTCACGGTGGCGCGTATGAAGTCGCTCAAGTCCTGAAGGTAGAGCGTGGCCAGGTACTCCGCGCAATCCTTCACACCCAGCGTGCCGAAGGCCTCCTCAATCTCGGCCGTATTCTCAAAACGACTCGCCTGTGGCAGATACTCTGGGGCGCAGATGAGGGTAGCTATGGCGGAGTCTTTCGTACGCAGAAACTCCACCACGGAGTCGATGGTGGCGATGTAGTCGCCACGCAGTGCCCACATGCGGTTGCAGTTCTCGTCGCCCTCGCCGTCGTAGTTCTCGAAGAGGTCGGCCACAAACGAGCGGCTGAAGACCCTCCCGAGGGTCTCAATGGAGATGTCGGCCTGCTCCACGCCGTAGCCCTTGCGACGAAGGTAGCCTGTGAGATAGGCGGTGGCGGGATAGGGGCAGTTGGGCTGCACAAAAGGTGGGGTAAGAAGCAATATATCGGTCATAACACTTGGGTGTTTTTTAGGGAATAACAATCTTTAAGCCGTCGTAGGCAAAGCGTACACCCTCGGGGAGCAGAGGCTCCTCCTCGGCGTGAAATCCCATCTGGTGGGATATGTGGGTGAGATAGGTGCTCTTGGCACCCACCCGCTCGGCAACCTCCAAGGCCTCGGGGAGCGAAAAGTGGGATATATGCCTCTGGTGGCGCAGAGCATTCACCACGAAGAGCTCCACACCGCGCAGTTTCTCAATCTCCTCGGCCTCGATGTGGTTGAAATCGGTCAAGTAGGCCACGGGGCCAATCCTGAAACCCGTCACCGGAAGGGTGAAGTGTCGTCCCGCAATGGGGATTATCTCCAGCGTGCCCACCCTGAAGCTGCTGCTCTCCATTCTTCTAAGGGTGATGCGCGGAGCGCCGGGGTAGGGGTTGGCGGCAAAGGCGTAGTCGAAATTCTTGCGCACAACCTCGCCCACACTCTCGGTGGCCCACACCTCGATGCTCTTCTGACAGAAATAGTTGAAAGCTCTCACATCGTCGAGCCCCATGATGTGGTCGGTGTGCTGGTGGCTCAGGAGTATGGCATCGATATCCTTCACCCCCTCGCGGAGCATCTGGTAGCGGAAGTCGGGGCCCGCATCAATCACAATCCTCGTTGCCTCATCCTCCACCATCACCGACGAGCGCAAGCGTTTGTCGCGCGGGTCCTCCGAGCGGCACACCTCGCAGTCGCATCCAATCATCGGCACCCCCTGTGAGGTGCCCGTACCCAAGAAGGTCAACTTAATCATATAAATAGGTATAGGGCTTATGCTTTCAGTAGTGCAAATATACGAAAAAACGGCCCATCCGCAATGGGATGAGCCGTGGTTTCTACGATTAGTAACTTTCGAAGGGCGATTACTCGGTAGCCTTCTCGAGTTTCTTCATCATGCTGAACATCACGATACCCGAGATTACGCACAGAGCGATGAGCACGCTCCAAACACCCCACAAGGGGAGTTTGTTCCAGAGCAGACCGGGAATCGATACGAGGTAGTTGCCGATAGCGGTAGCAGCAAACCAACCACCCATCATCATACCTTTATACTTGGGAGGAGCAACCTTCGATACGAACGAGATACCCATGGGCGAGAGCAGGAGCTCTGCGAAGGTAAGCACGAGGTAGGTCGAAATCAGCCAAGTGGGGCTTACGAGGTCGGGGCTAACGGTGCCACCGAGCTCCTTGGGCGACAGAAGGCTCAACGAACCAACGGTGAGGATTACGAAACCGAGGGCTGCAACGAACATACCAAGACCAATCTTCTTGGGAGCGCTGGGCTCTTTACCCCTCTTGGCCAGAGCCGAGAAGATTGCAAGCGACACGGGAGTCAGTGCAACAACATAGAAGGGGTTGAACTGCTGGAAGTCCGAAGGCTGAACATTTACAACATCGGGCATGCTGAAGTAGAGGGCAGCTGCACCGGCCCAGAGTGCCAAAGTGGCGATACCGGCGGTTATTTTTGCCTTCTTGGTCTCGCTCTGGAATACACTGAAGAGGGTGTAAATCGAGATAGCGATGAGGGCGAGGCTCCAGATGTTGAAACCGATACGAACCCAACCGGTAGCGGTGTTGGCGGTGTAGTCACGAGCAAAGAGGGTCATGGTTGCACCGTTCTGGTGGAATGCCATCCAGAAGAAGATAACCACTGCGAATACGAGCAACAGAGCGGTTACACGGCTCTTGGTCTGTGCGGGGGTCAACTCGGGCTCTGCGGGAACGGTTGCGCCTTTGGCAGCGGCAGCAGCCTTTGCCTGTTTGGCATTAACATCGGCGTGTTTGAACCACTTACGGCAGCCGAAGTAGATGCAAACCGAGAGAATCAGCGATACACATGCAACAGCGAAACCACCGTTGTAGGCCGACGAGAGCTGCTCGATGTAGTACTGGCTGAACTGTGCGAGGTCCATGCCTGCGCCACCCTCCATGGTCGATGCGAGATACTGGAGCTCGGCGGTCTTCTCGGGGGTGATGGTACCGTTGAGGTACTGGTGTGCAAGTGCGGGAATGTTAGCGTTGTAGCTGAGGGCAGCCTTCGAGAGCGACATGTTGGTCACAGCCTTTGCCATCGAGGGAGCGAACATCGCACCAATGTTGATAGCCATGTAGAAGAGGCTGAAAGCCGAGTCACGCTTTGCCGAGTACTTGGGGTCGTCGTAGAGGTTACCAACCATTACCTGAAGGTTACCTTTGAACAGACCGGTACCGATGGCAACGAGGGCCAATGCACCGAACATCAACACCTTGCCAAGTGCGCTGGCATCGGTGGGGATGGAGAGGCAGAGGTAGCCGGCGAACATGACGCCGATACCGAGGGTTACACATTTACCATAGCCAATCTTGTCGGCCAAGATACCGCCGAAGAAGGGCATGAAGTAAACGCCGGCAAGGAAGATCGAGTAGATCTGGGTTGCCTGTGCAGCAGTGAAGCCGAATTTTGCCTGAATGAACAGCAGGAAAATCGCCAACATTGTGTAGTAGCCAAAGCGCTCACCGGTGTTGGCAAGGGCCAAAGCATACAGTCCTTTAGGTTGTCCTTTGAACATAGAAATTAATGATTAGAGTTTGTTAAAAATGTGTGTTGTGTTATTTTTGCTCTCAAAAATTTCGGGGTACAACACCCCTTTAAAGCGACAAAAATAGTTATTTTTGTTGAGAAATTTGCACCCTTACAGAAAAAAGAGTACTTTTATTGTCGCAAAAATCTTTCCAAATATGTCTAAACGCCTATCAATCATTGAAAACGACAGTTGGCTCGAGCCCGTAGAGGGCGAGCTTAACTATCGACATAATCTCTTCACCGACGCCCTGAAGACCATCGAGGATGCCTCTGGGTCGATTGTCGATTTCGCTAATGGCTATCGCTATTTCGGTTTCCAGAGGGACGAACGCAACAAAGGTTGGTGGTTCCGCGAGTGGCTGCCCGCAGCCGAGAGTGTATTCCTCTTTGGCGACTTCAACGGTTGGGACCGCACCTCGCTCCCGCTGTTCAAAAACTCGCAGACGGGTGTGTGGAGCATCTTCCTTTCGGACCGCGAATACCACTTGGCCCACGGCATGCTCTACAAGATTCTTGTGACCGGTGCCAACGGTACCCACGAACGCATACCGGCTTGGGTGACCCGCGCTGTGCAGGACGACATCACCAAGAACTTCACCGCTCAGTTTTGGAACCCCTCGGAGCCCTTCGATTGGGGGAACGACAGGTTTCGCATCGAGCGTAGCGAGGGGCTCTTCATCTATGAGTGCCACATAGGCATGGCGCAGGAGAAGGAGGGTGTGGGCACCTACACCGAGTTCATGGAGAATACCCTTCCCCGTGTGAAGGAGGCGGGCTACAACGCCATTCAGGTGATGGGTATTGCCGAGCACCCCTACTATGGCAGCTATGGCTACCATGTTGCCAACTTCTTTGCCCCCTCATCGAGGTTCGGAACTCCCGAGGAGCTCAAGGCGCTGGTGAAGAGGGCTCACGACATGAATATTGCTGTGATTATGGACCTTGTTCATGCCCACTATGTGAAGAACTTTGCAGAGGGTATCAACGAGCTCGACGGTTCGCCCAACCTCTACTCGCTCGAGGGTGAGGCGGGCTATCAGCAGTATTGGGACTCCAAGATTTTCGACTTCGGCAAGCGCGAGGTGGCACATTTTCTGCTCTCCAATGTGAAGTACTGGATGGAGGAGTTCCACATCGACGGCTACCGCTTCGACGGTGTCACCTCGATGCTCTACTACCACCACGGCTACACCGAGTTTGACTGCCGCGAAAAGTATTTCGATGCGGGCGTTAATCGCGATGCTATCACCTATCTGAAGCTTGCTAACCACTTGGTACACACCCTCCGAGAGGATGCGGTGACCATTGCGGAGGATGTGAGTGGCATGCCCGGAATTGCAGACCCTGTGGCTGCCGGTGGCATAGGTTTCGACTATCGTTTGGCGATGGGTGTGCCCGACTTCTGGATTAAGATGCTCAAGGAGGTGCCTGACGAGAATTGGAATGTGTGGGACATCTGGAATGTGCTCAACAATCGTGGCAACAACACCCAGACCATCTCCTACTGCGAGTCGCACGACCAAGCCATGCAGGGCGACCAGACGATTGCTTTCCGCCTGTTGCAGACGGCCATGTACGACGCGATGCACACCTCCAGCCACAATCCCGTGGTGGATAGGGGAGTGGCTCTGCACAAGATGATACGCCTTGTGACCGCCTCGTTGGGAGGTCAGGGCTATCTCAACTTCATGGGCAACGAGTTTGGCCACCCCGAGTGGATTGACTTCCCGAGGGTGGGGAATAATTGGAGCTACAGCCACGCACGCCGCCAGTGGTCGCTGGTGGATAACACCGAGTTGCGCTACCACGCCCTCGGCGAGTTCGATAAGGCTATGCTGCGACTGCTAACCCGCTACAATCAGCTCGGCATGGGCTATGCCAACCAGCTGGCCATGTACGACGGCGACGGTGTGATGGTCTACAACCACGGTCCTCTGGTCTACTTCTTCAACTGGAACCCCTCGAGGAGTGTGCCCGACTACATCATTCCCGTGCCCGAGGCGGGTGTCTATGGCATTGTGCTCTCCACCGATGAGGAGCGCTTCGGCGGCTTTGAGCGCAACGAGCTCGATGGCGAGTTCCACACCTTCTCGCGCAAGGATGACGACGGAGTAGTGCGCCACTACATGAAGATTTACTCGGTGGCTCGCACCGCTACAATCTTCAAGAAGCTCAGAGATTAGAATAAAGGTGGGGGATGCCAATTTTACCCCCTGCTAATATATCGCTGATTATGAAAAGGATAGTTATTTTGGCAATGTTGCTGCTGACGGTGGCATCGTTGCAGGCCCAAGACGACCAATTCAAGGCTTTTGGGCAGAAGTATGAGAAGAGTGAGGGGTATGAGGTTGCCTCTGTGGGCCGCACGGGCATAAGGCTTGCGGCCATGGCGGGCGACAAGGAGAGCCGCGAGATGATGCGCAAGATTGACCTTCTGGTCGTTGTGAGCCGCCCTGTGGGGGAGGATGAGGCCCTCAAGGAGGATTTCGACTCGTTGGTCGATGGCTACACCCTTGTGAGTGACTACGCTAAGGATGGGAACAGGGCGTGGGTCTATATCAATGGGAAGAATACCGCCTTTGCGATGTATATGAGCACCCCCGAGTCGCAGCAGGTGATGTTGCTCACGGGCCGAGAGCTCGACCTCCACGAACTCCTACCGACAAAAATGGTGAACAATTAAAACAGAACGGAAGCCTGCAGCAGGCTTCCGTTCTGTTTTTGTAGTGCGTTGATAGGGGGTGCCTCTTGCGGCGGCTGCTCAAATTGGAATTTAGCGTCAGGCGACGGCCGACAGCTATTTTATGGCTGCTTTGCGGTGGGGACGGCGAAGATGACCACCAAGCAACCAATCGCTCCCAAGATCGCCACAATCCAGTCCACCACACGGGAGTCGATAACCAGCACTACCGAGCAGGTCACCATGCTCACCATGAGTGCTATGACAAAGAGTTTAGTGGAGGGGCGCATGCCGCCACGGCTCTGGTAACTACGCACATAGAGGCCAAGTGGCGACTCCAGTAGCCACTCCTGCAAGCGGGGTGAGGAGCGGTAGAAAAGCCACGAGGCGGCAAGCAGGAATGGGGTGGTGGGCAGCCCGGGGACTACCACACCAATGGTTCCCAATGCCACACACAAGCAGCCGATAACTATGTAGATTCTGCGCCTAATCATCGCTCACTACTTCACTTCAACAACCTCACCAAGGGTGATATACCACAAATAGCCCCTCACCGTGGTGTAGCCCATGCGGCCGAGGAGCTCGGCGTAGTGCTCAATCTGGGAGCGATGTTTGGGGCTCTTTTCGTGGCCAAACTTGTAGTCCAAAACCACCGCCTCCTCTCCGCGCGTCATAACCCTGTCGGGGCGCCACGATGAGCCGCGGTCGATTATCTCGTTCTCCCTTCTTATCCTCTCCCACGAGCCGTCGAACCACTCGGCAACACGCTTGTCGGTGAGTGCCTCATCGATTTTGCGGCGCAACTCCGTGGCCTCCTGCTGGCCAATGAGCGACCCGGCAACCTGAAGCTCCACGGCGCGATAGATGTCGTCCACCGTTTCGACCTGCTCCATGGCTTTGTGCATCAGAATGCCGAAGTCTTGGGGTGCAAACCCCTCGCCACAACTCTTCTCGTCGTAGCGCTGGTGGGAGTAGCGCACAGCCACACGACCCTCCGGCGAGTAGGTTGCAAACTTGGAGGGCTCGGTGGATTTCTCCCTCTTGGGCTGGTAGGGCTGGGGGGTGCCATACTCAACGACTCTGCAACTCTCCGACACCCCTGCCATATCCCTGATAATTCGCCCGATAGTCATCGAGTTGGCAAACTGTCGGCTCGGTTGCGAGGAGAGTATGTGGAGTTCGCGTTTGGCGCGTGTGATGGCCACATAGAGTGCGTTGAGGGCGTCGATGGCGGCCATGGTCTGCTCGGTGTAGATGCTGTGGGAGAAGCTGCTTGCTGTGAGAGATGGTTTGTACTTCACGGGGAACTTCGTAATCCTCTCCGAGAGTGGGGTGTTGGGCTCAATCCACACATTACTCCTCAACTTGGGGGTGAGCGACCAATTGCAGTCGGGGATGACCACGGCATTGAATCCCAGACCCTTAGCCTTGTGAATGGTGATGATGGTTATGGCGTTGGCCAGCTGGGGGAGCGTCACCGACTTGGTGGAGCCCACCTCCTCCCACCACTTCACAAAGAGGGCGGTGTCGGCAATGTTGTGTGCCGTGTAGTCGATAATCTGGCTGTGGAAAGCCTGCATAAAGGGAACCTCCTCGGGGATATTGAGGGTGGGGTAGTGGAGTAGCAGTTCGTTGAAGGCCTCCTCGGGGTGGAGCAGTGCCAGCGAGGAGATGAAGTCGCCCTCCTGCTCCGAGAGGGGCTGGGTGAAGGGCTTATTGAAGTAGGCGTTGTAGAGCGCGAGCGCCACATCGTGTGTGGGGTTGGTGGCGAGGGTCAGGGTGGCCACGGCAAACTGCACAGCTTTGGAGCTCTTGATGGCCAGAGCCTCTTGGGTGACCACATCGAATATGTATCGAGGGTCGCGCTCGGGGTTGTTTTTGTACTTGAGGATTTCGGTGGCAATCTCTCGTGCATCCTTGTTGGTGCGCACCAAAATGGCGATGTCGCTCGCCTTGTAGCCCCTCTCTTGCAGCTCCTCGATGCGTCGTATGGCGGGGTGGATGGTGTACTCCTTGTCGTAGAGTTCCACGGTTACATAGCCGCTCTCGGCACCCTCCTTAACCTTCTGTGTGTGACCCTTGTAGGCGGTGGTCACCAGCCCTGCCAGGTGGTCGGCCAATGCGGGTGTCAGGTAGCCCTCGTCGCACCCCTTGCGGAGCCCCTCCTCGAGGTGGGAAGCGATGGCACCACAGGCATACTCCGTCAGCGAGTTGTTGAACTCCACCACCTCGCGTGTGCTGCGTCGGTTTACCTCCAAAGGCTCGGTTGTGACATCGCTGAACTCCCTCTCGACACCGCTTGCCAGAAGGCTCCAGTCGCCACCCCTCCAGCGGTAGATGGACTGCTTCACATCGCCCACCAACAGCACCGGTGCTCCCTCGCTCTGCGAGAGTGCATTGTGGAGCAGAGGGGTAAAGTTGTTCCACTGTAGGGTGGAGGTGTCCTGAAACTCGTCAATCATGAAGTAGTCGTAGCGGTTGCCCGCCTTTTCGTAGATGAAGGGTGCGTCGTTGCCCCTCACGAGCTCCGAGATGAGTTTTGTGACATCCGAAATGGGGAGTATGTCATTTTCGTTGCAGAGGTCGTCGATGCGGCTGCGCAGGTCAGCCAGCAGCGCAAATTCGCGGTAGTGGCCGGCCAATATATATTGGTCGCCCGAGGCCTTGAGGTACTCCTTGCGTGCCTCGATAATCTCGACAAGGAGAGAGTGGAATTGAGGGGCGAGAGAGTCGATGGCTTTGTTGGCAGGCCTATTGCTTTTGGGGTGCCATGCGCCGTCGTTCAGCGCCGCCTCCATGCGGCTTGTCACATTTTTGAAGATGATGCCTTGCGACGCCTTCTCGGCTGCCACGCCCACACCACTGCTGCGTCCTCCCGTGAAATCCTCCACCCCGATGCCGTGGCGACCCATCAGCTCCATGAATTGGCTTCCGGCACTCTTGTAGCGGCTCATAGCTTGTTTGGTTTGTCGGATGCTGGCTGTGGCGAGCGCTTCGAGCTCGGGCTTGTCGTCGGCGGTGATGGCCGAGTTGCGATACTCCTCCTTGAAGAGTTCGCTGCCGAGCTCCACAAGCTCCTTGCGGATGTCCCACGAGTGCTCCTCGGAGATGCTCTCGCCCACATACCCCTCGACCCACTTGTGCAGGTCGGAGTTGTCGGCCACATTGTCGAGTATGCGGTCGGCAGCCTGTTCGAGCAGTGTGTCGGGGTTGAGCTCGAGGTTGAAGCCGAGGTCCACCCCAATCTCCTTGACGAAGGCCCTCATGATGCGCTGGAAGAACTTGTCGATGGTCATCACAGCGAAGTTGTTGTAGTCGTGGAGGATAAATCCGAGCGCAAGGGATGCTTGTCGGCGCACCTTGTCGAAATCATAGCCTTGTCGTTGGAGGTCGCTATCGAAGTCGCTCTGTTTGCCTGCGGCCAGCAGGTGGAGTTGCTCGAGGATGCGCCCTTTGAGCTCGTCGGTGGCCTTGTTGGTGAAGGTCACGGCGAGGATGTGTCGATAGTTGTTGGGTTCCTCGAGGAGGGTTTTTATGTAGTTGAGTGCCAAGCGGTAGGTTTTGCCCGAGCCCGCCGAGGCACTGAGGATTTCGACTTTGCCCATTTGGAGTTGAAAGATTGAAACAAAATTTGTATAAAGGTAGCGACAATTTGTGAAACCCACAAAAAAATCCTACCTTTGGCTATGGAAAAATTTTTGGAGAGAGTTGCTGCCGACCTTTGGGAGAGGTATGGCGAGAGGGTTGGGGAGCTTAAGGTGTTGCTGCCCAATGTGCGTACAAGGGTATTTTTTGTGGATGCCCTTTCGAGGGTTGCCGACCGCCCCATCTGGTCGCCGGAGTTCATCTCCATCGACTCGCTGATGGTGGAGCTCGCGGGACTCGAGAGGGTCGACCCCATTGTGGCCATCACCGAGCTCTTCAAGGTCTACACCGAATTCCACCCCGACGAGAGTTTCGACACCTTCTACCGCTGGGGCGAGGTGTTGCTCAGCGACTATGATGCAATTGATAAGTATCACATCGACGCTCCTATGCTCTTCGCCAACATCGCAGATCTTAAGGATGTTGATGCCGCTTTGGAGGATTATCTTAGGCCCGAACAGCTCCAGATGGTGCGACGCTTCTGGCGCGAGTTTAGCTCCGGTGGTCGCCGCTCCGAGCACAAGGAGGAGTTTTGGACTATTTGGCGCACACTGCTCCCCATCTACCACAAATATCGCGCAAGGCTCGAGAAGTTGGGGGTGGGATACACAGGCATGATTTACCGCCGAGCCACCGACCGTCTGGAGAGCCACGAGATGGAGCTCCCCGCGGGTGGCTATGTTGTTGTGGGATTCAATGCCCTCTCCGAGAGCGAGAAACGACTCTTCAACCATCTCCAAACGGCGCATGAGTCCGACTTCTATTGGGATTGGGACGACTACTACCTGCGCGACGATAAGCAGGAGGCGGGTCTGTTTGTGCGCGAGAACCTCCGTCGCTACCCTGTGCCCCCCACCTTCCGCCTCGAGAGTTGCTTTGCCAAGCCCAAGGATGTGAGGGTTGTTTCGACCGCCTCCAACTCGTTGCAGTGTAAGTATGTGGGCGAGTTTGTGGAGCAAATCATCGAGCAGGATGGGGTTGTCGACCGCAATACTGCCATTGTGCTCACCGACGAAGGGTTGCTATCGCCGCTGCTCTACTCGCTGCCCGACGGGGCCGAACATATCAACATCACCATGGGCTATCCGCTCAGTTCCACGCTCGCTTACAGCTTTGTGGATAGGGTGTTGGGCCTCCAGCTACGCGCACGCAAGAGCCGCGAGGGGGTCGTCAGTTTCTACCACTCCGATGTGGAGGGGCTGCTCACTCACCCCTTTGTGGTGGCTCTCGACCGCGCGAAATATGTGGCCATCAAGAATGAGGTTGTAAAACGGGGAAAGATGTATGTGCCTGCCCAGATGGTTGTGGGACACCACCCCCTTTCGGACCTCATATTCTCCCACCACGACGAGCGTGGCTCGCTGAAGGAGTATCTGCTCGGGGTGTTGGGCGAGGTGGTGAAGGTGAGGATTGACACACCTTCCGAGGAGGAGGGTGTCAGCCGCCGCCAATCGCTTGCAAGGGAGTGCTTTGGCCTTATAGCAGAGGCTCTTGTGAGGTGCGACGGAGCACTCGAACGCTGCGGGGTGGAGATGAAGCAGACCACCTATGTGGCACTGTTGCGCCGCATGTTGCAGGGTGTGAGGATTCCCTATAAGGGTGAGCCCCTGAGCGGTGTGCAGGTGATGGGTATTCTCGAGACGCGCAACCTCGACTTCGACAACATCCTGCTGCTGTCGATGAACGACGATAACTTCCCCTCGGCGCGTCTGGCCGACATATCCTTCATCCCCTATAACCTTCGCTTCGCCTACGGCATGCCTACTCCGCGCCACAATGAGGGTGTCTATGCCTACTACTTCTACCGCCTTGTGAGCCGTGCCCGCAGGGTCGATATGGTCTACTGCTCGGTGGCTACCGACAGGGCTACGGGCGAGCAGAGCCGCTACATATACCAGCTCGACTATGAGAGCCCTCACACACTTCTCCGCATCGATAAGGGACTCAATGTGAGCCTTGCCGAGAACCTCTACCACACGGTGGCCAAGAGGGGTGATGTGCTCGCCCGCCTCAATGAGTTTCGTGCAGTGGGCACCGAGGAGAGGCCTCGCCGCACCCTCTCTCCCTCGGCTCTCAACAACTATATCCTCTGCCCCCTGAAGTTCTACTTCTCCTCCGTGGCGGGCATACGCACCGAGGAGGAGATTGAGGAGGGGGTTGATAATGCCCTCTTCGGCACCATCTTCCACAAGGCCATGGAGAATCTCTATACCAAGCCCTTGGAGGAGAAGGTGCCCCTGCGCAGCTATCTCCAAACCCTCACCCCGGAGGTTGTGCACAAAGCTGTGGTGGATGCCATCAGCAGCGAGTTTTATGAGGAGGAGGTTCCCGAGGAGGAGTATGGTGGCAAGATTGTAGTTGTGAGGGACACGGTGGAGAGGTATATCACCTCATGCGTTGTTCCCTTCGACCAGCAGCCCGAGAGGGGTGAATATAGGCTCTGCGGCCTTGAGGAGCGCATCGAGGGAGAGTTCGATTTCGGCGAGGGGAGGGTCTGCTTTGGCGGCATTGCCGACCGACTCGACCTGCTGGCGGACGGCACTCTGCGCATCATCGACTACAAGACGGGCTCGCTCCACAACGAGTTTGGCTCGTTGGAGGATATTTTTGCACCCGAGGGTAAGGAGCTCTATGGCCCCATTGTGCAGACGCTGCTCTATGCCATGTTGGCCGAGCGACTGCAGCGCGAGGGTAAGATGGAGGGAAGCAGGGCCCTGCCGGCTCTCTATTTTGTGCGCTATATGGGTGGTAAGTCGCCCTATTCGCCACTGCTCAACCACAAGAAGGTGGGGCCTGTGGAGAGTTATGGCGACTATGCCGAGGAGTATGAGGTGCGCTTGGCGGAGCTGTTGCGAGGTCTGTTCGACCCTGCGCGCCCCTTTGAAGCGACCAAGGAGGCGAGCCGATGTGCTTTCTGCGACTTTGCCAAAATATGCCTAAAGGGGTAAATGGCGGTCTGTGGTTGGCGGTCTGCTTTTGGGGAGTTATAGGAGTTGTGGAAATTTTCAATTTTAATTCTCAATTTTAATTTTTATTTCGTAACTTTGTTAGGCTCGAGAGAGTGAACTTACCGAAAGACTATATAACTAATTACTTTGGCTATGGACAAATACGCTATCCACCCCAATCCGCTCGTGCGTTTCCTTCAGAAGGAGCCCAAGGATTTCACCAAGGCCGACATCATCCGCTACATCGTGGAGAACGGCATCGAGATGGTCAATTTCCGCTATGCAGCTGCCGATGGCAGGCTCAAGGCGCTAAACTTCATGATTAACGACCTCGACTACCTCGACACCATCCTCACTTTTGGTGAGCGTGTGGATGGTTCGAGCCTCTTCCCCAACTTTGTGCAGGCAGGCGCCAGCGACCTCTATGTTATCCCACGCTACCGCACGGCATTCCTCAACCCCTTCAGCGACATCCCAACCCTCGACATACTTTGTGGCTACTACGACAAGGATGGTAAGCCCTTCGCTGCGGCTCCCGACCAAGCGCTCCACCGTGCCCACAAGGAGTTCAAGGAGCTCACAGGCATGGAGTTTCACGCAATGGGCGAGCTGGAGTACTATGTGGTGAGCGACATCGACGACCTCTACATCACCCCCGACCAGCGCGGCTACCACGAGAGTGGCCCCTTCTGCAAGTGGGGCGACATGCGCCGCGAGGCTATGAAGGCTATTGCCGAGGCGGGTGGCAAGATTAAGTATGGCCACAGCGAGGTGGGCAACTTCGCCGTGGATGGCAAGATGTATGAGCAGAACGAGATTGAGTTCCTCCCCGTGGATGTGGAGGAGGCTGCCGACCAGCTGCTTATTGCCAAGTGGATTTTGCGCGAAATATCCTATCGCTATGGTGTGCTCCTCACCTTTGCTCCCAAGATTACGGTGGGCAAGGCGGGTAGCGGTCTGCATATCCACACCAAGGTGGTTAAGGATGGCAAGAATATGTACATTGCCGATGGCAAGCTGAGCGATGTGGCCAAGACGGTCATTGCCGGCATCCTCGATTCGGCCGACGCACTCACCGCCTTTGGCAACACCAACCCCACCTCCTACCTCCGCCTTGTGCCCCATCAGGAGGCCCCCACAAACATCTGCTGGGGCGATAGAAACCGCTCGGTGCTCGTGCGTGTGCCTCTGGGATGGACGGGTGGCGCTGCACAGATGATTAAGGATGCCAACCCCTCTGCCGACTTCGAGGTGGGCGACACCTCCAACAAGCAGACCGTGGAGTTCCGCTGTCCCGACGGCTCGGCCGACATCTACCTGCTGCTGGCCGGTCTTGTGGCTGCCGCACGCCATGGTTTCGAGATGGAGAACCCCGTGGCCTTTGCCGAGGAGAGGTATGTGGGAGTCAATATCTTCCACGAGGAGCATAAGGCAATAGCCGAGCGTCTGGACCACCTGCCCGATTCGTGCGCCATTTCGGCCGACGCTCTCGAGGCTAAGCGCGAGATTTTCGAGTCGAAGGGTGTCTTTGGCAGCAGCCTCATTGATGGCTGGATTAAGATGCTCCGCAGCCATAACGACCGCAACTTGCGCGAAGAGCTTGCGGCCAATCCCGAGCTCATTAAGGAATTGGTAGTCAAGTTCATCAATGTAGGTTAATGTGTGTGAGGTCGGTGCCTACCCCCCCCCGCAGCCCATGGCGGCTTGCAGTTTGAGTGGCTGGTGACCGACGGAGCATCTTCCGGATAATATACAAAAACCCCTCGCCAAATTGGCGAGGGGTTTTTGTGTGTGCAGTGGGCTACTCCATCGGGGTGATGAATGTCTCCACATCGTGTCGGTCGATGAGAGAGGGGAGTGAGGCTATCGCCTCAGCAGGGGTGCCGATGGTGTGGAATGGGTAAAAAACTCGTGGTTTTATGCGCCTCACAGCCTCGGCTGCCATCTCTACGGTCATCGTGTAGGGGAGGTTTACTGGGAGGAATAGATAGTCGATGTCGCTCACAGAGTACATCTCCACCGTCAGTTCCGTGTCGCCTGCCACATAGATGCGCTGACCGGCAATCTCAATTATATATCCGTTGTCGCCGCGCTCCTTGGGGTGGTACTGTGTGCGCTCCACATTGTAGGCGGGCACAGCCTCCACACTCATCCAGCCACACATGAACGACTTGTTGTGGGGCCCGAGCACCTCGGCTTCGGGGAGCTCCTCACCCACAACGCCCCCCACAAGGATGATTGTGTCGCTCTTGCGGAGCAGCTCAACGGCTTTGGGGTCGAAATGGTCGTCGTGGTGGTGGGTGATGAGAATGGCATCAGCCTTGGGCAGTCGGGCATAATCGGCCTCGCTGCAGCAGGGGTCAATGTAGATGTGCTTGCCATCCCACTCGATACCTATGGAGGCGTGACCGAAGAGGGCAAAGATGATGTCCCCACGGTTGTTGCCTTTGCGTCTGTCTTGTACGAAGTCGGTTTTCATAGTTACAGTTATTAGTTAACAGTTGTCAGTTTTCAGTTGTTAGATGCTTTGGGGGCTGCGGTGCGGAGGGCCCCTGAATATCCAACAACTAACAACCCTCAACCTATTTAAGGTATTTGTTGAGCCAGCCGAAGAACTCCCTGTTCCACACGAGCGAGTTTTGGGGCTGGAAGACCTGATGTGCCTCATTCTCGAAGGCTACGAGCTTGGCGGGTATGCCCTGCAATTTTGCTGCCGTAAATGCCTCGAGGCTCTGGGTGAAGGGGATGCGGAAGTCGAGCTCGCCGGTGAAGATGAGGATAGGGGTGTCCCATTTGGCCACAGCTTTGTGGGGCGAGTTGGCGTAGCTGCGCTGCGCAGTGCGGTTGCTCTTGTCCCAGTAGGCGCCGCCGTAGTCGTTGTTCACGAACCACATCTCCTCGGTGTGGCCATACATACTCTCGAAGTTGAAGATGCCGCAGTGGGAGATGAGGGCTTTGAAACGCCCCTCGTGGTGGCCGGCGAGGTAGTATACCGAGTAGCCGCCATAGCTTGCACCCACAGCACCCAAGCGGTTCTCGTCGCTCCAAGGCTCCTTGGCTACATCGTCAATGGCTGCCAGATAGTCGCGTATGTTCTGGCCGCTGTAGTCGCCCGAAATCTGGTCGAGCCACTCCTGACCAAACGAGGGCAGGCCACGACGGTTGGGGGCTACAACAACATAGCCCTCCGAGGCCATCAGCTGGAAGTTCCAGCGGTAGCTCCAGAATTGGCTTACGACGCTCTGGGGGCCGCCCTGACAGTAGAGCAGGGTGGGGTACTTCTCATTCTCGTCGAAGTTGGGAGGCAGGATTACCCACACGAGCATCTGCTTGCCGTCGGTGGTGCGTACCCAGCGCTTGGTGCACTTACCCATGGGAATGTTGTCGTAGATTTGCTGGTTCACGAAGGTCATCTGGCGGAGCTCGCCGTTCTCCACGGCGTAGAGCTCGGGGGCCTTCATGATGGTGTTCATGTGTGCCACGATGCGGTCACCAACCTTGGTGAAGGTGTTGATGTCGTGGTCGCCCGAGGTGAGAATCTCTACTTTGGCGCCTGCTACAGCCTCTGCGCGGCAAATCTGGTGGGTGGCGGTGATGGGCGACACGAAGTAGAGGGTGTTGTTGCCCTCCCACACCACATTCGATGCGTTGTAGTCGAAGCCACTTGTCACATCAATCATCGAGCCATCCTTGCTGTTCCACACAAACAGGCGATCCTTGTCGCTCTCGTTGCCGGCACGGCGCATGCTGCGGAAAGCGATGAGGGTGTCGTCGGGGCTCCACACGGGATACTTGTCGTAGCCGGGCATCTGGCCCACCTCTTTGCAGATGTTGCGTGTGGTGGCGGTGGCTACATCATAGATGAAGATGTCGGAGTCGGTCGATACGGCATACTCGGCACCGGTGAGGTGTTTGCAGGTGTAGGCCAGAGCGGTACCGGCATTGTTCCATGCAATCTCCTCGCTGTCGAAGTAGGGGGCCAAAGGTGCATCCCAAGGCTCGCCCTCCATGATATCCTTGCCCTCCTTCACAAGACCCTCGGCAATGGGGGCTACGAAGATGTGGGAGTAGTTACCCTCATCCCAATAGTCCCAGTGGCGCACCATCAGGTCGTCGTAGATGCGTGCCTTCGATTTGTCGGCCTCGGCGTAGATGTCGCTACCCTTGATGTCGACCACATGCACCCTCTTGGTGAAGAACATGATGTCGCCCGAGGGTGCTATGCCATAGCTCTCAATGCCCTCAATGTCGGTGAGCTGCTGCTTGTCGGAGCCGTCGGAGAGGATGCTCCACACCTGACCATCGGCCATGTAGTAGAGGCGGTTGCCAACCCATTGGGGTGCCGAACCCTTCTCCAAGAGTCGTACAACTTCGCCACCCTCGGCAGGCATAAGGTAGATGCCGGTGGTGCCCTTGTTGTCGGCCATATTATAGTAGGTGATGGTGAAGGCTACGAGTTTGCCGTCGGGCGAGAGCTTCTGGTTGCCTACGCGTCCCATCTTCCACATCACTTCGGGGGTGAACTTACCCTCGGCAATCTCTTCGGGGGTGAGGTTGTTGGTGAAATTCATAACTTCGAGTGTTGCACTGCCACCACACCCTGCAAGAAGTAGAGTGGTAGCGGCGATTGTAAAAATATTTCTTAATTTCATAGCGGTTAGTAAAATATTTTAATTAAGGGTAATTCTTTGGGTTGTTTTTGCGTTGTTATAAAGTACTACTTGCTAAGTTCCTAAAAAATATTATAAATCCATTTTGAATTTTAAAAAATTTTCAAAAACAATCTTGATGGTCGAGTAGCTCTTCTCCACGGCGTTCCATAGTCTGCGACCGGTGAGCCACTCCACAGCGGTGATGTTCTCGCCCTCCTCGGGGGTGAGCTCGGGCTCCTCGCCCGGGGCATACATCAGGAACCACTCGGTCTGCTTAATCTCCCAGCGGCCATAGGCTCGGTGGAAATGGCGGGTGGTACACAGCGGGGCAACGATGGCCACATCACAGAGGCCGGTCTCCTCCCTCACCTCGCGCACAGCAGCCTCCTCGGGGCTCTCGCCCTCGTCGATGTGTCCTTTGGGGAGGTCGCGCCACCCCTTGCGGGTCATGATGAGCACTCCGCCCACCTCATTCTCAACAACTCCTCCGGCAGCCCTCACAGTGGGCATCGAGGAGCAGAAGCGCAGGAAGCTCTCCTCGGCGTCGGGTGCCACCACATAGAGCTTCGATTTTTCGCCCACAGCCTCCAGCAGAGCCTCGGGAGTGAGGGTGACAGAGGGGCCAATCGTAAGATTGGGCCACGCATCCTCCTCGGGATGAGCGGTGGTAAGTGCCACATAATCAGCACTTACAATAAAATGGAAAAATTTATTTTCGTAAAACAGTCGCATAACTCTACAAAAATAACTAATTTTATGGCATAATTACAAATTTAAGTGATGGAAAAATACGAAAGCAAACAACAACAAATACGCCGTTCGGCCGAGCAAATCTATGCTGCACTCTCCTCGTTCAACAACTTTTCGCCCATGTTGCAGGACAAGGTGGAGGAGTGGAGTGCCGACGATGATGTGTGCTCCTTCAAGGTGAAGGGGTTTAAGGCCGGCCTCCGCATGGTGGAGCGCGAGCCCTACAAGACCATTAAGATTAAGGCAGCCGAGGAGAGCCCCATGGATTTCACCTTCTGGATTCAGTTGAAGGAGGTGGCCCCCTACGACACCCGTATGCGCATTGTGGTCCACGCCGAGCTGAACATGATGATGCGCATGATGATTGGCAAGAAGATTCAGGGCGCCATTGACCAACTGGCCGAAGGCATCGCAGCGGCAATGAATTAGAGCCCTTGTGAATTGAGAGTTGAAACAATTACCTAAAATTTAACCAAATACACTTTTATGTTAGAACAATTTGTAAACCGTCACATTGGTCCTTCGGAGCGCGACTTCGACGAGATGCTCAAAACCATCGGTGTGGAGAGTGTCGAGGAGCTCATTTCGCAGGTTATGCCCCAGAGCATCCGCCTGCGCAAACCCCTTGCTCTGGATGAGCCTATGACAGAGGCACAGTTTGGTGCCCACATCCGCTCGCTCGCCGAGCGCAACCAGACCCTGCGCAGCTTCATCGGTATGGGCTACTATCCCAACTCGATGCCTGCCGCCATTGTGCGCAATGTGTTTGAGAACCCCTCGTGGTACACCTCCTACACCCCCTATCAGGCAGAGATTTCGCAGGGTAGGTTGGAGGCACTGCTCAACTTCCAGACTATGATTGTGTCGCTCACAGCGATGGAGATTGCCAACTGCTCGCTCTTGGATGAGGCGACCGCCGCAGCCGAGGCTATGTTGATGATGTATGCACTGCGCAGCCGCGACCAGCAGAAGAACGGTGTGAATGTCCTCTTTGTGGACCGCAATATCTTCCCCCAGACCCTCGATGTGCTGCTCACCCGCAGTGAGCCCTTCGGCATCGAGATTGTGATTGATGACTACGCCACCTACGAGTTCTCGGGCAAGGAGTTTGGTGCCATGGTTCAGTATCCCGCCGCTGCCGGTCAGGTGAGGAACTATGCACCCTTTGCTGAGGCTGCCCACGCTGCGGGTGCCAAGGTGGCTGCCGTGTGTGACCTCATGAGCCTTGTGATGCTCACTGCTCCCGGCGAGTGGGGTGCAGATATTGCTGTGGGTTCGTCGCAGAGGTTTGGTCTTCCCATGGGCTTTGGTGGTCCCAGCGCAGGCTTCATGGCTACCAAGGATGCTTACAAACGCAATATGCCCGGCCGCATCATCGGTGTGTCGGTTGACCGCTTGGGCAATAGGGCTCTCCGCATGGCTCTCCAGACCCGCGAGCAGCACATTAAGCGCGAGAAGGCCACTTCGAACATCTGTACCGCTTCGGCACTCATGGCCTCCATGTCGGGCTTCTACGCCGTGTATAACGGTCCCGAGGGTTTGGCCCGCATTGCTGCACACATCCATTCGCGCACGGTGGCCGTAGCCGAGGCTCTGAAGGCTTTGGGTTATGAGCTCACTTCGGGCGAGTATTTCGATACTTTGGAGGTGAAGGCAGAGGCTGCTGTGGTTCAGGATATCGCCCTTTCGAGGGGTATCAACTTCTTCTATCCCGCCGAGGATAGGGTGAGGATGAGCTTCGACGAGGTTACCACCGACGAGGAGGTGGCCGAGGTTGTGGCCATCTTTGCCGAGGCGGCAGGCAAGAAGGGGCCCAAGAGTGTGAAGATTGACGAGGAGGCTGTGGTTGTTCCCGCGGAGTTGCGCCGCCAGAGCGCCATCCTCACCGAGCCGGTGTTCCAGAAATACCACTCGGAGACCGAGCTGATGCGATATATTAAACGCCTCGAGCACCGCGATATTTCGTTGGCCGACAGCATGATTTCGCTCGGTTCGTGCACCATGAAGCTCAACCCTGCGGTGACTATGATGCCTCTGTCGCTGGCTGGCTTCACCAATATGCACCCCTTTGCTCCCGCTTCGCAGGCCGAGGGTTACCTCGCAATGATTGCCGACTTGGAGAAGGACCTCGCAACCATCACGGGTTTCGCGGGTTGCACTCTCCAGCCCAACTCGGGTGCTGCGGGTGAGTACGCAGGCCTGATGATTATCCGTGCCTACCACCAGAGCCGCTCGCAGGGCTACCGCAATATTATCCTCATCCCCGCTTCGGCCCACGGTACCAACCCCGCTTCGGCCGCCATGGCAGGCATGAAGATTGTGACTGTGGCTTGCGACGCAAAGGGTAACATTGATGTCGAGGACCTCAAGGCTAAGGCCGAGCAGTATGAGGGCGAGTTGGCAGGCTTGATGGTTACCTACCCCTCCACCCACGGTGTGTTTGAGAGCCGCATCAGGGAGATTGTGGATGCTGTTCACGAGCACGGCGGTCAGGTCTATATGGATGGTGCCAACATGAATGCGCAGGTGGGCCTCACCAACCCCGGCTTCATCGGTGCCGATGTGTGCCACCTCAATCTCCACAAAACCTTCGCTATGCCCCACGGTGGTGGCGGTCCCGGCGTAGGTCCCGTGTGTGTTGCTGAGCACCTTGTAGAGTTCCTCCCCGGCCACTCGGTTGTTTCGACCGGTGGTGCCGATGGCATCACAGCCGTTTCGTCGTCGCCTTGGGGTAGTGCTCTGTTGCTGCCCATCACCTATGGCTATGTGAAGATGTTGGGTGCCGAGGGACTCAGGAGGGTCACCGAGGCGGCTATTGTCAATGCCAACTATATGTCGTGCAAGCTGGCCGAGAGCTACCGCACATTCTACTCGGGCGAGAGCGGCAGAGTGGGCCACGAGATGATTCTCGACCTCACCAACTTCCGCAGGGAGTATGGAGTGGAGGTTGGCGATGTAGCCCATAGGCTTATGGACTACGGCTTCCATGCACCCACCTTGTCGTTCCCTGTTCACGACACCCTCATGGTGGAGCCCACCGAGAGCGAGTCGAAGGAGGAGATGGATAAGTTCTGCGACGCCCTTGTGAAGATTCTCCACGAGGCACAGACCTCCCCACAGATTGTGGTGAATGCTCCCTATACAGCCGCAGAGGTTGTTGGTGAGTGGAACCACGAGTTCAGCCGCGAGGAGGCTGTATTCCCCTTGGAGTGGGTGAGGGTGCAGAAGTTCTTCCCCTATGTCACCAAGATTGACAACGGCTACGGCGATAGGAATCTTGTTGCTATCAACGAGTTGTAGTAGGACTTGAATATGATGGAGGCGGCCTTGCGTAGTTGCGTGGGGCCGCCTTTTTTGTGGGCCGTTCGAGGCGACCCCTCGCAAAGAATTGACGGCGCAGAGGGTGTCTCGTGCTCATTTTGAGTGTTGAATTTTGAATTTTGAATTATCAGTTGTATTTTTGTCGGTTAGATTAGCTTAAATGTGCGAATAGGTATGAGAAAATGGTTGACAGGCATAGTGATTTTGGTGGCGGTGGCAGCAGTGACCTCCTGTGTGGAGATTGACGAATACTCGCCCAAACAGCGCATGCAGTTCGAAAACTACCTCTCCGAAAAGGAGTATTGGATAACGAGCGATAGCGCCTATGTTCACCTTGCCGGCAACAAGTTTCTTGACCCCCGTCCCGAGAACATGAATGGCGCCGAGGAGGGCGACCGCGTGACCTTCAATTTCGAGGCCTACACCTTCACCTCCTCCCCTGCAAAACAACCATTCTTCACCAACAAACCCTCGGCACTCCCGCTCTTCCCCAACGATATCGACACCTCCCATTGGTCGATGGAGCCTGTGAAGGTCGATTTGGGGCGCGAGAGTATACTAAAAGGGCTCGAAGAGTCGTTGTATGGCAGTGTGGCGGGCGACTCGCTGCTGGTGTTCCTCTCCTCGGGCATAGCCTACGGTGAGGCGGGTATGGAGGCGGTGCCCAAGAATAGTGCTGTGATGTATATCCTCACAGTCGAGAGCGTGGCCACCAAGATTGAGTAAGAAAACAGAGATTACAAACGATAGATATGAACTTTTTTCGACAGATAAGCACCACGATGCTTGCAGCTGTTGCCCTTGTGGCCATGGCTGTGGGGTGCGCCAAGCCCGCCACGGGCGACTATGCCGAGCTTGAGGACCAGTCGCTGCGTGCGTGGATGGACAAGAACTACCCCGGATGGGAGAGTAACCCCGATGTGAAACGCACCGACGACGGCGTCTACATCCTCTGGATGGAGCGCTCCTCGCTACCTGCACCTGCCGATACCATTGTGAAGGAGGGCAACTGGGTGAGGATTGATTACACGGGTAGGCGTCTTAATGGCGACATCTTCTACACCCGCAATGCCGAGGTGGCCAAGATTCAGGGCACCTACAGCCGCCGTACACACTATGTTGACGATTTTGTCTACCTCTATGCCGACAACTCGTTGCTCCCCAAGGGTACCTTCCAAGCTCTCACCAATATGAAGGTGGGCGACATGACCCGTGTGATTATGCCCTCGGGCATGTATAAGGGTTCGACGGGCTACAACGAGACCAATGTGGGCTACAACGGCCAGTGGGGTGTGGATGGCAGTGTCCCCGTGATTATCGACTCGCTCACCATTCGTGAGGTGTCGGAGGACCCCATAACCCTCGAGAATAGGCTTGTGAATAACTATGCGGCAGACCGATGGAGGCTCAACGAGGCCGACACGATCTCCAAGGGCCTCTATATGCAGTTGATGACCCCCGCTCCCTTCAAGCGCGACTCGGTTATCAAGGCCGGTAGTACCGACTCGCTGCTGACCTGCTACTACAAGGGTTACTTCCTCGATGGCTTTGTCTTTGACTCCAACATCGACTCTGTGCAGATGCGTGCGTGGGGCGAGGTGGTGAATGAGGGACCCATGGAGTGGAACATGAAGGAGAGTCAGATGATTGAGGGCTTCAAGGCGGCATGCGTGAGGGCTTGCTATGGCGACCGCCTGAGGGTTGTTTTCACCTCGGCCTATGGCTATGGCATCTCGGGTAGTGCGGCGAGGTCTGTCACCCAGTCGACCAACGACGACTCGAGCGACGCAATGCTGGAGTACTACAACTATCTCAACTATTATAACTACATGAATAACATGTACGGTGGTGGTTATGGAGGTTACGGAGGCTATGGCTATGGCGGCTACTACAACGACTATTACAGCAGTTACTATAACCCCTACTACAACTACTATGGCAACAGTAGTAGTTCGGACGAGGAGTCGGGCTCGCTCGAGGATGATAAGGAGGAGGCAAAGGTGACCATCACCACTGAGATTCTTCCCTTCACCCCCTTGGTGTTCGAGATTTGGGTGTGCGCCAACAATGGTAGCCAGACCGACCCCGACCACAACAGCGAATAGTGGTTGAGTGCCAATGATATAGAGAGGGCTCTGCGATTGACCGCAGAGCCCTCTTTATGTCTCTTGTCGCGCACATTTGGAAACGAATGGCTGGGGGTGTGTGCTATCTTTGTGGGCACACATTTCCCCCAATATTATGCCATGAAACCGACTTACCTAACTATTCTTGCCGGCGGCCTTGTGGTTGCTCTCTCCCTTGCTGTCAACCTCCGGCTTGCCCGTAGCCACCACCGTGCGCTCGAAAATATCGAGGCCCTCAGCGAGGAAAACGCCCACTTGCGTCGTCACATCTCCACCCTTGCCGACTCGCTTGCCACCCACCACCTCTCCGTGTCGCGCCAACGCCTTTCTCGGGGCGAGCTCCGCGAGTTCCGCCCCGAGGAGTATGATGCCATCAGGGGCCTTGGGGTGAGGCCGCGACGCGTGGAGAGCATTGCAAGTGTGGTGAGTATCACGGGGCTCGACCTGCTCTTGGAGCACGACACGATGGCTGTGGCAACCATCCACGACACTCTGCGCCCCCTTGTGTGGCACGACGGTTGGGTAGGGGTGACCCTCACGCCGCGTCCCGAGGGGGTGGGGGTCAGGGTTACCTCCACCGACACCCTCCATCAGGTGGTCCATAGGGTCCCCCATCGCTGGTGGATATTCTCGTGGGGTACGCGTGCCATCCGTCAGGAGATAGCCTCCTCCAATCCCCACACACGCCTTGTCTATGCCGAGTATATCGTGTTGGAGTGATGGTGGTTGCGGGCCTTGAAAATCAAACGAGCATCCATTTGGGCGGATGCTCGTTTGGTCTTTAGTGGTTGCCGCAGTTGTGGTGGTCGCACCCCACGCCCGAGTCGAAGACGAAGCCTGTGAGGTAGCTCTTCACCAACGCCTCCACACTGCCACTACACCCTCGCACTACGCGTATGCCGGCTGCGGAGAGCTTGTTCTTGGCCCCCTCGCCCATACTGCCCGCCAACATTATCTCCACACCCATGGCTGCCAGCTCCCCGGCTATGCCGCTCTTGCAGCCGCAACCTTGTGGTGAGGGGAGGGTGGTGGTGGCAACAACTTTGCCCTCCTCGATGGTGTAAATCGTGTAGTGGTCGCAGTGGCCGAAGTGGTCGTCAACCCTGCCATCTCTTGTAGGAATTGCTATTTTCATGTTTTGTATCGCTGTCAACATTCAGCTGTCAGCCTCTTTTTGAGTTATCGGTTTGTTTTATTCTGCGTTTCGTAAATGTGACGATTGTGGGCACCCTGCCGGCAATCTTCACCACTCGCTATCCCATTCGGTTTTTGTAGTCCTCATAGCCGAAGCGGCGTACAACCTCCACACGGCCGTCGGTGTGGGCAATGGCTATCGAGGGGTGGCTCACTCCGTTGAACATGGTGGTCTTCACCATGGTGTAGTGAATCATATCCTCAAAGACTATGCGGTCGCCCACCTGTGGCTCGCGGTCGAAGGCCCAATGGCCTACCCAGTCGCCCGCCAAACAGCTGTTGCCGCCTATGCGCCACCTTTTCTCCCCCTCCTCGGGGTCGTGAGCACCCACCACTGCGGGCTTGTAGGGCATCTCCAAGCAGTCGGGCATGTGGCACGCAAACGACACATTGGTCACAAGGGTCCTTTCGCCGCCTCCCTCCACGATGTCCTCCACGGTGGCCACAAGGGTGCCTGTGCGCCATGTGAAGGCGCTGCCGGGCTCGAGGATTACCCTCAGGTTGGGGTGGCGCTCCTTGAAGCCCCTGAGCGTATCAATCAGCAGGTCAACATTGTAGCCCTTGCGGGTCATCAGGTGGCCGCCTCCCATGTTGAACCACTTAATCTTGTCCAACAGGTGGCCAAACTTCCTCTCCACAGCCTCGAGCGTTGCCACCAAATCCTCCGCCTGCGACTCACACAGCGAGTGGAAGTGGAGCCCCTCGATGCCCTCGGGGAGGGTGGGGAGCTTATCGACGGTGATGCCGAGTCGGCTGGTGGGTGATGCGGGGTTGTAGAGGTCGGTCTCGACGGTGGAGTACTCGTGGTTGATGCGCAGGCCACACGAGATACCCCTCAGCAGGGCCCTCTGACCATAGCGCTCCCACTGCCCCAGCGAGTTGAAGGTGATATAGTCGCTGTAGCTCATAATCTCCTCCCACTCTCCCTCCGAATATACGGGGGCATAGGTGTGGGCTCTCTCGCCCATCTCCTCATAGACGAGCCTCGCCTCGGCCAGCGAACTTGCCGTGGCGCCATCGGAGTGCTCCTTCAGTATGGGGAAGATGCTCCACATAGCCGAGGCCTTCAGGGCGACGATAATCTCCACGCCTGCCTCACGACGCACACGGTCGATGATGGCCATATTCTTCAGTAACTCCGCCTCCTCCAGCACATAGCAGGGCGACGGAACGGTGTTGGTGTAGTTTGGCATTGTTTGTTGTCCTAAAAATGGTGATTAGAGAATTTAGGGAGATTAGAGAATATAGGGTGTTGTTGATTGCCCCCTAAATTCCCTACGCTCCCTAAATTCCCATAGTTACCTATTGGGCAGGTGTAGTCCCAATTACAACTCGATGTCTACATCGTGCAGCTCAACCCAAGGCAGACCCTGAGGACCGAGCTCCGCCAAGAATGGATCGGGATCGAACTCCTCCACATTGTGAACGCCGGGTTTCACCCACAGACCCTTGGCAAACATCGCTGCGCCCAGAGCGGCAGGTACACCGGTGGTGTAGCTCACAGCCTGTGTGCCGGTCTCCTTATATGCCTCGGCGTGGTCGCAGTTGTTGTAGATGTAGTATGTCTTCTCCTTGCCGTCCTTGATACCACGGATGCGGCAACCGATGGAGGTCTCGCCGTGGTAGTTCTCGCCCAGAGTCTTGGGGTCGGGAAGCACAGCCTTGAGGAACTGGATGGGCACAATCTCCATACCATTATACATAATGGGGTCGATGCGGGCCATACCGATGTCCTGAATAACCCTTAGGTGGGTGAGGTACTCCTGGCCGAAAGTCATCCAGAACCTTGCGCGCTTGATGGTGGGGTAGTTGATCACAAGGCTCTCCAGCTCCTCGTGGTACAAGAGGTAGCTCTCGCGGGGGCCGATGTTGGGATAGTTGAGGGTCTTGTGAATCTCCAGCGAGCCGGTGGTCACCCACTCGCCGTTCTCCCAGTAGCGACCGTTCTGGGTAATCTCGCGGATGTTAATCTCGGGGTTGAAGTTGGTGGCGAAAGCCTTACCGTGGTTGCCGGCGTTGCAGTCCACAATGTCGAGGTAGTGAATCTCGTCGAAATGGTGCTTTGCGGCATAGGCGGTGAAGATGGCCGACACACCGGGGTCGAAACCGCAACCGAGGATGGCGGTCAGGCCGGCCTTCTCGAACCTCTCGCGGTATGCCCACTGCCACGAATACTCGAAGTGTGCCTCATCGAGGGGCTCGTAGTTGGCAGTATCGAGATAGTTTACACCACACTCCAAGCAAGCATCCATGATGGTGAGGTCCTGATAGGGGAGTGCTACATTGATTACGATGTCGGGCCTAAAGCCACGCATAACGCGGCAAATATCCTCCACATTGTCGGCGTCTACCTGCTCGGTTTTGATGCGGTCGCCACCGATGGCTGCTGCAATCTGGTCGCATTTGCTCTTCGTACGGCTGGCCAACATGATGTCGGTGAATACGGGGTTGGCTGCAACTTTGTGTGCAACGACGGTGCCCACACCGCCTGCACCAATAATGAGTACTCTACACATAGTAATAGTATCCGTTTAGGTGGGTTTATATTGTTTTGTTTTGGTCTGCAAACTTTGCAACATACAAAGATAGCGAAAGCAATTCGAAATTCAAAATCCACAACCCAATTTTATCCCCCTCTATGCCCCTATGAGGCGGATTTAAAGGCGGTAGAGGCAAATTTCGCCATAAAATTTGGCGGTTTGGAGATATGTGTTACCTTTGTGGTAAAATTCCAACTTTTCCAACTTGTAAAACAATTTTAACTATGCAGACCGAAAAAGATAAGTATCTCTTTGGAGTGGTGAAAGTGGGCGACAAGGGGCAGGTTGTTATCCCCAAGGAGGCCCGAGAAGTGTTTAACATCAAGCCCGGCGACTCGCTCCTTGTGTTGGGCGACACCACCAAAGGGTTGGCCCTCGTGAAAACCCAGATTTTCGACTCCGCCGTGGAGGAGGTTTTTAGATAGATTCATCAATCCCCCCCTCCCTTCCCACTTTGTGAGTAGAGAAATTCCTACACTCCTCTTTGAATACTTTTGATAAATGAAACGATTGTTTTTCCTCGACAACTTGCGCTGGGTGACAGTTCTCCTTGTGCTCTTCTATCATGTGTTCTACAATTTCAACGCCCTCGGGGTCTTCGGTGGCATTGGCGGCTTTGCTGACCACCAATGGCAGGACATCTTCTGTGCACTGCTCAACCCTTGGTTTATGACCCTCCTCTTTGTGGTGGCGGGTGCCTCGAGCCGCTATGCGCTCCGCAGTCGCACACCCCGTGAGTTCCGCCGTGAGCGCACGCGCAAATTGCTTGTCCCCTCCACCCTCGGCCTCTTCGTCTTCGGTTGGATACTCGGACTGCTCAACAGCCACGCTGCGGCCGCAACTCTGCCCGAGGGGATACCCCTCTTTGTGAAGTACCTCATTGCTGTCCTCAGCGGCACCGGCCCCCTGTGGTTCATTCAGGATTTGTTCCTTTTCTCGCTGCTGCTCCTTGTGGTGCGCCGAGTGGCTGATGCCGAGAGGGTCGATGGGTGGCTGTCGAAACTCCGCGAATGGGGTGTAACCCTCCTCATGATTGGTTTCTTTGGGGTGTTGTGGTGGGCCTCGCAGAGCCAGATTGACAACCCCACCGTTGCGCAGGGGTTGCTCAACCTCTACCGCCCCATCTACTACTTCGTGGCTTTCCTGTGTGGCTACTACATCTTCTCCTCGGAGAGGGTCCACACCTTCTTGGCTGCGAGGGCTTGGGTGCTTATTGTGGCTGCTGTGGTGGCCGCCGTGGGCTTTGGCACGGAGTTTTACGGCCGCGACTACACCGCGCCCGAGGCGGTCGAGGGTTTGTTGTGCAACCTCTTCTGCTGGTCGATGACGCTGGCAATGATGGGTGCCTTCAAACGCTGGGGCGACACGACCTCGCCCTTTGCCGACTACATGACCCGCAGTAGCTTTGGCCTCTACATTGTTCACATGACGGTCTGCACGGGTATCTGCTTGGTACTCAAGGCTTCGGGGCTTCCTGTGTGGGCGGTGTATGTGTTGGCACTCGTGGTTACCTATGTTGGTTCTGTGGTGCTGTGGGAGGTGCTGCGCAGGGTGCCTGTGGTGCGTTGGTGCGTCTTCGGCATTGACAAATCCAAGGGTGAGCGGAGATAAAATTGTGTGCTAAAGGTGATTTTTTTGGCCAAAGAGTTTGCAGAAACGGAAAATTGCCTTATCTTTGCACCGCTTTTGGATTGAAAGCGCGATGATTCGCTAGCTCAGCTGGTAGAGCACAGCACTTTTAATGCTGGGGTCCTGGGTTCGAGCCCCAGGCGGATCACCGAAACGAGGGATGACTTAGGTCATCCCTTTTTTCGTTTCGGTGATTGACCTTTACACTCCACCCAAACCCTCCTTTGAAAAGGAGGGCTTGTCGCTGCGCTCCTGTGTTGCTCCACTCGGGGCCGAAGCGGGATTGCCACCCTTTAGTGGCTGGAGGGTCATCCCTTTTTTCGTTTCGGTGATTACCTTTACAATCCACCCAAACCCTCCTTTGAAAAGGAGGGCTTGTCGCTGCGCTCCTGTGTTGCTCCACTCGGGGCCCGAATACAGCTTATCCTCCTTTTTTTCGAAACGAGTGATGACTTAGGTCATCCCTTTTTCGTTTCGGTGATTGACCTTTACAATCCACCCAAACCCTCCTTTGAAAAGGAGGGCTTGTCGCTACGCTCCTGTGATGCCCCCCCACACAAAACTCTCATTATGTTGGCTACTTTCGTTTTATTTGATTAACTTTGCGGAAAGCAACAAGGAGAACCTTTTGCACCATACATCACGAACTACTACACATCCATGAAGAGATTTTTATTGCTCGCCATCCTTTTCACCATTCTTGGCTCATTTGCCACACTGAATGCCCAGCAGGAAGATTACACCCCACAGCAGATTGAACAGCTTAAGTCGTTGGCCAACAGCGGTGTGGTGGATGCCCAGTACGAATTGGCTTACCTCTACCTCACCGGTAGTGGCGCGGCAAATAATGAGGGCCTTGCTATCGAGTTGTTGCGCGAGGCGGCGCAGAGCAATTACCCTCCCGCACAGTTGTTGTATGGCACATGTCTGTATGAAGGTCTTGGGGTCTCCAAGGATATTGCTTTGGCTACCACATGGTTTCGCAAGTCCATTGAGGGTGGTGTGCTGACCAATGAGGTGTATGCCGAAAAGTTTGTCTTGGAGTCGGTGGCCGATTTGTTCTGTCAGTTGGGCTGTGTTTATATCGATGGAGATAAGGACGCGGGGATTGGTGAAAACAGTGTGGAGGCACTCTATTGGTTGCACCATGCGAGTGAATTGGGTAGCTTGAAGGCCGACTATGAGATTGCAATGATTTATTGTTTTGGTAAGGGGGTGGAGGAAAATCGCCCCGAGTCGTTTCGTTTTGCCCTAAAGGCGGCTGAGCAGGGATATCAACTGGCGCAATGTGCAGTGGGAGAGATGTACTACTATGGCTGGGGAGTGGAGCGAAATATCCCCGAGGCAGAACGGTGGTATCGCAAAGCGATTGAAGGACTTGAGGTGTCGGAGTACGAAGATTACTATGAAGATTATTTCTACTATGAAGGATATTTATATGAAGGTATGTCCAATAGTATGATGAGCGAGTTGTGTGCGCGCTTTTGCTACGGTATCGGACTGCCGCAGGACCTCGAGAAAGGGCGATTTTGGTACGATAAGTTGCTCGATATTGAATGTACAACGGCTATGCTTACAGCCATAATGTATGGAGCGCCACGAGAGAGTGTCATCAATAACACCAGTGCGGAGAGTCATTGGGATAGGAGTTATATTGACAATGGGCTGCTGAAGGTGCTTTGCGAGCCCGATACCGCCGACGCACAGGCTGTCGAGGAGCCCAGTGTGGCGGCCGCACAGGCTGCCGAGGAGCAGAAGGCTACATCGTCGAACACTCCTGAGACCTCCACCAAACTCCGCGCGTTCAAACCTCTTGAGCCGGTGCTCAAATGGTTTGGCGAATACCACGGTATAGACAACACCATCTATGCGGAGGCTGTCGCAGGATATGCGCTCTCGGGCAAATGGGCCCCCATGACGGGTGTCAATTTGGGCCTCTTTTGGGAGGATAATTATGGACGCTTGGGCCTTCACACCTCATTTGGTGTGATGGGTGGATTCGATAGTTGGGGCTTCCGACTCGGACCCGTTGTGCGCTTTGGCGACTATTTGGACATGGTTGAGGTGCAACTCTATGGCGGTGTGGGTCCCCATTGGGATACTCGTGATGTAGGGCTCGAAGAGTTTGAAACCAAGTGCCACTTCTCGGGCGATGTGGGCCTGAGGTTCAACTTTCAGGAGTATTCGGAGTTTCAGGCTTTCTGCATGTCGAGTCTGTCGGTGGGATGCCAATTTATGATGGGCGAGGTGGTGCCCACAGTGGGTATATCGCTGTGGCCCGAGGTGTTGTTCGACGACTACTTCGACATTGACTTTTTCGACTGGGATTTAGGCTGGGATTTAGGCTGGGGTGATAACGGCTATACCTTTGTGTGTGAGGCCATGACCGCCTTTGGCGACGGATTTTTGGCGGGTGCTTCGGTGGCACTCATGCCCTCCAAGATTGGTTGGTATGCCACGATGCTGGGGGCGATTAACTCTAATGGGGACAACTTTACAACAGGTCCTGTCTGGAGCATGCTCGACGGAGCACTGTCGTTCTATGGCGGCTTCGGTACGGTGGATGGCGACTTCGGTATGGACTTAGGTATGAGGCTCATAGGCAACTATTCGTTGAGCCTTGGTCTGCAAACCAATGCTGACACTTCGTTTGTGACCGTCGGTTACGGTTTTGCATTTTAACCTCAATCCACCAACCGCACTAAAAGCCTCGGAGCCCCTTCGCCCCGAGGCTTTTAGTGTATGGCGGGGAGAGGGGCTACTCCTCCACAATGACCATGTCGACCTCCCAGTAGGGCGAGGCGCATTGGCGCATCAGGCGAAGGATGATGGCGTCGTCGAGGCGTGAGTAGACTGCGTCCCACACAAACCTCTGCATCGACCCATACAGAGCGTTCACCTTCTCCGTGAAGCAGCGGTAGAAGGCCTCCTGCTGGCCCACAGGAAGTCCCGCGGGAAGTATCTCCATGTCGACCAAGCGACCGTAAGGGAAGATGTAGCGCATGCGCTCCGGTGTGGCCTTCAGCTCCCCGGCAATTGTGGTGACGATGACCATCTCCACACTGTCGCCCACCATGGGCATCTCGATGAACTCCACATAGTTGGGCCACTCCGCCTCCAGAAGGTCGGCAATCTCCCCAGCAAAGAGTGTAAACTCCGCCTCGGAGAGTGCGTTGAGGTAGGCAATCTCGCGCCACTCGCGAATCATCTCGCGTGCTTCGCGTCGCTGCTCCTCGTTCCACCTCTGCTTGCGGGTGCACGACGAGAGCCACAGGCACGACCCCGCAAGGAGGACTACAAGGGCCACAATAATCTTCTTCGTAGATTTCTGTTGCATAGTTTTCCGTTGGTTTGGTTAATTAATGTCGTTGTGTCGCCCCTATGCCACGCAACTTTCGGGCCAAAGCCGGCTGCCAACAAAAAACGGAGAGCCCCATCAGAGTTCTCCGTTCTCGTTGCTATCCTATCGGTTGTTCTATCCGATTTTCTCGTCTATCCAATTAGTGAGTTCTATGTAGTCGGCCACGGTGAGTGCCTCGGCACGCAGGCCGAAGAAGCGGTGTTCCTCGCCGCCGAGGTCGCCAAACACAGCCTTCAGGGGGGTCTTGAGCATCTTGCGGCGCTGGCTGAAGGCGGCCTTCACAACCTTCACAAACAGCTCCTCATCGCACCCCAGCGAGGTGACGCCGTTGCGCCTCATCCTCACCACCGCGCTCTTCACCTTTGGGGGAGGGTTGAAGACATCTTCGTGCACCGTGAAGAGGTACTCGATGTCGTACCACGCCTGCATCAACACACTCAGGATGCCATAGTCCCTGTTGCCTGCGGGAGAGGCTATGCGCAGTGCCACCTCTCGCTGCACCATGCCCACCACCTCGGGGATTAAATCCTTGTAGTCGAGCACCTTGAAGAATATCTGCGAGGATATGTTGTAGGGGAAATTGCCGATGACCTTCAGCCCCTCGGGGAACATCTCGCCCAAGGGAAGGTTGAGGAAGTCGCCGAAGATGAGCCTCGGGGCAAAGGCAGGGTAGTGGTTGTGGAGATACTCCACGCTTTCGCCATCCACTTCGGCACCCCACACCTCGATGTCCTCCCTCTGGAGCAGGAATTGGGTGAGCACACCTGTGCCACAGCCCACCTCCAACACTCGCCCGCCACCCTCAATGGCTTCGGCAATGCTGCGTGCCACACCCATGTCGGTGAGGAAGTGCTGACCGAGTGCCTTCTTGGGCCTCACATAGTCGGGGTTATGGGGGGCGATAGCTCTGCTGCTCCTTGCTCCCTTGCCGCCACCACTCTTGCGCGAGTGGGCTTTGTTATAGCTTTTAGTTGCCATCCGAACTCTCTGTGTTGTTAGTTGTGCGAACGCCAATGTTCACCCCGCAAAAATATCAATAAAAGTTGAATGTTGAAAGCTGAAAATATGGGATTGCGGGTGGAATGCCCGTAACTCTCAACTCTCAACAATAAAGGCGGCCCTTTGTGGCCGCTTTTACTGTTAGTGTCCCTGCTCGCAGAGGAACTTGATGCGCACCAAACGCACCTCCTCCTCCGTGAAGTCGTCGCCGAGCTCCTCCATAGCCTCCTCGAGGCTGTCGCTCTGGGCATCCTCCTTGAAGTAGAGGTATATCTCCTCGGCCTTATCCTCGTCGACCACTTGGTCGATGTAGTAGCTGATGTCGAGCCCCGTACCCGAGTTGACAATCGACTCGATTTCTCCCAGCAACTCCTCCATCTCCAGCCCCTTAGCATGGGCGATGTCTTCGAAGTCCATCTTGCGGTCGATACTCTGGATGATGAAGACCTTGTTGCCGCTCTTGTTCACAACACTCTTTACCACCAGGTCCTGTGGCCTGATAATCTCCTTCTCCTCCACATAGGCGGCAATGAGCTTCACAAACTCCTCGCCAAACCTCTTGGCCTTGCCGGCACCCACACCGCTGATGTTCTGCAACTCCTCGATAGTGATGGGATACTGAATCGACATATCCTCCAGCGAGGGGTCTTGGAAGATTACGAAGGGGGGAAGGTTATTTTTGGCTGCCACCTTCTTGCGCAGGTCTTTGAGCATGGCAAAGAGCTCCTCGTCGGCCACAGCATTCTTGCCGCCAGCCATGGGGTCGTCGGCCGAATCCTCGTTGTAGTCGTGGTCGAGGGTGATGGTTATGGGGTAGGGCTTGTCGAGATACTCCGCACCCTTTTCACTGAGCGACAGCAGGCCGTAGTTCTCGATATTCTTGTCAATGAATCCCTCGAAGAGTCCCTTGCGGACAATGGCGCCCCAGAACTTCTCGTCGTGCTCGCTGCCCACACCAAACAACTCTATCTTATTATGCCCATAGGACTTAATCATAGAGGTGTTTTTGCCCACCAGCACGGCTGTCAGATACTCGGCCTTGAACTTGGGACCGATGGCCTCCAGCACCTCGAGGGCTGTGCACATGTGTTTCTGGGCGTTAATCTTTGGCTTGGGATTGAGGCAGTTGTCGCAAGCTCCGCAGTTCTCCTCGGTGTACTCCTCGCCGAAGTAGTGGAGGAGGTTCTTGCGGCGACACACCGAACTCTCGGCATAGACCACCGTCTCCAGCAACAATAAGCGACCAATCTCCTGCTCGGCCACAGGCTTGCCCTGCATGAACTTCTCCAACTTCTGGATGTCCTTATAACTATAAAAGGTAATACACCTTCCCTCGCCGCCGTCGCGACCCGCGCGACCCGTCTCCTGATAGTAGCCCTCCAAACTCTTGGGAATGTCGTAGTGGATGACATATCTCACATCGGGTTTGTCGATACCCATGCCAAAGGCAATGGTCGCCACAATCACATCGGCCTGCTCCATGAGAAAGGCGTCTTGGTTGTTGGCGCGGGCTGCACCATCCATGCCGGCGTGGTAGGGGAGAGCCTTCACACCATTAGCCACAAGCAACTCGGCGAGCTCCTCCACCTTCTTTCTCGAGAGGCAGTAGATAATGCCGCTCTTGCCGGGGTTTTGCTTCACAAAGCGGATGATGTCCCTGTTTACATCGTTTTTGGGGCGGATTTCATAGTAGAGGTTGGGGCGGTTGAACGACGACTTGAAGACCTTGGCATCCATCATGCCGAGGTTCTTCTGGATGTCGAACTGCACCTTGGGGGTTGCCGTTGCGGTGAGTGCCATGATGGGGGCACGACCGATGTCGTTCACAATGGGGCGTATGCGCCTATACTCGGGGCGGAAATCGTGGCCCCACTCGGAGATGCAGTGTGCCTCGTCGATGGCATAGAAGGAGATTTTGATTTTGCGAAGAAAGGCAACATTCTCCTCCTTGGTGAGTGACTCGGGAGCGAAGTAGAGGAGCTTGGTTTTGCCGGCCAACACATCGTTCTTGACCTGTGTTACGGCCGCCTTGTTGAGCGAGGAGTTGAGGAAGTGGGCGATGCCATCCTCCATGCTGAAGGTGCGCATGGCATCCACCTGATTCTTCATCAGTGCAATAAGGGGCGAGATGATGATGGCCACACCATCCATCATAAGCGCCGGAAGCTGGTAGCAGAGGCTCTTGCCGCCGCCGGTGGGCATAAGTACAAATGTATCCTCACCCGCCAGCACATTGCGGATGACATTTTCCTGATTTCCCTTGAAGGCCGAAAAACCGAAATACTCCTTCAGTTTGGCCAAAAGTTCTTCGCTTTTATACTCCTTTTTCTCCATACTGTTCACTCTTTTTCGCAAATAGCAATACTAAAGTAGTCATTTTTTCGGAAATTCGAGTAACTTTGTCGAAAATTTTTGCAAAAAATGAAGTTATACACCTCCGATTTAGTCAAAAAGTATAAGAGCCGTACCGTTGTAAACCATGTTTCCATCGATGTGAAGCAGGGCGAGATTGTGGGTCTGCTCGGCCCCAATGGCGCGGGTAAAACCACCACTTTCTATATGATTGTGGGGCTGGTGAAGCCCAACGACGGCCGCATCTTCCTCGAGGACGAGGATGGCATCACCACAGAGATTACCAAAATGCCTGTCTATAAGCGTGCGCAGATGGGTGTGGGCTACCTCGCACAGGAGGCCTCCGTGTTCCGTAACCTCACGGTGGAGGACAACCTCCGTGCTGTGTTGGAGATGACGGGCTACTCCAAGGAGTACCAGCGTCAGAGGGTGGAGGAGCTGATTGAGGAGTTCCGCCTCCAGAAGGTGCGTAAGAATATGGGTATCCAGCTATCGGGTGGTGAGCGCAGGCGTACGGAGATTGCGAGGGCGGTGGCCATTAACCCCAAGTTTATCCTCCTCGACGAGCCCTTTGCGGGTGTCGACCCCATTGCTGTGGAGGATATTCAGAGCATTGTGCGCACGCTGAAGGATAAGAATATCGGAGTGATTATCACCGACCACAATGTTCACGAGACCCTCTCGATTACGGACCGCACCTACCTGCTCTTTGAGGGCAAGGTGCTCAAGGCGGGTAGTGCCGAGGACCTCGCCAACGACGAGGAGGTTCGCAGGGTCTACCTTGGTCAGGACTTCAAACTCAACAGATAAGTGAAAAGGCCGAGCTTGGCTCGGCCTTTTTTGCTGCTTTGGAATTCAAAAAAAGGGCGTTGGCGCGCAGCTATTGCTTATCTGCTCCTCCTTGCGGGCCTCTTCGGCTCCCCTTTAAAGCCCCTTTTGCGCTGATTCGTAGCGAAAAGGTGAAAATTTTGAATTCTGAATTTTGTATTTTGAATTTTATTTGTATCTTTGCGCCCGCATTTGGTATGCAATAAACACTTTTAAACAAAAAACATTATGAACAATTACGAAACCGTTTTCATTGCCACCCCCGTTCTTTCGGAGGCTCAGCTTGACGAGCTGTTTGGCAAATTCCAAGGTGTTATCACCGAGAACGGCGGTCAGATCGTAAATGCAGAGGCTTGGGGCTTGAAGAAGCTCGCTTATGCTATCCAGAAGAAGACCACCGGTTACTATTTCCTCATCGAGTTCACTGGCGAGGGCGACCTCATCGAGAAACTTGAGAAGCAGTATCGTCGCGACGAGCGCGTTATCCGTTTCCTCTCGTTCCGTCAGGACAAACACGCAGTTGAGTACTCGATCAAACGCCGCAACAAACTTGCCGGCAAAGTTAACGCTGAGGTTGAGGCCGAGGCAAATGTTGAACCCGTAGTAGCAGAGGAGGCATAAATCATGGCAGCACCTGTAAAGAACGATAGCGAGATCCGCTACCTCAACCCCGTATCGGTTGATGTTAAGAAGAAAAAATATTGCCGTTTCAAAAAGAGCGGTATCAAATACATCGACTACAAAGATGGCGAGTTCCTGAAGAAGTTCCTCAACGAGCAGGGTAAGATTCTTCCCCGTCGTTTGACCGGTACTTCGCAGAAATACCAGAAGAAAGTGGCTCAGGCTGTTAAGCGTGCTCGCCACCTCGCAA
>JAGBZI010000098.1 GCA_017628305.1 Tidjanibacter sp.
CCTCGGAGAGGAGGTTGCGCTTTGTTGGGGTGTGCTCTCTGTTGTGTTCCATGTTGTGCTCGTTTTGGAAAGGGGAGAGCAAAGCGTGTGCCGAGAAATGGTTTGGGCGAGCCATAGGGCCCGCCCAAGAAGGATTTGGTCAAAAAGCCCTCGAAAAGGCTCTTTGAAAGGCGGAGATTTCGTGATTTCAGTTAGTCGAACTTTGCGCGCCTTCAGTTACATTGCAACCGCTCTCTACAACTTTTGCAGGAGGTTGTCGCACCCCTCCTCGAGCATGTCGAGCACCAACTCGAACCCCTCGGCCCCTTCGTTGTAGGGGTCGGGAACATAGTCGTAGCCGAAGTGTTCCGGGAGGTAGTCGGCAAACCTCTCGAGTCTCTGGAGAGCCTCCACGCTGGGGGCGAGGCGGCTGAGCGACTCATACACCGAGTCGTCCATGGCCAAGAGCAGGTCGAACTGCTCGAAGTCGATGCTGCGCACCTTGCGGCTGCGGTGTGTGAAGTTGTAGCCACGGGCGGCACCTGCCCTGCGCATGCGAGGGTCGGGGAGCTCCCCTGCGTGGCCGCCATAGGTGCCCGCCGAGTCAATCTCAATTTGGCCAGCAAGCCCCGCGGCCTCCACCTTGAGGCGCATAATCTCGTCGGCGGCCGAGGAGCGACAAATGTTGCCGAGGCAGACAAAAAGGATGCGTTTCACTGTGATAATGTCATTTTTTTTGGTGAGTAATCGTTAGAGCCTGCCGGGGTAGACCTTCAGGGCCTCGCGCAGACACTCGCATGCGGCCAGCAGGTCCTCCTTGCAGAGCACATAGGCGATGCGCGCCTCCTGCTTGCCCTTACCCTTGGTAGCGTAGAAACCCGAGGCGGGGGCGAGCTGCACGGTGGCACCGTTGTAACTAAAATCGGTGAGCAACCAGCAGGCAAACTTGTGGCAGTCGTCCACGGGGAACTGTGCCATGGTGTAGAAGGCACCCTGAGGCTTGGGACAGTAGACGCCGGGGATTTTGTTGAGCTCCTCCACAAGGCAGTTGCGACGCGCGGTGTACTCGGCCACAACATCGTCGTAGTAGCTCTGGGGTGTATCCATCGCTGCCGAGGCGGCAATCTGTGCCAAGTAGGGGGGCGAGAGTCGTGCCTGTGCCAACTTCAGTGCGGCGGCCATCACCTCTTTGTTGCGGCTCACGATGTTGCCGAGCCTCACACCACACATGCTATACCTCTTCGACACCGAGTCGATAACCACCACATTGTCGTCGATGCCCTTCAGCGAGAGGGCCGAAATCTGTTTTGTGCCGTCGTAGCAGAACTCACGATAGACCTCGTCGCTGATGAGGTAGAGGTTGTAGTGGGCAGCCATGTCGGCCAACATCTCCATCTCTTCGCGAGTGTAGAGGTGACCTGTGGGGTTGTTGGGGTTACATATTAATATTGCACGCGTGCGCGGGGTGATGCGTTTGAGGAACTCCTCGCGAGGTGGTAGGGCAAAGTCGTTTTCGATGGTGCCGGGCACAGGCACAAGGATTGTGTCGTAGCTGGCGGCGAAGGTGTTGTAGTTTGCATAGAATGGCTCGGGCACCAAAATCTCCTCACCGGGGTTGGCGCAGATGAGCATAGCCATCTGGGCAGCCTCTGTGCCGCCGAGTGTGACGAGGATGTCGTCCACATCCACCTTGATGTTGTTTTTGCGGTAGTACTCCACGAGTTTTTGGCGGTAGGGGAAGAGGCCTGCTGAGTGGGAGTAGGGGAAAATCTTGTCGGTCACCCCCTGCACCGCACGGGTAGCCTCCTCGGGTGTGTGGATGTCGGGCTGTCCGATGTTGAGTTTGTAGATGTGGGTACCACGGGCTGCGGCAGCCTCGGCCAGCGGCACGAGCTGGCGGATAGGTGAGATGGGCAGAGTGTGACTCTTGGCCGAAATTTTCAACATAGCAAGGCGTAATTTTAGGTTCGTTGTGTTGTAGTCGGAGGTCGGGTGTGGCCCCAAACCTTCGATTTGCTCCGTAAAGTTACATTTTTCTTTCCATTTTCCAAAAATTAATTCCTATATTTGTTCTCTGTAAATTAGATACACAATTACTAACTTCTAAACTTTTTTCAATTATGGGTTTCTTGTCCGAATTCAAAAAATTTGCGCTCAAAGGTAATGTAGTAGACATGGCTGTCGGTGTTATCATTGGTGGCGCCTTTGGCAAAATCGTAACTTCGCTTGTGAATGATGTGCTGATGCCCCCCATCGGTATGTTGCTTGGCAAAGTAAACTTCACTGATCTTGCAGTCAATATGGGTACTGCTGAGGAGCCCGTACTCTGGAAATATGGCGCGTTCATCCAGCAGGTTCTCGACTTCGTAATCGTTGCCTTCTGTGTATTCTTGCTGGTTAAGGGTATCAACCGCCTCTCCGAGATTGGCAAGAAGAAAGAGGAGGAGGCTGCAGCCGCAGCAGCACCTGCACCCGCACCCGAGCCCGAGCCCACCAAGGAGGAGCTTCTGCTCACCGAGATTCGTGACTTGCTGAAGAATAAATAGTTTTCGGCTCTCATTTCAACCTTATACACAAGGGGGATGGCTAATTTTGGCCATCCCCCCTTGTGTTTTTTGTTGATGGTATGTGGTGTTGAGGAGTTTGTCATTTCGGCAAGTGGTGCCTATTCCACCTCCTTTTTGCGCGAAGGTGTGATGGCCCAAGCGAACAATAGTATGCCTGCTGTGGCGGCAAGTCCTGTGTAGCCACCCTCGTAGTCGGGGGCTATGGCGATGGCTTGTTGCAGTAGGTCGACTGTGGAGTGTGTGGCCGTCTGTGGTGTTGCAGCCGTGGCGGTCTGTGCTATCGACCAC
>JAGBZI010000099.1 GCA_017628305.1 Tidjanibacter sp.
ATTTTCAATAAAATAGTTTATATTTGCGGAAAGTGGGTAGAAGTCCCCTTTTAGAACCTTAAACCTAACCAAAAATGTAGCCTTATTAATATTATGAAACGATTGATATTCATTTGTGCTATGGCCTTGCTGTTATTTGGCTGTGGTAATGATCTTCCGACAGAAGTGGATAACAAAGATAATACGGTGAATACTCCCGAGGAGGAAGTTGGGGAGGGTGTAAATATGCCTCCTGTAATGGCGGTAAGAGCAATCGATAAGATAAGACTTCACGGTGATGCACAATTCGATGCAGGTGAGTTGTATTACATCTACATTTCATTTTCTCATTCTGATTTTATTAATTCTTTTTATGCCCACACCGAAGAGGATAAGGCTCTTTTGGAGGTAACAGAAGATCTATCCGAGAAGATGTACCAGCAGGTGAAAGATGATGAAATATTTTGGCTTTACATCTGGTTTACCACATTTGTTTACAGCCCCATAGAGAAGGTGAGTCTTACGGCCAATAAACCTTTGTATGGACGAGAAGCAGGCAAGGAGTTGTCCGACCTATTCACTTTGGGTATTCCAGGTTTTGTTTTTACAATGGATGGTGATTTGGTTGAGAGGACTAAATACGAGGAGTATGCAACCTATACTGTTGATGAGTGGTGTGACAAAGGCTATATGTGTCCACTGTCTTTTGTACTTCTTCCTCAAGAGCCTATCATATTGACTGAGGAAATTAGAGATATTATTTTCAATGTTAGTATTTCGCTCCAAAATGGGGCAAACGACACCGTAGACCTTAAAACTTATTTCTAAAAGGAATATAATTCCTATTAGCGCAAAGTTTTTAAAAATTAATAAACATCGGGCGAGAAAGTGATTTCTCGCCCGATGTCGTCTCTCCCTATCTCCCCCCTAACCTCACGGGTATTTTTTTATGAAATTTTGTGCCACCCTCTTCACCTCGGCGGCCGAAAGATGCCAAGGAGCCTCGGCAAAAGTGGCTGCAAAGGGGAAAGAAATGTGAAAAAATGGGGAGGGTAGATACTAATTCCAACAAAAAATCGTATATTGCAAAAGATTTTGGACATTTTTGCTCGATACTCTCGACCACTACTAATGTGCAAACCAAACGAAAACAATACAATAACCTAATAAACAAACACAAAACTATGTTCAAAAGACTGATTACTATCATCGCCTTTGCAGCCCTCGCAATCATGGGCGTACAGGCTCAGGGTAACCCCATGATGGCTCCTCTGCCTCAGGATCCCGAACTTCGCAAGGGTGTCCTTCCCAACGGACTCACCTACTACATCCGCCACAATGCCAAGCCCGAAAATCAGGCCGACTTCTATATCTACGACCGAGTAGGTGCAGTGCAGGAGGAGGATCTCCAGATTGGCCTTGCTCACTTCCTTGAGCACATGGCTTTCAACGGCACCAAAAACTTCCCCGAGAAGAACATGATTAACTACCTCGAGAGCGTGGGCGTTAAGTTCGGTGCCAACCTCAACGCATGGACCGCCATGGAGCAGACCCAGTATATGATGCAGGGTGTGCCCCTCACCGACCCCTCGGTGGTGGACAATGTGCTGCTCATTCTCCACGATTGGGCCTACTACATCACCCTCGCAGAGGAGGAGATTGACAACGAGCGTGGCGTTATTATCGAGGAGCTCCGCACCCGTCAGGATGCCTCGTGGCGTATCCGCGAGAAGAGCGCTCCCTACCTCTATGGCGACACCAAGTATGCTAAACGCAACATCATCGGTACCGAGGAGAGGCTCAAGAGCTTCACCTACGACGAGCTGCGCGACTTCTACCACCGTTGGTACAACACCTCCAACCAGTGTATCGTGGTTGTAGGCGACTTCGATGTGGACGAGATGGAGCAGAAGGTTATCGCCACCATGAGCGATATTCCCGCAGTGGAGAACCCCGAGGCTATCGAGTACATCCCCATCCCCGTGAACGAGAAACCCGCTATCGGCATCTTCACCGATCCCGAGCTCACCGAGAGCAGTGTGGAGTTCATCGTTCGTAGCGAGCCTATGCCCAACGAGTTGAACAACACCGTTGTATACGAGCTCTACTCGCTTCTCGACTCGTTCCTCTCGAGCATCGTAAACGAGCGTCTGAACGATATCGCCCAGAAACCCGGCGCCCCCTTCATCGGTGCAGGCTACTATGCAGGCAACATCACCCGCTCGATGGATATCCTCGAGTTCTACGCACAGCCTCGCGAGGGTGAGATGCTTAGGGCTTTCGAGGCTATCTACGCCGAGTTTGAGAAGGTTCGCCGCTTCGGCTTCACTCCCTCGGAGTTTGAGCGTGCTCAGACCAACATCATGCGTCGCAATCAGCAGAGCTACGACCGCCGCAACGACCGTCGCAACAGCGAGTTCGTGGGTCGCTACACCAGCAACTTCAGCAAAAACACCCCCATCTACAGCGTGGAGGATGAGTGGCAGATTGACAGCACCCTTATCGCAAGTCTCGACCTGAATACCCTTAACCAGTATGCACAGCAGATGAAGTTTGCCCCCGTGAACCATGTGGTACTCATGAGCCAGCCCGAGAAAGAGGGTCTTGCTCTGCCCACCGTGGAGGAGGTTGAGGGTGTGATTGCCACCGTGAACGCCGCCGAGCTCCAGCCCTATGCTGACAACAGCGTGAAGAAACCCCTTATCCCCGAGGGTACCAAACTCAAAGGCTCGAAGGTGAAAACTACCTCGGCAGACAAGTTTGGCAACACCGTGTGGACACTCAAAAATGGTGTGAAGGTGGTTGTTAAACCCACCGACTTCAAGGCCGACGAAATCTCGATGCGCGCACAGGTTAAGGGCGGTAGCTCGCTCATCGCCACCGAGGATATGGCTATGGCCGACCAGCTCAGCACCTTCATCGCTTATCAGGGTGTGGGTGAGTTCTCGAGGACCGACCTTAACAAGCAGCTCGCAGGTAAGGCAGTGGGCGTACACCCCATTTTGTCGGCTTCGAATCACGGCATGAGCGCCTCCTGCTCGCCCAAGGATTTGGAGACCATGTTGCAGCTCGTTTACCTCTACGCAACCTCGCCCCGCTTCGATGAGGATGCCTTCAACCTCGTGAAAGAGCAGCTCGTGGATGCCTATGCAAACATCGAGTCCGACCCCAGCTACGCTCTCCAGCGCGAGCTCTACGCTACCGTTTACGACCAGCCCGAGCGTGTTAAAGTGCGCACCGCCGAGGATATGAAGAACCTCAGCTTCGAGCAGTTCCAGAAGGTTTACAAACAGCTCTATAGCAACCCCGACGACTTCACCTTCTACTTCGTGGGTAACTTCAAGGAGGCAGAGCTCAAACCCCTCGTGGAGAAGTATCTCGGCTCGCTGAAGAAGACCAAGGGTACCACCACCTACAACACCGAGAACCTTATCGGCTATCAGGGTGGCGACCGTACCCACCGCTTCCAGGCTGCCATGGAGATGCCCAAAACCGCCATCTACTACGCTCTGAGCGGCGAGATGGAGGTGAACCTCAAGAATAAGATTACCCTCTCGATTCTCGACCAGCTCCTCGACATCCGCTACACCGCAGTGATTCGTGAGGAGATGGGCGCAACCTATGGCGTATCGTGCTCGGGTCAGATTAGCTCGCTGCCCGAGAAACCCGACTACCTGCTGATGATTGGCTTCGATACCAAGCCCGAGATTGCTGACGCAGCTCGTGGCGCTCTTCTCCCCGAGATTGAGAAGATTGCCACCGAGGGCCCTGTTGCCGAGGATGTCGCAAAGATTAAGGAGTACATGACCAAGGAGCGTGCAGATGCTGTTAAGCAGAATGGCAACTGGATGAACTGGATTCTCAATGCCGACCAGAACGGTGTGGACTACACCACCGGCTATGAGGAGATTCTTGCCGGCATCACCGGTGAGGATGTGAAGGCTATGGCTGCCAAGATTTTGGCGGACAACAACATCCTGCGTCTTATCATGGATCCCCAGTAAACGCACATCTTATCGGTGAATTTCTCACCGTCTGCAAAGGGCAAGCCCTCACCTACGCGAAGTAGGCTGCGGGCTTGCCCTTTTTGTTAGCGGTCAGCATTCAGCGGTCAGCATTCAGCAATCAGCATTCGGCCTTAAAGTTTTTAGTGGTTAGTTGGTTATGAGGATTTTCAACTCCCAATTTTCAATTTTCAATTTTGAATTTTGAATTTTCATCGTATCTTTGTGCCCGCAAGTGATTATGGGGTGCGGTGAGATTGCATGAGCCGTGCTGAGTGTCACCCAAGTAACATTATTAATCATAATATTTTTACAACTATGCAAACTATTCAGATTAAAGGCGTTAAGCGCGAGCAGTTCGGCAAAAAGAGCGCTAAGGACATCCGTCGCGAGAACCTCATCCCCTGCGTAATCTACGGTAACGGTGGCGAGACCATCCACTTCTCCGTTGAGGCTGCTGAGGCAAAGAAACTCATCTACACCCCCAAGAGCTACATCGTTGAGCTCAACATCGATGGCAACATCGAGAAGGGCGTGATGCGTGAGACTCAGTTCCACCCCGTTAAGGACTACTGCCAGCACATCGACTTCTTCCGTGTTGTTGCAGGTAAGCCCGTAGCTATCGAGATTCCCGTTTCGATTGTTGGTAACTCGGAGGGTGTGAAGGCCGGTGGTAAGCTTCAGGTTCTTCGTCGCAAGTTGGCTGTTTCGGGTCTTGAGGAGAACCTCCTCGATGAGCTCGTAGTAGACATCACCGAGCTTGGTGTTGGCAAGACCATCAATGTTGGCGACCTCAAGTATGAGGGCCTCACCATGCTTCAGCCCGCAAGCACTTCGGTTGTTGCTGTATTGGCTACCCGTCAGTCGGGCAAGTAATAAGCGCGCCTTGCGAGCGACTGTTGCCTCGCACAGTGATAAAACCCTCGTCTATTGGCGAGGGTTTTTCGTGTCTGCCAGCCGTTGCTGTCGCGCAGCTGGCGGCCGGGGACTGCACGGCATACATTTTGAACAACATAAGGTAGGAACAAAACATAACACAATATGACCAAAGAGAAAAAGAGTTGCAACTGCGCTGATAAACAGCAGGTTGAAATGGATAAGGAGAATGTGAAAACCGAGCAGAACGGATGCTCCGAGGAGGCTGCTGCTGACAAGGTGGCAGAGGAGGCTGTGGCAGAGAGTGACAAAATGGCAGCCACGAATAGCGAGGCCGAGGAGTGGAAGGATAAGTATGTGCGCCTGAGCGCCGAGTTCGACAACTACCGCAAGCGTACCCTGAGGGAGAAGATGGAGCTTATCGAGAGTGGTGGCGAGGATGTCATCAAGTCGATGTTGGCTGTTGTTGACGACTTTGACAGGGCGCTGTCAGCCATGCAGAGTGCCACCGATGTAGCCTCGGTGCGTGAGGGTGTGGAGCTCATCTCGCAGAAGATGCGCGACACTCTCAAGGGTAAGGGTGTGAGCGAGATTGAGGCTGTGGGTCAGCCCCTCGACACCGACCTCCACGAGGCTGTGGCCAAGTTCCCCGCGGGCGACGACAAGAAGGGTCTTGTGATTGATGTTGTCCAGAAGGGCTACAAACTCAAGGAGAAGGTTATTCGTTATGCTAAAGTAGTGGTTGGCGAGTAGAACGAGCATATCTCGTTAGACTCTGGACTTTAGACAAAGAAGAATATATGGCAAAGCGTGATTACTATGAGGTGCTGGGTGTCGACAAGAGTGCCAGCGCCGAGGAGATAAAGAAGGCCTACCGCAAGGCGGCCGTGAAGTACCACCCCGACAAAAATCCCGGCGACAAGGAGGCCGAGGAGAAGTTCAAGGAGGCGGCCGAGGCCTACGATGTGTTGAGCGACCAGCAGAAGAGGGCCCGCTACGACCAGTTTGGCCATGCCGGTATGGATGGTAGTGCGGGCGGCTATGGTGGTTTCTCGGGCGGCGGTTTCTCCATGGAGGATATCTTCCGCAACTTTGGCGACATCTTTGGCGGTCACTTTGGTGGCGGCTTTGGTGGCTTTGGTGGCGGAGGTAGCCGTGGTGGCCGCACGGTGAATCGCGGTAGTGACCTGCGTGTCAAGGTGAAACTCTCGCTGAAGGAGATTTCGGAGGGCTGCACCAAGAAGATAAAGATTACCAAGCAGATAGCTTGCGACCAGTGCGGCGGCACGGGAGCCAAGGACTCCAACAGCTACTCCACCTGCCCCAACTGTAATGGTGCGGGCTACACCATCGAGATGGTCAACAGTTTCTTTGGTCGTGCGCAGACCCAGCGCACCTGTCCCACATGTGGTGGCGAGGGTAAGGTCATCACCTCTCCCTGCTCCAAGTGCCACGGCGAGGGTGTTGTGCGCGGCGAGGAGGTTGTGGAGATACGCATTCCCGGCGGAGTGGCCGAGGGTATGCAGCTCTCGGTGAGCGGCAAGGGTAATGCTGCACGCCACGGAGGCATCAACGGCGACCTGTTGGTGGTCATCGAGGAGGAGAAGAACCCCGAGCTTGTGAGGGACGGCAGCGACCTGCTCCACAACCTTAAAATCCCTGTGACCACAGCCATCCTTGGCGGCGAGGTGGAGGTGCCCACGATTGACTCCAAGGCCCGCATAAAGATTGCTGCGGGCACGCAGGCAGGCAAGGTGTTGCGCCTGAAGGGTAAGGGCCTTCCCGAGCTTAATGGCTATGGCAGGGGCGACATTCTGGTGATTGTGGACATTGTCATCCCCACGAAGCTCACCAGCGAGGAGAAGAAACTGCTGGAGAAGCTCGCCGGCCAGCCCAACTTCAAAAAGGTGGATGGAGCCAAGGGCGAACAGAACATTTTTGATAGGATGCGCAATTTCTTCGGATAATTATAGTTAATTTTGTGGGTGACTTCTGCGGAGGTCCCCCACAAATGTTTAGAATTACCCACCCACTCAAAGCACAAAAGATATGTTTGGAATAGGACAATCCCTGAGGCGCAAGCCCCGTCAGTTCAGCTATAATCCCCGCTACTACGATGCCGAGCGAGAGGCTCGCAACCAGCGTCGCATAGAGCTGGGCCACGCCCCTCTGGAGGATGATAAGAGCGAGCGCAAGCCCGGCGACCTGCTGCGTGCCCGCTCGCAGCAACGCCTCGAGAAGGCCGAGAGAGAGGCCGCTGTACGCAAGAAGAGCAACATGACAAGGGTGTTGTTTGTGGTGTTGCTGATTGCGGGCTTTGCAGCCCTGCTGCGCAGCATCAACTTTTAGCCCGCTCTCCACAGGAGCGATAGTTTTTTGCCACAATGAAGATTAGAGTACTACCCGATAGTGTTGCCAACCAGATTGCCGCAGGCGAGGTTGTCGGCTCTCCTTCGTCGGTTGTGAAGGAGCTCACCGAGAATGCCATCGATGCTGGTGCGTCGCAGGTGACGGTGAACTTCCGCGCCGACGGCAGGGAGCTTGTGCAGGTCATTGATAATGGCTGTGGCATGAGTCCCGCCGATGCACGCTTGGCCTTCGACAAACACGCCACCAGCAAGATTGCGTCGCTGGAGGATATTTATGCACTCCAGACCTTTGGTTTTCGTGGCGAGGCACTCCCTTCGATTGCCGCTGTGGCCGAGGTGGAGCTCACCACGCGTACCTCGAGCGACGAGCTTGCCAGCCGCATTGTCATTGAGGGGGGCGAGTTTCGCTCGCAGGATATGGTGGTAGCCCCCGTGGGTAGCAACTTCAAGGTGGCCAACCTCTTCTACAATGTCCCCGCACGCCGCAAGTTCCTCGAGAGTAGCGAGCGCGAGGCGGGTAAGATAAAGACCGAGTTCAGGCGCGTGGCTTTGTGCCACCCCGAGGTGGGCTTCCAGCTCTACCGCGACGATGCGCCACTCTATAACCTCCCTGCAACCAATCGCAAGGGGCGTATTGCGGCCGTCATGGGCAAGCATATAGCCTCGAGCCTGCTGGAGCTCTCGACCACCACCTCCATTGTGACCGTGGAGGGCTTTGTGGGCCGCCCCGAGATGGCCAAGAAGCGCAAGGAGGAGCAATACTTTTTTGTGAACGGCCGTTTCTTCAAGAGCCCCTACCTTCACAAGGCTGTGATGGCTGCCTACGAGAAACTGCTGCCCGCAGGACTCACCCCCTCCTACTTTATCTACCTCACCGTGGATACCCACAAGGTGGATGTCAATGTCCACCCACAGAAGACGGAGGTGAAGTTCAGCGAGGATAGCGAGATATGGCAGATTGTGAATGCCGCCGTGAGGGAGGCGCTGGCCAAGACGGGTGTGGTGCCCATGATGGACTTCGAGGACGAGGGTGAGGTTACTATCCCCGTGTTCGATGGCAGCCGTGGCCCCATGAGTGTTCCCAGTAGCACTTCCAACCCCTTTTACAACCCCTTCGCCGGAGATTGCGAGGAGCGCGAGTTCGAGTCGGGCATAGGTGGCGAAGGTCTCCCTGCAGGGCTCAGCCGTACCCCTGTGTCCCCTGCTGCAACCCCCTATCCCAGTCGCCCCTCAAGGCGCGTGTCCGACGATTGGGGTGAGTTAGGCGAGGCCGACGGTTGGGGCACGAAGGTCGAGGAGAAGGAGCTCTTCGGCTGGGGCGAGGAGGAGCCTGAGTGGAGGCCCACCTTCAAGGGTGTGCTGCCCCTCGCGGAGGGATATGCAGCCACTTCGCTGGGTGGCGAACTTGTGGTGGTAAACCTCAAGAGGGCCTACGAACTGATGCTCTATGGCCGCTACCGCATGATGATTGAGAGCGGCAATTCGGTGAGCCAGACCCTGATGTTTCCCGAGCGCATGATTTTCTCGTCGGACGATGCCGAGTTCATCAGGGACAACCACGACTACTTTACCACCTTTGGCTTCGACCTCCGCGTGAGCGAGGAGAATGTGGTGGAGATGGTGGCCCTGCCGGCCGATTTGGAGAACCCCTCGATGGCCGAGGAGATTATCTATGACATGATTGACTCGCTGCGTCAGGGGGTGGATCTGGCCGAGGCGGAGTGTAAGGAGCGCTTGGCACGCTTGCTGTCGCGTGTGGGAGAGCTGCGCAACCTCTCGGTGGAGGAGATAGAGGCTCTGCTGGCATCGCTCGATGGTTGCGAGGGGGGCACTTTCACCCCCGATGGAAGGCTTGTGGCCAAGATTATCGACTGCGGAGAGCTCGCCCGACTATTTAAGTAACGGATTTTGAATCGGATAACAGAGAAATAATGGACAATTACAACGGATACTATCGCCCACAGATTAATATGCCCCCTGTGGTCAAGAATCTGCTCATCATCAATGTGATGGTCTTCATCACACAGATGTTGCTGCCCGCCTCACTGAAGGGGTGGTTCTACAACACCTTTGCGCTGAGCTTTCCCATAGGGATTAAGACCCTCTACCAAACGGTGAGCTATATGTTTATGCACGCCAACTTCAGCCACCTGCTCTTCAACATGTTTGCGCTGTGGATGTTTGGCCGCATCGTGGAGTACGACTTGGGCTCCAAGAGGTTTCTCACCTACTACCTCATCTGTGGTGTGGGTGCGGGCCTCATCCAGATTGGGGTGAACTTCGTGGAGATAGGGTCGCTGGTGGCTCAGGGCTACACCCACCTGCCGAGGTTCTCCACAGTGGGTGCTTCGGGTGCTGTGTTTGGCCTGCTGCTGGCCTACGGCATGCTCCACCCCAACAACATCATCATGCTGATGTTCCCCCCTGTGGCACTCAAGGCCAAATGGTTTGTGGTGATTTATGGTGCTCTGGAGCTCTTCGGAGGTGTCGCCTCGAGCGGCTCCAATGTGGCCCACTTTGCCCACTTGGGCGGCATGCTCTTTGGCCTGCTGCTGCTCCGCTATTGGAAGAAAAAACACAAAATATGGTACTAACCCACGCCCATCGCCATTGGGCGTAAATCTACCCTCATCGGAATATGCGCAAGAGTAAGAGCGGATACTACCTCGACGAAAATCGCAAACGCAGTCGCCAACGCCCCGCGGGGAGTGGGCGCGCTGTGGCTTTATGGGTGGTGGATGTCGCCATGGTTGTGGTGACGGTTGTTGCCGCTGTGGCCCTTGTTGCCGCCCTGCTGAGCAGGGTTGTGGACCCCCGAGCGACCTCCCTGTTTGCCTTTGCCGGCCTCTTCTATCAGGTGATTTTTGTGGTCAATGTGGGGTGTGCGCTCTGGTGGATTGTCAGGTGGCGCCGCTGGGTGATTCTCTCGGCTGTGGCGCTGTTGATAGGGTGGGGTAACATCAAACTCTTCTACCGCTCCGACCTGCAACAGAACCCCACAGAGGTGGTGCGCAGCAGGGACGATGTTGTTGTCGCCTCGTTCAATGTGAAGGGCTTTGCGGGCACCGGGGTCGATAAGGGCGGCTACGACGAGGTAGGGCAACTCTTCAGCCGCGCAGGGGTGAATGTGGCTTGTGTTCAGGAGTGTTACTACTACAACGAGGAGCGCCGCGACTACTTCTACGACCGACTCGACCGACTCAAATATCGCATTTTTGTGAATACTGTCCCCGAGCAGAAGGGATCACCTACGGGGGGCGGCTTTGCCATCCTCAGCAGCTATCCCATCGTGCGCCACGGAGTGGCCGATGCCGACGAGAGTAATGTGAATGCTATCTGGGCCGACCTGCGCGTGGGTCGCGACACCCTCCGAGTGGTCAATGCCCACCTGCAGAGCACGGGTATCTCCAATGTGGAGCGCAATGAGACGCTCACAACACAGGTTATTGGCGACACTCTGGCCCGCACCAAGCTCTCGGCAGTGGCCGTCAAGATGGTGGATAACTACCGCCAACGAGCCTCGGAGGCCGACAATCTGGCCGATTTCGTAGCCTCCTCGCCCCATCCGGTGGTGGTGTGTGGCGACTTCAACGACACCCCCGTATCCTACACCTACCGTCGTGTTAGGGGGCGCCACTTGGCCGACGGTTTTGTGGAAAAGGGTAGGGGCACGGAGTATACCTTCAAGGGACTCTACAACCTCTTCCGCATAGACTACATACTTGCCGACAAGGAGCACTTCGAGATTAAGGAGTACTGCTCGGTGGACTCGCTCCTCACCTCGGACCACAAACCTGTGGTCGCCCGCTTGGGCCTCATCGAGGAGTGATGACGGCCGGCTTTTTTAGGGGCCGGTGATTAGATTTTTAGGGCCATTAGGGTCGTGGGGGACGGTGTACCCCTCATAACCCTAATGGCCCTAACAGTTTGAATATGGCACAATCGCCATCTCTTATATCTCCCGAGAGAATCTTATTGCACGGGTCGGAATTTTATGCCTGCAACTCTTAACCCAGCTGGGCCACGAAGACCTCCTCGCCCGCAAAAATGGGGGAGTAGTCGGGGCGCTCCTCGAACAGACCATACATCGCCGAGCCCGAGCCCGACAGCGACGCATAGAAGGCCCCGCGGCGATACATCTCCCTCTTGATGTTCACAAGTGCCGAGTGGCGGGGGAAGAGCGAGGGCTCAAAATCGTTCACAATGGACTCCCTCCACTCTCCTCGGGGTTGGCGCAGACGCTCCTCGAGCGACAGCTCGGGTATGTGGGGTGTGACACCGGCATAGGCCTCCGCCGTGGAGATGCCAAACGAGGGCTTTGAGATGACGCACCACACACCGCGAAGCTCCACCTCTGCGGGGGTCATAATCTCCCCCCTGCCGCGGCAGAACATAGGCTTCGAGTGGATGAAGAAGGGGACATCGCTCCCCAAACGGGCCGCACACTCCACCATCTGGGTGGTGGTGAGCCCCAGCTCGAAGAGTTCGTTGAGGGCCTTGATGGTGGCGGCAGCATCGGCACTACCCCCACCAAGACCCGCCCCATAGGGTATGCGCTTGGTGAGGCGGATGTTGACACCCCCCGCACCATACTGCTCCCTCATCAGCATCCACGCCTTTACAACCAGATTGCGGTCGGCCGAGCAGTCGACACTCATGCCATCCATCTGGAGGTTGCAGCCGCCACTCTCCGAGCGGGTAATCTCAAGGGTGTCGCTGATGGCCTCCACGGGGAGCATCAGGGTGTCTATTTCGTGGTAGGAGTCGGCTCGGCGGTAGAGTATGTCGAGACCGAGGTTTATTTTGGGGTAGGCTTCGAGTATCATTTTTTGCGCTATTTTTGTGTGACTACAAAGATAAAAATTTTATCTTTGCCACAAAAGAGATAAGTCTATGAAATTTCGTACAGAGATAGCTATCACCCCTGCTGCCAGCAAGATAGACCACAGCCACCATCTCCTCTCCGTGGGCTCCTGCTTTGCGGAGAGTGTGTCGCGTGGTCTTGTGGAGTTGGGCATACCGACCCTTATCAACCCCCTCGGGGTGATGTTCAACCCCTTGTCCATCGAAAGGTGTGTGGAGCGTGTTGTCAGGGGCGAACTCGTTGAACCCCACGAGCTTGTAAGGAGGGGCGAGGAGTGGTGCTCGCTCGATGCCCACGGCTCATTCGATGGCCCCCGACCACAGGAGGTGGTGCGACGCATCAACCGCTCCATTGAGGGGGCACGCCGCCACCTGAAGCATACGGAGTGGGTGATAATCACCCTTGGAACTGCATGGGTCTATGAGCGCGAAGGGAGGGTGGTGGCCAACTGTCACAAGTTGCCCGCCCACGAGTTTGTGCGCCGCAGACTCTCCGTGGAGGAGGTTGTGGCCTCGCTGGAGCGCACCCTCGAACTGCTGGGCCCCGAGCGAAAAGTGGTGCTCACCGTGAGCCCCGTGCGCCACTTGGGCGACGGACTCGAGGGTAATGCCATCTCCAAAGCAACCCTGCGCCTCGCGGTGGAGGAGGTTGTGGGGCGCCACCCGAGTGTGACCTACTTCCCCTCCTATGAGATTCTCACCGACGACCTCCGCGACTACCGTTTCTATGCCGACGACATGGTTCACCCTTCGGGGGTGGCTGTGGAGTATGTGTGGAGCCGCTTCGGTGACTCGTTCTTCACCCCTGCAACCCGCGCCAAGGGGGAGGAGTTTGTGGCTCTCGCCAAGGGGCGTCAACACCGTCCGCTCCATCCCGAGAGCGCCGACTATCTGCGTTTCCGACAGAGTATGGCCTCCCGCGCCGCACGCCTTGTGGAGGAGTTCCCCAACAACGAGGTGGCCCAAGAGCTGGCCGCCTTCTTCGGAGCCTAAAAAAGTAGATAAATAGCACCCAAATAGCTGCCAACCCCGCCCCAAAAGCGGGGTTGAACCGTAAAATGACCCCCTTTGTGTAAGTTTCGGCGGCTCGGAGGGTTAAATATCAGAGATATTTACTATCTTTACCCGATTATTTCGATATCCCGAACATGAAGAGCCGAACAACTATAATGGGAATACTCCTTGCGCTGCTTGCTACCGTGGTGGCAGGAGGGCGCACTGTGGCCGCCGAGAGCAGGCCACGCCTTGTGGTGAACATTGTGGTGTCGGGCATGAGCGAGGGCGACCTCGAGCGCTACTCCGCAGGGTTTGGCGATGGGGGGTTCCGCCTGCTGATGGGCGGTACTGTGTACCCCTATGCCCACTACGACTTCGCACCCACCACACCCTCGGCTCTGGCAACCCTCACCACGGGTGCCAACCCCTCGCTCCACGGAGTGGTGGGATATGGTTGGTGGAACCGCACAACGGGTGAGTACACATCCTCGGTGGGCGACAGCCACTTCTCCACCTTCAATGCCGACAGCCCCGAGAGCCGCGTGGCCAACACCAATCTTTCGGTGGAGAGCCTCGGCGATGTGGTGGTGAGGAACATCGAGGGAGGACGCTCGGTGAGTGTGGCCGCCGACCCCTCGTCGGCCATCGTGATGGGAGGAGTGAATCCCTCGGAGGTGTGGTGGCTCGACTCGCTCAGCGGCACATGGACCACCTCCACCCGTTATGCCAACTCGCTCCCCAAGTGGGTGAAAACACTCAACAATCAGGGGGCGTGGTGGCGTAAGCAGTATACTAAGCCTTGGGTGCTCTCCCACGGCAACAACTACTACCGCAACAGCCACTCCACCGTGGTGAAGCCCTATGGCTACAAACCCTCCAAGGAGGAGAGCTCACGAAAGACTAAGGCTGACGACATTTTGGCCATGAGTTACAGCTATGTCTGCAACTCGGTGGTGGCCGACGCTGCCAAAGAGGCCATCATCTACAACCGATTGGGAGGTGATGGGGCAACCGATGTGCTCAATGTATGTTTCGATGCTCCCCGCAGGATTGCTGCCCGCTATGGGCTCCACTCCCGCGAGATGGAGGATATGTACTACCGATTGGATGAGAGCTTGGCCGACCTTGTGAGGTTCGCCTCGGCACAAGCGGGGGGAAACATCGTTGTGGTGTTGGCGAGCGATGGAGAGTGTAGGCCCACCGATGGGTCGGGCAGCCGCCTGTTCAACAGCTCACAAGCACGCTTTTTGATAGGTAGCTTCCTTTCGGCCACCCATGGCAAGGGCGATTGGGTGTTGGGCTACGAGAGGGGTGGCGTGTGGCTCAACCACAACCTTATCTTCTCGCGTGGCCTCTCGCTCGAGGATGTGCAACAACAAGTGGCAGCCTTTGTGCTCCAGCTGAGGGGTGTGTCGCATGCGGTGACCGCCTCGGAGCTGGCCGGAGGAGGAGTGAAGCAGGGTCTGGTGAGTGTGGTGCAGAGCGGTTTTTATCCTCGCCACTCGGCCGATGTGCAGTTGGTGTTGATGCCCGACTGGTGTGAGGTGGAGAGCGAGGAGGCGCGCCCCCACTACTCCTCGTCGCTCCCTTATGCACCCTATCGCAGGGCCTATGTGGCACTGTGGGGCGAGGGTGTGAGGAGTGGACACACTGTGGAGCGTAGCGTGAATGTGGGCTCCGTGGTGGTGACCTTGGCAGATATGGTGGGCGTGGGCTTGCCGCTCGGTGCCGAACAACCACCGCTGGGAGAGTAGAGCAAAACGCCTCAAAAAAAGGTGGGGCTTTGGCAAAAAGTCGCAAAGAGAAGATGTTTAATTTGAAAACAAAAGATATGGAAACAATGTTGAAAGATGCTGTGCAGGAGGAGATTATTGCCGACTTCGAGATGTTTGAGGATGCCGACGATAAACTCCAATACCTCATCGATATGGCCGAGGAGTGCAGGGAGATAGATCCCCGCCACAAGACTGAGCAGTACCTCATTGAGGGGTGCCAATCGAGGGTGTGGATAGATGCCGAGCTGAAGGATGGAAGGGTCTACTTCGCCACCGATGCAGATGCGTTGATTGTGAAGGGCATTGCCGGACTGCTCACGAGGGCTCTGGGTGGGCGCACGCCACAGGAGATACTCTCCACGGAGCTCTACTTCATCGACCGCATAGGCATCCGCTCCTACCTGTCGCCCACAAGGGCCAACGGTTTGGGCGAGATGTTGCAGCAGATGAGGCGCTATGCCGTGGCTTTTGCAGCCCAGATGGAAAAATAGTTAAAGGCAGAAAGAGAGAGAAGAGAGATGACACCACAGGAGATTGAGAGTGTTGAGCGCGAGATTGTCGATGTGCTCAAGAATATATACGACCCCGAGATTCCGGTTAATATCTACGACCTCGGTTTGGTCTACGATGTGGACTACACCCCCGATGGGATGGTCCATATCCGCATGACCCTCACCGCCCCCAACTGCCCCATGGCCGACTTCCTTGTGGAGGAGGTGCAGAGTCAGGTGGCCAAAACGAAGGGTGTGAAGGAGGTTGTTGTGGAGATTGTGTTCGACCCCCCATGGGACAAGAACATGATGAGCGAGGAGGCTCTGATGGAGCTGGGCATGTTGTAGCCCCACGATTTCACCCCTGAAGAGAAGCCAACAAGCAATAACCGAAAATCTACAACTCACAGATGAAGACTCTCCGATGCAGACAGGAGTTTGCGACACTCGGGACGGTGGAATGTTCCGAGGTGATAGATGCGCTTGTGACGACCCGCATGAGCCGCAAGAGCGGGAGAGTGCTGGAGGTGTGGGAGGAGTGCCTGCGCGATTGGAACGAAACCCTCTATCGCATGGCAGCCTACGCAATGGGTGCCCCGCGCCACTCGGCTTCGTTTGAGAGGCTGACCCGCAAGGTGAGCTACCTCATGTGCCTGAAGGAGAGGAGCTCGAGATTTCGGGTGGAGGTGTTGCTGTTGGGGGCCTCGGGACTATTGAAGAGCGAATATTTCGACGATGGTCTGGACCTGATGCTCAACGAGTTTGGCTACCTTGGCAACAAATATCGCGTGGAGCCCATGCAACACAAAGATTGGAGTGTCGGCTTCGGCTATCCGGCAGCCCATCCCGCAGTGAGGATTGTACAGCTGGCGGGCATGGTCGCCAAGGATGAGTTCGGGGTGGACGGTGTGCTGGGCCTTGCAACCATCGAGGATGTGGAGCGCGTGCTGGGAGTGACGATGAGCGACTATTGGTGCAGACGATTGTTGCCCGGCGGCGTGGAGGTGGGACACATAGGGCGCGATAAGATTAATATGCTGGCCATCAATCTGGTGGTCCCCTTTCAGATGGCCTATGCGCGGACTACGAACGACAGGGAGCTGTGGAACAGGGCCTTGAACCTGCTGGAGCAGGTGCCCGCCGAGCACAACCGATTGGTGGGCAGGTGGACCGGCGAAGGGGTGGCTTGTAGGACGGCCGTCGAGTCGCAAGCCCTCATCGAGATTTCGCACATGTGCGACGAGGGAAGGTGTGCTGATTGCCCGTTGGAGAGAGTGCTCCACAGGGCTTAGTGGCGGGGGTGTTTGCAAACCGCCAAAAATAATTTATTTTTGCGCACGCTTCGGTGGCGTAGCACACAGGCTGTCGTTTCCCCCCCGGGCGGGTGGCGACGCAGAGAGAGATAAACAACACGAAGAAAACATAGATTAGAAACAACAATATAAGCAAAGAAAGAGAATGAATGTAGTTCAGTCAATACTCAAAATGTTCTTCGGAACAAAGAGCGATAAGGACCGCAAGGAGATTCAACCCTATGTGGACAAAATCATCGCTCTCTACCCCACGATTGACGCCCTCAGCAACGACGAGTTGAGGGGTCGTTCGTCGGCCCTCAGGGCCTCCATCGCCGAGTTTATCCGCCCCGAGGAGGAGCGCATTGCCAGCTTGAAGGTGGAGATTGAGGGCGACATCGCCATCGATAAGAAGAGCGCACTCTCCAAGGAGATTGAGCAGCTCACAGAGCGAATCGACGAGAAGATTGAGCAGAGGCTCGACGAGATACTCCCCGAGGCTTTTGCCATCATGAAATCCACGGCTCGCAGGTTTGCCGAGAGCGATGTGGTGGAGGTAACCGCCTCGCAGTTCGACCGCGACCTTGCGGCCGACAGGGATTTTGTGAACATCGATGGCGACAAGGCACTCTGGAACACCACATGGACCGCAGGTGGCAACGACATCAAGTGGGATATGGTTCACTATGATGTGCAGCTCTTCGGTGGCGTGGTACTCCACAAGGGTAAGATTGCAGAGATGGCTACCGGTGAGGGTAAGACCCTCGTGGCTACCCTTCCCGTCTTCCTCAATGCGCTGGCCGGCAAGGGTGTGCATGTGGTGACCGTCAACGACTATCTGGCCAAGCGTGACTGCGAGTGGATGGGTCCCATGTACCAATTCCACGGCTTGTCGGTGGAGTGTATCGACAACTATCGACCCAATTCGGCCGAGAGGCGCAAAGCCTATGAGGCCAACATCACCTTCGGTACCAACAACGAGTTCGGCTTCGACTACCTGAGGGACAATATGTCGATTCAGGCCAAGGAGTTGGTGCAGAAGAAACACCATTTCGCCATTGTCGACGAGGTCGACTCGGTGCTCATCGACGACGCCCGTACCCCTCTGATTATCTCGGGTCCTGTGCCCAAGGGCGACGACCAACTCTTCGAGGAGTATCGCGATATCGTGGAGAGGCTCTACAACCTCCAGCGAAACTATGCCAACGACTGCTTGCTGAAGGCCCGCAAACTGATGGCCGAGGGAAAAAATGATGAGGGAGGCTTCTGGCTGCTCCGCTCACACAAGGGTCTGCCCAAGAACAAGTCGCTCATCAAGTTCCTCTCGGAGCAGGGTGTGAAGGTGCAGTTGCAGAAGACCGAGGCCATCTATATGCAGAACAAGAACGAGCGTATGCACGAGGTGACCGACGAACTCTTCTTTGTGATTGATGAGAAGATGCACTCCATAGAGCTCACCGACAAGGGCCATGAGATGTTGGCCAAATCGGTGGGTGACGATAGGTTCTTTGTGTTGCCCGACATCGGCTCAGAGGTGGCTATGCTCGAGAAGAGCGACCTCTCGCCCGAGGAGAGGGCTGCCAAGAAGGATGAGGTGTTGGCCGACTACGCCATCAAGAGCGAGAGGGTCCACACCGTCAATCAGCTGCTCAAGGCATACAGTATGTTCGAGAAGGATGTGGAGTATGTGCTGATGGATGGCAAGGTGAAGATTGTCGACGAGCAGACGGGCCGTATTATGGAGGGCCGCCGCTATTCGGATGGTCTGCATCAGGCGATTGAGGCCAAGGAGAGGGTGAAGGTTGAGGCCGCCACCCAGACCTTCGCTACCATCACCCTCCAGAACTACTTCCGTATGTACCACAAGTTGGCCGGTATGACCGGTACAGCCGAGACCGAGGCAAGCGAGTTCTGGAGCATCTACAAGCTCGATGTTGTGGTTATCCCCACCAACCGTCCCATTGCACGCCAAGATAAGGAGGACCTCCTCTATAAGACAAAGCGCGAGAAGTATAACGCTGTGGTTGATGAGGTTGCAAGGCTCGTGGCCGAGGGTAGGCCTGTGCTTGTGGGTACCACCTCGGTGGAGGTGTCGGAGCTGCTGAGCCGCATCCTCAAGATTCGCCATATCCCCCACAATGTCCTCAATGCCAAGCAGCATGCCCTCGAGGCACAGGTGGTTGCCGAGGCGGGTAGGGCCGGTCAGGTGACCATTGCAACCAACATGGCGGGTCGTGGTACGGATATCAAACTCTCGCCCGAGGTGAAGGCTGCGGGAGGTCTGGCTATTGTGGGCACCGAGCGCCATGAGAGCCGCCGTGTGGACCGCCAGCTGAGGGGCCGTTCGGGTCGTCAGGGTGACCCCGGCTCGTCGCAGTTCTTCGTGTCGGCCGAGGATGACCTGTTGCGTCTGTTCGGTGGCGACCGTTTGGCCGCCATGATGGACAAGATGGGCCTTAAGGAGGGTGAGGTTATCACCGCCAAGATGATGAGCAACGCCATCGAGAAGGCTCAGAAGAAGGTTGAGGAGAACAACTTCGGTATCCGTAAACGCCTCTTGGAGTACGACGATGTGATGAATAAGCAGAGGACCGCCATCTACACCATGCGTCGCCATGCGCTCCATGGTGAGGGTGTGGATATCGACCTTAACAATATGATTATCTCCTTTGCCGAGACCTTTGTGACCACCATGAAGGGAGCCTCGTTTGAGGAGTTCACCTATGAGCTCATCCGTCAGGTGGCCATCCAGCCCGACTTCGATGAGGCCTCCTACCACAAAGCCTCCGAGGAGCAGTTGGTGGAGATGGTTATAGAGGGTGTGCGCGCCGCCTATGCACGCAGGGCACTGATGGTGGCACAGACCGCCATGCCTGTTATCCGCAACCTTGTGGAGAGCAATCCTCAGGCCGAGAATATGTATGTCCCCATTACCGACGGTACGAGGGTCTTCAATGTGCTCGTGAACCTCAAGAAGTGTGTGGAGAACGACGGTGCCGAAATCTACAAGATGTTCACCAAACTTTCGATGCTCACCACCATCGACGACAACTGGAGGGAGCACCTCCGCGAGATGGACGACCTGAAGCAGAGCGTTCAGAATGCCACCTATGAGCAGAAAGACCCCCTGTTGATTTATAAGGGCGAGTCGTATGGCCTCTTTGAGAATATGATTAACAAAATTAATCAGGAGGTTATCTCTGTGCTTATGAAGGGCTTTATCCCCACCAAGGAGCAGGCTGAGAGCCGTCTGTCGCGTCGCCAGCAGGCTCAGCAGAAGGTGGATGTGAACAAGTTGCAGGCGTCGCGTATGGCTGCGGCTGCTCAGGCCGGTCAGGGCGAGAAGAGTCGTCCCATGCCCGTGCATGTGGAGAAGAAGGTGCGCCCCAACGACCCCTGTCCTTGTGGTTCGGGCAAGAAGTATAAGCATTGCCACGGCGCATAACAAGCGCATCTTATAGGTGACCGAGCGCACTTTGCGGGCAACCACTGCGCTCGACCACGATAAACCCCTGCCTTAGCGTAAATGAGGCAGGGGTTTTCTTGTGGTGATTAGTTTGATGCTTAATTTGTGTGGTTATTAGACAATTACGATAAATATTATCGAAACAAAGGGTCGTCAGTTAGCAAATATCCGATTTTGAAAATAATTTCAGTTTTTATCCCTCCGTATCGAAATTTTTACTAAATTTGGCATATATATCCCAAACAACTCTTTCAAACTATTAAAAGCACAACAGTTATGAAGAAATTATTACTTATGGTTGCGGCGGTTGGAATGCTCTTCACCGCTTGCTGTAACAAGGACAATAGCAAAGCCCTCGTTGGTACTTGGACTAATATCTCCGAGGACGGTCTTGTAGAGACTATGGTAATCAAGGAAGATGGCTCGTTTGCCATAACAGGCATCATGAAAGGTGGTTACCTTTACGAGGAGAAAGGTTCTATCAAGACGGTAAATAACAAAGTTACCCTCGCATACGACGGTGGTGATGTGTTTGATGGTAGCCTCGAATTGGAAGCAGGTAAAACCATGTCTATTGTCTTGAATGAAGAATATGATATCTGTTTGACCTACGACTATTGCAATAACGACCTCAATGATGAAATCGTCGGTATGTGGGCATGTGATAAGGCATCTGCCGATGCACAGGATATGATTCAAACATTCTATGAGGATGGCAAATGTATCATGGCAGGTTGTCTCCACCAGAATTGTGGTTCCAAACAAGTTAATAAGGAAGCAACCGACTATAAGGTTATTGGTGACCTGTTATTTGTTTCGCTTCCTACCGAAAAAGTTGATGGAGAAGAGGCTAAGTATGTCGTAGGCAAGCTTACATATACTCCTAATGAAGCTGCTGAGGGTGATGTTTTGACCATTAAAACTTATCGAGAAGTAGAAGGACAAATTGTTGAAAAGGTATTGTCTTTCCACCGAATCAAGTAGTGGCCCAACCCCGATGGCTATGTATACGACCACAGTGTTCGTATTGAAGTCACGAAAATAGGCGGCTAATTAGACAAAATAAGTTGGTGCGTGCAGGGAACAATGTTGTCCCGTCACGCACCAATTTTCGTTTTGAACATTTTTTTGTTATCTGCCGAGAACGGCTTTGCGGACTTGGGCGGGGCCGTCGCCATTGCAGTCGTAGGTGACGGTGTGGAGTCCCAGCTCGCGGGCGGCAGCCGTGTTGGCAGCCTTGTCGTCCGCAAAGAGTGTCTCCGAGGGCTCCAAGCCATAGCGCGAAAGAATTATCTCGTAAATCTTGCGGTCGGGCTTGTTGACCCTCTCTTGGTACGACACCACCGCGCCATCGAAGTGGTCGAAAACGGGGAACTTCAGCAGCTCGGCGTAGAACTCACCCGACATGTTCGAGAGAACATAGCACTTCACACCCTCGGCCTTCAGCTCTCGGATGAGCTCCTCGGTCTCGGGGATGGGTTGCAGCAGCTCGAGGAGTTGTTGCACCTGATTGTGGGCATCCTCAAGGGTGAGGTTGTAGTCGTCGGCCAACATTTTGGTCACCTCGCTACGGGTGTAGGTTCCGCGGTCGAATTCGCTCCAATACTCGGGGAAGGCCTCGTCGGCCGAGATGAAGGCAAAGGTGGTGCCGAGCACTTCGCCCAGTCGCTTGAAGTCGCGACCGAGCACCACGCCACCGAGGTCGAATATTACATTTTTTATCATACGGTTACTCTGTTGTGGTTTTGTATCGATGTTGCATCTTAAATCTCTCGTGTGTGAGGGGGGTTAGTCAATGGTGATGTGTCGTTTTGTGGGGCTCAGTACCTCAATCTCCACCTTCATCACATCGTCGGGCAGCAGCTCCTCAATCCTCTCGGACCACTCCACAAGGCAGAGCCCGTCGGAGTAGAAATACTCCTCGTAGCCCATGTCAAAGGCCTCCTCGGGGCGCTCGATGCGGTAGAAGTCAAAGTGGAATATGGGGCGCCCATTGGCGCTGTTGTAGCGGTTGACAAGGGCAAAGGTGGGGCTTGTCACCACATCCTCGCTGCCGAGCTGGTCGCAAATCTCGCGGATGAGGGTGGTTTTGCCCGCACCCATGGTGCCAAAGAAGGCTATGACATTTCGTCCGTCGAGTGCGCCGAGTATCTCCTCGGCCGCCTCGGGCAGGTCGCCCAGCCCGCTCACTGTAATCTCTCTCATATATAATCGTGTCGATGATGTTGTTCTACAATTCGTTGGCATAGCTGTGGGGAATCTCCACCGACACACGGTCGGTGACACCCCGCGAGGAGGCTTCGATGGTGTTGGCCCCTCGCTCGAGGTCTACCTCGCTCCACTCTACGATGCCGCCCACGCTCTCCTTGGAGCCCAGATGTTTGCCGTTCACTATGAGCTCTACCTCGGGGAGGTTGGTGTATATTTTCACCGTCTGGAGGGTGTCGATGCGTCGTCCCCAGCGTCGCTCGGCGATGTGGAGAAACTCCTCCTCGTCGTTCCACGCAGCCTTGTAGAGGAAGAAGGCATCCTTACGAGCCTGACGGTTGAAGCTCACGAGTCCCATGTCGCACACGCCGCCCGCCGAACGGTGGGTGTCCACCGAGGCGTAGTCGAAGAGCCCGTCAACAAAGAGCCCCCAGAAGTGGTCACCCTTGCCGAGAGCCTTGAGATAGGTCTCGTGGAAGTAGGTCTGCCAACGCTCGGGGTGCCAATTGCTCGACGAGAGGGGTTTTTGGAGCAGGTCGCCTTGGTGGAAGATGTTGCCGCCACACTTGTAGCTCACCGCCGAGCGGAGTGCGGCCCACTCGGGTACGGAGAGCAGTTGCTCCTGCCAAACACTGATGTCGGTGGGGAGGCCCTCCATCCAGCCGAAGCTGTGGCTCCACACCACGAGGTCCGTTATGAAGTTGATGTCGCCATCCTGATTGCTCCAGCCCGAGGTGAGTCGCGAGGGGTCGATACGCTTGGCAAGCAGATTGAGCTCGCGGATGTAGTCCACGGGGCTCTCGCCCTTCACCTCGAGCTCCGAGAAGAGGTTCCACACCACCACCGAGGGGTGGTTGTAGTTCTGGAAAATCATCTCCTGCAACTGTATCTTACCATTATTGCGGAAGCTCTCCGTGTTGAAAAATCCCTTGCCATTGAGGGTTGTTGCGCCCATGAATGGGAGGTCGTTGATGACCATCATTCCGAGGTTGTCGCAGATGCGGTAGAAGGAGGGGTGGTGGCTTCCGCCCACAACACGGATGGCATTAGCACCCATCTCGCGGGCATACTCCACATCCTCGTAAATCTCCCTTTCGCTCACCGCCGAGCCATTCAGTGCGCGGTCGCGGTGGAGCAACACGCCACGGATGGGGTAGGGGTCGCCGTTGAGCATGAATCCCTTTTCGGGGTTCACCTCGCAGTGGCGGAAACCAGTGGTTGCACCCAGCTCGTCGCATTGCGAGCCTCCGTGGGAGAGGGTCACATGGAAGGTGTAGAGCGCGGGGTCGATGGTGCCGTGCCACAGCTGTGGCGAGGTGATTTCAAAGGGGATGAAGGTGCTCACCGTGCCGTTGGTTGTGCGCACCCTTTGGCTTGCCGAGAGTACTTTGTCGCCCTCGGGGCCTGTGATGGTGAGGTGGAGCAGGGCGCTCACTATGGAGCGTGAGCTCACCTTCACCTCCACTTCGCCCTCCACACGCTCGGTTGTCACACTTTTGGGGTGGATGTAGAGGCCGTTGGAGGAGTGGTGGTCGATGGCGATGTGGGTGGGTTCCTCCACGATGATGGTTACCTCGCGGAAGAGTCCGCCGTAGGATATTTCGTTGCCGGCGGTGGGCATCACATCGCTCTGCTGTCCGTTGTTGACGATAACCCACAGCAGGTCGCGCCCGTTGAAGTTGATGTAGTCGGTGATTTCGAAGGTGAAGGCGGTGCTGCCCCCCTCGTGTCGGCCCACATAGCGTCCGTTGAGGAGCACATCGGTCACGAGGTTGGCTCCGCCGAAGCGCAGGAAGATGCGTTTGCCCTTCCACTCGGGCGAGAAGTCGATGTAGCGCAGGTAGTTACCCGTTCCGCGATAGTAGTCCAAGCGTCCGCCGAGTGCGTCGGAGTTCCACTGGTGTGGAAGGTTTACGATGGAGGAGGCGTTTTCGGAGTAGGTGAAGAACTTCCAGTCGCGGTTGAGGGTGTAGCTTTCTCGCGCAAAGCTGCTTGTGGCCCCCGAGAGGAGGAGTGCGAGAAGTAGCAAGTATGTTGCAAACAATCTTTTCATGGTCATTTGGGTGGGCGTGACATAGGGTCACACAACCACAAAGATACAAAGAATTATAAAAATGTCACACACCGCCCCTACCTATTTTTATTTTTAGGCAATTTGTCGGTTCTCAAAAAGATTTGTTTATCTTTGTTATCATAAATCACAGAGATATTTAGAGTCTTAAGTTGTGGCAATAATTAAAACGAAAGTAATCCCCAAAAACTGTCCCATGAAACAGATAATAAAACTTTTGATGGTCATGCTGATGCTGGGCGGCGTTGCTTGCACCACGAATGACCTTGATGGTGGTAATCAGGATAATGATGATACCAATGAGTTGCACAACCAGATTTGGTACACAGCGACAGAGAAAGTAACCCCATTCGCCCCAAATGTATTCGGAGCAAATATCGTGTCCAATGTGTGGAATTCTCTCACCTACGAGGGCGTGATTACCTTTGATGGCGAGGTTACCTCGATTGGAGATGATGCATTCAATGGTTGTACGAGCCTTGCGAGTATCACCATTCCCGAGGGGGTTACATCGATTGGAAATTATGCATTCTGTGGTTGTTTGAACCTTGCGAGTATTACCCTTCCCGACTGTGTTACATCGATTGGAAAGTTTGCATTCTTTAATTGTAGGATCCTTGCGAGCATCACCCTTCCCGAGGGTGTTACATCGATTGGAGATGGTGCATTCTGGTCATGTTCGAGCCTTACAAGCATCACCATTCCCGAGGGTGTTACATCGATTGGAAGTTCTGCATTCTTGCACTGTACGAGCCTTGCGAGTATCACCATTCCCGACAGTGTTACTTCGATTGGAAATGGCGCATTCCGTGATTGTACGAGCCTTGCGGAGTTTAATGGAAAATGTGCATCGGAGGATGGAAGGTGCTTGATTGTAGATGGTGTGCTTAATTCATTTGCACCCTATGGCCTAACCGAATATACCATTCCTGAGGGTGTTACTTCGATTGGATTAGGTGTATTCGAAAATTGTTCAGACCTTGTGAGCATCACAATGCCCAATAGTGTTACATCGATTGGAAAGAGTGCATTCTATTGTTGTTCGAGCCTTGCGAGCATCACAATGCCCAATAGTGTTACTTCGATTGGAATGACTGCATTCTATCAGTGTTCGAGCCTTGCAGAGGTATACTGCAAACCCACAACTCCGCCAAGGGGAGGCTACAGTATGTTCGGCAACAATGCTTCGGGGCGCAAAATATATGTACCCTCCGGGAGCGTGGAGGCCTACAAGACTGCCGAGAAATGGAGCGACTACGCCGACGACATCGAAGGCTACGACTTTGAATAAATAGTGTGTTGATGGTGTAGTGAGCCCATCGGCCCATGGGGAGATCCCGAGTTTGGTAAGTTACAGCTATTTGTGGTTTGCTAAACTCGGGTGCTTTTTTTTCTGCCGATGAAATATTTTGGGGGCGAGGGGGAGGTTTTTAGAGCACTTTTTTGTAGCTTTGTAATATGGAAACCCTTTCCAAAACGGTAAATCGGAAAAAACTATGAATATCGTCGACATCATTCTCGCAATCATTCTCGCGTGGGCCCTCATCAGCGGACTGCGCAAAGGACTCATATCACAAGCCTCCTCACTCGTGGGTGTGCTCATCGGTGTGTGGGTGGCATTCAAGTTCAACGACCGACTCGGAGAGTGGATAGGTGTCGAAGTGGAGGGGGTGGCTGCCTATGTCATTCTCTTTGTGGCCGCCGTGGTGCTCGCTTGGGTGATGGCGCGATTCTCCCGCTGGATTCTCCACGGCATAGGGCTCGGCTTTGTCGATAAAATCGGCGGAGCGCTCCTCTCGGTGGTCACTTGTTGCTTGGTGCTGAGCCTCCTGCTGGGACTCTTCCGCAACATCAACAGCCAGCTGAAAATCGTCGAGCCCGAAGTGGTGAATTCTTCGCTCTTCGTGGGCCCCATCGAGAGGGTGGCCGACTTTGTCTTCCCCTACCTCGAGGAGGCCAAAGAGGCTATCGTTGAGAGCGACAGTTTCAAACTCAATAGCGACACTAACAACCAAAACAACAGCGAGATATGATTCAGCAAGGATTTGTGGTAGAGAGTACCGGCAGTTGGTACAAAGTGGAGATTGAGGGCGCTGTCTACGATTGTCGCACACGCGGCCGACTGAGGCTCAAAGGGGTGCGTTCCACCTCGCCTGTGGTGGTGGGCGACAAGGTGGGTGTAGAGTTCTCTGAGGCGGGCGAAGGGTTCATTGTGAGCATCGCCCCGCGCACCAACTACATCATCCGACGAGCCTCCAACCTCTCCAAAGAGTCACACATCATAGCCGCCAACATCGACTGTGCGGCAGTGGTGGTGACCATCGCTGCCCCTGTGACGGCTCCCGAGTTTGTGGACCGCTTTCTGGTGACCTGCGAGGCCTACAAGGTGCCCGCCGTCATCATCCTCAATAAGATTGACACCGCCCGTGAGCACCCCCAGTTGCTCGAAGAGTTCCGACACATCTACACCTCGGCAGGCTATCGAATAATTGAGTGCTCAGCACTCACCGGCGAGGGGTTGGAGGAGGTTGTGGAGCTGCTGAGGGACAAGACAACCCTGCTGGCAGGCAACTCGGGTGTGGGCAAATCGACCCTCGTGAATGCCATCGAGCCCTCCGCGGCAGCCAAAACAGGGGCCATCTCCGATGTGCACCTTCAGGGAAAGCACACAACAACCTTCTCGAGAGTCTACCCCCTTGCGTTTGGCGGCCGACTGATTGACACCCCCGGCATCCGAGGCTTCGGCCTTATCGACATCAAGCCCGAGGAGCTCTACCACTACTTCCCCGAGATTATGAGGATGAGCAAGGGGTGTAAGTTCTACAACTGCACCCACACACACGAGCCCCAATGTGCCGTGATGAGGGGTGTTGTCGAGGGGGAGATTACCGAGAGCCGCTACGAAAGTTACATCAAAATGCTCGACGACGATGGCAAATATCGCTAAACCCAAAGAGTGGTACGACCAGCGCATAGCCTACCTCGAGGAGTTTATGCTCCCCGAGAGGGCCGCAACCATGAGGCGAGTGGTGGCCGACCGCACACGCTATATGTGCGTCTGCGCCGAGAATACTTTTCACCCCCAAAACGCCAGCGCACTCGTGCGACACTGCGAGGCCTTCGGTGTGCAGGAGCTCCACGCCATTGAGTTCCTCTGTGGCTTTCAGGCCAACACCCACATAGTG
>JAGBZI010000100.1 GCA_017628305.1 Tidjanibacter sp.
AATGCACTTGTGGGCTACGCCGGCATGCTCCCCTCGCTGGCAGCCGTGAAGGCCTCGAAGCGATTGGCTTTGGCCAACAAGGAGAGCCTTGTGGTAGCCGGTGAACACATCATGAGGGAGGCCGCACTGAGGAATGTCCCCATCCTCCCCATCGATTCGGAGCACTCGGCCATCTTCCAGTGTCTGGCCGGCGAGGTATCGCTCCCCCGAAGGGTTATAATCACCGCGAGCGGCGGTCCCTTCCTGCGCACACCCGCCGAGGAGTTGGACAAGGTCACTGTGTCACAAGCACTTGCCCACCCCAACTGGTCGATGGGAGCGAAGATTACCATCGACTCATCGACCCTCGTAAACAAGGGATTTGAGGTTATTGAGGCTCGCTGGCTCTTTGGCCTGAAGCCCGAGCAGATAGATGTATTGGTCCACCCCCAATCCATAGTTCACTCCATGGTGGAGTTTGAGGACGGAGCCATCAAGGCGCAACTCGGCACCCCCGACATGCACCTGCCCATTCAGTATGCCCTCCGCTTCCCCGATCGCGGTGAGCTGGGCGAGGAGAGGCTCGACTTTGCAAAGTGTGCAACGCTCACCTTCGAGCAGCCCGACACGGAGCGTTTCCCGCTGCTCACAACCGCCTATGAGTGTCTGCGCCGAGGCGGCAACAGCTGCTGTGTGATGAACGGCTCCAACGAAGTGGCTGTGGCATCATTCTTGGCAGGCGAGATTGGATACACCGACATAGCCCGAGTAATTATGGGCACCCTCGAGAGGGCGCAGTTTGTGGCCACCCCCACCATTGATGACTACGCCGCATCCAACAGCGAGTCGAGGGCCATCGCACAGGAGTTGGTGGAGAAATTGCGAAAAAGGTAGGGCGAAATCCCACAAAAGAGGTAAAAAATGGAGATAGGCATAAAAATATTGCAGTTCATCTGCTCCTTCACCATGCTGGTGTTGGTACACGAATTGGGCCACCTGATGTTTGGCAAACTTTTTGGCGTGAGGGTCGAGGAGTTCAGGATATTCTTTGGCAAGGCGTGGTGCAAATGGCGCTGGGGCGAGACGGAGTATGGCATCGGATGGCTCCCCTTCGGCGGCTATGCCAAGCTCGCGGGAATGGTGGACGAGAGCATGGACACCGAGCACCTCAAGCAGGAGCCCCAACCGTGGGAATTCCGCAGCAAACCCGCATGGCAGAGGCTCCTGATAATCCTCGGCGGAGTGATGATGAACGCCCTGATGGCCTTCGTCATCTATGTGGGCACCAGCCTCGCATGGGGCGACACCTACATCTCCAACAGCGAGATGCCCCACGGCTATGTCTTCAGCGACTACGGCCATGCACTCGGCTTTGAGGATGGCGACAAAATAATCTCCATTGGCGGCAAGAGCGTGGAGGACTACTCGAAAATCATCCCCTCGCTAATCATCGAGAGCGACAAAACAACCGTTGTGGAGCGCCGTGGCGAGAGGGTTGCCATAGAGATACCCGTGCAGAGCGTCATGGAGCTCTCCGAGCAGGTCGACCTGCTCACACCCCGCGTACCTTTTGAGGTGGCGAGCGTTGTGGAGGGTTCGGGTGCGGCCATTGCCGGCCTGCGCGAGGGCGACCGTGTGGTGGCCGTGGAGGGCACAAGGGCCGAGTTCTACGACGAGGTGAGCCCCCAAATCATGGAGCACAAGGGGGAGGAGCTCAACCTCGCGGTGGTGCGCGGAGCCGACACCCTCAATGTTACGGTTGGGGTGTCGCCCGAGGGACAGATTGGAGTGGGACTTGCCACGGCACACTATATCCCCGTGCGCACAAGGGAGTACACCCTGTGGCAGGCCATACCTCGTGGTGGCGAGCGCGTTGTGGAGGAGATGAGCGACTATTGGAAACAGCTCAAGATGATTGTACGCCCCCAGACGGAGATGTATAAAGCATTGGGCGGCCCCATATCCATCGGCAGCATCTTCCCCGATGAGTGGAATTGGCAATACTTTTGGCGCATCACAGCCCTGCTGTCGGTCATTCTGGCCATCATGAATGTGCTCCCCATCCCTGCGCTTGATGGCGGCCACGCGCTCTTCATCCTTGTGGAGTTGATTACGGGTCGCAAACCGAGCGACAAGGTGTTGATGGTTGCCCAAGCCATCGGCATGAGCCTCCTCATCCTCCTGATGCTCTACGCCACCTTCAACGACATCGCAAGGCTATTCTGACACACAATAAAACAGATCTAACCCTATAACAGACTACTACTATGAAAAAAGTTTTACACTTAATGACCTTATGCATTGCATTGCTGATGGTCGGCTGTATTAATGAGGAGCCTATTGTGGAACAAACCACCTCCTCGCTCACACTCTCGTTCCACTTCAACAAACTCAACAACGGAGAAAGCATGACTAAAGCTGGGGACAACAGTGCCATTTTCGAAGAGTTTTACACTGCAATCTCCGATGGTAGCCTGACAGCCTCCAATTATGACCTTCAATTCACCGAGGTGAAGACCGGAGAGAGTTTCCAACTGAAAGGCAGTTGGAATACCAAAGAGAGCATCGAGATAAAGATGGGTACATACAATGTTAGAGGTAGAGCTACCGCCAGCGGCAAATATCTTCAGAAAGAGTGCTCTCTTGTAATTGATTGTGACGATATTGTTATCGACCGAGATGATGCCGCCATCTCCTTGTTGGCCAACTACGATTGTGCCCTCATCATATTTGCAGATGAGAGTTTAGCCTCGGTGGTAAACCACACAGAAGATTCCGAGGAGAGTCTGTTTGAGTTCGGGAAGTATTTCTACACCTTCGTCAACACCACTATTTGCAACAAAGCCACAGAGTCCTACCTGCTCGGTACCCGCACAAATGGTTCGCAATTTACCATCCCCACCGATGTGCAGCCCTTCGACAAAGGTAAATTCTATGTTTACGACACCACAAAAACCAACTCCTTCGCAAGCGATGTTGTCATACCCGAGATGGAAGAGGGCCAAACCGGAGTCGTGGCTCAACTTGGCGACAACATCACCATCTACGACCTCAAGTACGACGGCTTTACCGTAGATGTGGAACTCGACAGCAGCATCAAAGAGCAGAACCATGTTATCAAGTGGGCGATGGGCGACATTTACATCATCAATCGAAACATCGCCACATCTCACAAGTCAATGAGCACTGCAGATATGCTCACTCTTCACGACACAGTGTGGGGAGGCATCAACTTGTTTAACGAGAGCACCACCATCGTTATAGACGAAGAGCATGCCTACTATGTGTCTGACGACATCAGATTTTGGGATAAGGTTGTACCCGGCCAACCCTGTGTAATTATGTTTGGCGAATTTGCCTATGGCGAGAGTTTGTATGGCTGGGGCTACGGTTACTACAGGCCTCTGTTCAATAGTTTTGAATGGGAGCAAGCTGTTTCAAATAACGGTGGTAAATATGTTGATGATGCCCCCTATTGGACCGGCATGAATGCAAAAAGCATAGTTACCACCAAACAGCCCACCCCCATGGGAGATCACATCACCCAAGTTCTCCTCGAAGGCAACGAGGAAAACGCCACCATCAAGGTTGTTGTGGATAGTGCAGTCAAGGAGGTCTGTGTGGCAGTTTACGACGATGCCAGCTTAATGACCACCATGGAGTATTTGGACAACAACCCCGACTATCGACAATGGTTCGCAACTTCAAATTCTGCCGAAGTAATGTCAATCGCCAAACGCCTCACCCCTGATAGCAATGGCGTGGTGGAGATAGATATCAAAAATAATTTTGATGTAGACTACAACTATTGGGCAAAATATACCGTGGATGTTGTTGCTCTCGCCGGCGACTACAACAACGATGGCATTATTGACGGCACACAGCAACACTACGAATCACACACCATCAGCCCTTGTGGATACAAACCCGTAACCATGCAGTACTTCAACGAGGTGGCCACCACCGGTGACGGCTTCACCTATATCCTCACCGGTAAGATTACCGAGGTTGCAAACACCCTTTATGGTAACTTCTACTTCGAGGATGAGACCGGTACCGCTTATGTATATGGTCTGCTGACCCCCGAGGGCGAGACTCAGAAACAGTGGGCTGCTGCCGGCCTGAAGGTTAACGATGTTATCACCGTTATGGGTGCTCGTGCCGACTATAAGGGCAATCCCCAGATGACAAACGCTGTCTATGTTTCGCACGAGGTAGGCGAGGCAAGCACCGTCCGTTGATGCCACCTTCAACGACATCGCAAGGCTATTCTGACACGACCTAAAGCGGTGATTAACACACAAAAAGGAGGGCCAATGGCCCTCCTTTTTGTGTGTTAATCTCACTCCTGCTGGCGACTACCTCTCGTAGGCAGAGATTTTCTCCAAGCGGCCCGTATGGCGGCCGCCCTCGAACTCGGCCTCGAACCATGCATCCACAATGGCCTTGCCCATCTCCAAGCCGATAAGCCTTGCTCCCATAGCCAACACATTGGCATCGTTGTGGTTGCGCGAAAGGCGGGCCGACAAGGGCTCCGAGCAGAGCGCACAGCGCACACCCCTCACCTTGTTGGCAGCAATCGAAATGCCGATGCCACTGCCACAAATCACCACACCCCTCTCGCACTCGCCGCTCGCCACAGCCTCGCCAACTGCTATGCCGTGGTCGGGATAGTCTGCCCTCTCGGGTGAGTAACAACCTTTATCTACAACTTCGTGGCCCTTCTCAGTAAGATAGGCCTTAATCTCCTCCTTGAACGAATATGCTGCGTGGTCGCAGCCAATAGCGATTTTCATACTCTCCTATATTATTAGTAGTTATTAGTTCTCTTCTTTGGGGGGAGGCCCTCAAAACCTCTCCAAAATCTCCACAAAGGCTGCGAAGTCGGTATGCTCGGTGACAAAGCGCTCGAAAGAGTCGGCATCGCACCCCTTCTCGGGAGTGTCGCTCACCATCTTCATCACCACAACAGGCACACCCCTTTGGGCCGCAATCTGGCACACAGCCGTAGCCTCCATGTCGAACAAGGCTCGAGGGGTACCAAATCGCTCCTTAATCTCCCCTATCATCTCGGCACCCACAAAGCTATCGCCCGTGTAGATGGTGGCATCGTCGGTGCCCTCAAGTTTATAGGGGTCGGTGAGGAAGCTCACGCCATCGAGCCCTGCAGGTACTCGTGCGTCGTGGTAGCGGGCCTCGCGGGGGCAGACAACATCGCCCGTGGAGAACTCCTTGGAGGCGGCAGCGTAGCCCACAACGGCCACCATGTCGTACCTCTCCTGCTCCATGGCGAGAGCTGTGGCAGCGGCCGCATAGACCTTGCCCACATAGCCACGCTGGATGGTGTAGCTGTTAATCAGCGGAAGCGAGTAGTTGTTAAGCGCACAGAGCATATTCTCCTGCTCGGCAGCCATGGGGGTGATAACAAGTATATTCTTCATGGCCTCTACTCCTCCTTCAGCAGTTTTTCGATAAGCTCACCATACTCTTTGAGTGCGGCGTTGCTGGCCTCGACATCATACAGCTCGGGGTTGCCACACTGCTCTACGGTAAGACCGGGAATCTCGCCCATCACCCTCAGGCTCGACTGCTCTCTGCACACCTCGGCCACAGCCTCCATAACCCTCTTCATGGGGGTGAAACCCTTGACAATAAGGTAGAAACCCGTTTTGCAACCCATGGGTGCAAACGACACCACGCGGCTGCCGAGCTTCTCCCTGAGGTAGTGGGCCATGAGGTGTTCGATGGTGTGGATGGCTTCGGGCGAGAGGTACTCCTTCTCGCGGGGCGCACGGAAGCGCATATCGTAGCTCCTCAGGGGGTAGAATCCCAGAGCGGTGTAGACAGAACGGAGGTAGAAACCCCTATCGAGGGTGGTGTGGTCCACCGAAAAAGATGCAACTTTTGATTTCATAGCTAATGTTTATCTTCTTATAATTGCCAAAGATACGAAAAAAATGTACATTTGTGACACAAAATATTCAATAACACTCACAGATATGGCAAAACATTCGCTCAAGGAGTGGTACATAGCCACTCGCCCATGGTCCTTTCCCGTTTCATCCATGCCCGTTGTGGTGACCACCGCCTTCCTTTTCTGGTACTCGCGCACCCCCGAAGCCGGCTTTGAAGTCAACTGGATAGCTGCCGTCCTCGCATTGGTGGGCATCATTGCCTTCCATGCTGCCGGCAACCTCCTCTCCGACTACAACGACCACCGCACAGGTGTTGACGGCGAGGCTGTAATGCTCCCCTTGGTTAATGGTTCATTCCAACCCCGTGAGTTCGTGAGGTTTGGCGTCACCATGCTCCTCATTGGCATCGCCATAGGTTTCACCCTCATCTACCTCACAGGCACCGCAGTTCTCTGGGTTGGCCTTGCAGGTGCACTCCTCACCGTGGGCTACTCGTGGCTCAAGTACCACGCGCTCGGCGACCTCGACATCCTCCTCAACTTCGGTTTCCTCCCCGTGGTGGGCACATCGTTGGTTGTGGCTGGTGAGATTGTTGTTCCTGCGCTCGTTCTGGCACTCCCCGTGGGACTCATCACCGTCGGTGTGCTCCACGCCAACAACTCGCGCGACGCCGTGAGCGATAAGGCGGCAGGCATCAAGACCTTCGCCATGCTCATAGGTCCCCGCAGCTCTGTGGCTGTCTATCAGCTCGAGCTGCTCCTCCCCTTTGTGCTCGTGGCACTTGCCGTAGCCTTTGGGTTGCTCCCTTGGATGACCATCGTATGCTTCATAGTCTTCCCCCGCGCCTACCGACTTGCACGCCGCATGACGGGTCTGCTCAGCGGCGGTGGCGAGGCTGTGGCCGATGTGGATGTGGCAACATCCCAGCAGCAGCTGTTCTTCAGCCTGCTCCTCACGGCTGCCCTCATTGTGTCGGCCCTCCTGTAATACACATTCCTCTATGGATAAGCGATTTATACCGCTGATTGTTGCGGCCCTACTGTGGTTTGCAATGTTCAGCCCATGGACTGCACCCCACCTGAATTTCTGGTACACCATGGCCACAGCAGGTGTGGTGCTCACCTCCATGAGCCTCGCCATGGGGGGTAAACCATTGCGCACCTCCCTCAAGGAGAATTTCCGCCTGTGGGATGTTCCACTCGGCATCGCCATCGGAGCTGCCCTTTGGGCCATCTTCTGGGTTGGCGACAAGGTGGCAGTGTGGATGTTCCCCTTTGCCGACGGCGAGATTGGCTCCATCTATGCCATGAAGGATGGCATGAACCCCATGGCCATCGGGGCTCTGCTGTTGCTCATCGTAGGCCCGGCCGAGGAGATTTTCTGGCGCGGATATGCACAGGAGCAGCTCGGCCAAAAGTGGGGCCCAACGGTAGGTTTTCTGGCCACCACAGCCATCTACACTCTCGTACACCTCTGGTCGTTCAACTTCATGTTGTTGGTTGCGGCAGCGGTTGCCGGCGGCGTGTGGGGTCTCCTCTACCGCCTCTTCCCCAAGCGCCTTTGGGCACTCATAATCTCCCACGCCGTGTGGGATGCGGCAGTATTCGTCATCTTCCCCATATAGATTATCGACCACCAATTTCACAGCAGCGGTTGCCTACAACAAGGCGACCGCTACTGTTCTATATCTATTCTACATAATATATATAATAGGTATACCCGAATGGTTACACACTGCTGCTCCATACACGCCATCCCTCTCAGCAATTCACCCACAACCGCTCCACACCTACACAGATCCTTTGCCACACTCCCTCACTCCCACACACAGCCTTTCACCTTTCACTCACTCTCCCACCTATCTCCCATTCTCCTCCCCCTCCTCGAGCAGGGACAAAAAAAAGAGTGCCACCCTCGAAGGGTAGCACTCATAATATATTCTGCAATATGGTTCCTTAGAACTTGTAGCTAAGAGCAACCTCTGCACGGCCAACGGGCATCAACTTCCAGTTGGGACGGCCCTCGTAGGAACCAAGACCCATACCGATACCTACATTGGTGTCGATACCCCAGTAGGTGTTCAGTTTGAAGTAGTAACCGTAGCTAACACCAAGACCGGCAACCTTAACATTGTTGTAAACATTGTCTGCAATAACGGGCACATTACCGCCTTTACCATAGCGAGCAACCTGACCGAAAGCACCGAAGTGGTGACCATTGAAAGCGCGGCAGAGGTAGTAACGACCCTCAACGATGCCACTCCAACCATTCAGGTAAAGACCCTCACCTTTGCCACCTACATTCTTCCAGGGGTTGAAGAGAACAACCGAACCAGCTACATCAACGGTCCACTGGGGAGCTACCGAGAACTCAGCACCAATGTTGAGACCACCGACGCCCAGCCAAAGAGCATTCGATTTGAGAGCACATACCTGTGCATTCGAAACGGTTACAGCCGCTACGAGCGAAAGAACCAAAACAGCAATCTTTTTCATTTTTAAAATAAATATTTGTTATACAATTAAAACTTCGTGTTCGGGGTTGATACCCATTTATCGAAACAAAGGTAATACTTTTTTCTGATACTGAAAAATAAAACCAAAAAAAATCGGTTTTTTGTCACTAATTAGCGCAAAACCAGCCCTCCAACCTCTCAAAATACTCCGATATTGGGCAATAATCGTGCAGAAAAGAGCGGGCAGATGCGAGAAAAAAATTGGGCATGGAGAAATATTTTTCGCCAAAAGGTTTGCAGATACGCAAAAACTGCTTATCTTTGCCATGCTTTTTAAGTCAAGCACGGAGAGATGGGTGAGTGGCTTAAACCAACAGTTTGCTAAACTGTCGTACGGGATTACTGTACCGGGGGTTCGAATCCCCCTTTCTCCGCCACGAAGAATTTTTTTCGACAACGACTGCCTTATGGGCAGTCGTTTTTTTGTGTCCATACGCCGTGGGAACATAGAGTGGTGCACGAGCTTCCTGCTCAAAAGAGGGCGCACAAAAAAATCCCCGCCAAGTGTATCATTCGTACACTTTGCGGGGATTTATCATAGTCGGGCGCAGTAGTTACGCGCGCGAGGTGTGCGCTTGGGCACCGGCGCGAGGCCCTATTTATTCAGTTTGGCGCGAACAGCTCGCAGCATGTCCACAACCATCTTCTCCAAATCCCAATCAGGATTCCAGCCCCACTCCTCGCGAGCACAAGTGTCGTCGAGTTTATTGGGCCAGCTACGCGAAATCTCCTCCTTCACGGGGTCCACATTGTAGTCCATGGTGAACTCGGGAATGTGCTTGCGAATCTCGGCTGCCAGAATCTCGGGGGTGAAGCTCATCGAAGCGATGTTGAACGAGTTGCGGTGGCGCAACTTGGTGGGGTCAGCCTCCATGAGGTCCACAATAGACTTCAGCGCGTCGGGCATATACATCATATCCATGTAAACATCGGCGGGCACGGGGCAGGTGTAGTGGCCACACTTCACAGCCTCATAGAAAATCTCCACAGCGTAGTCGGTGGTGCCGCCGCCGGGCATGGTCACATTGGAGATAATGCCGGGGAAGCGCACGCTACGGGTATCCACACCGAAGCGGGTGTTGTAGTAGTTGGAGAGGAGCTCGCCGGTAACCTTGCACACACCGTAGATGGTGTTGGGCTGCATCGACACATCCTGAGGGGTGTTGTCCCTCTCGAAGTCGCCACCGAAGGCACCAATCGACGAGGGGGTGAAGAGAGCGCAACCATACTCACGGGCAATCTCCAGCGAGTTCATAAGTGCACCCATATTGATGTTCCAAGCGCCCTGAGGATTCTTCTCACCGGTGGCCGAGAGAACGGCTACGAGGTTGAAGATGGTGTCGATGTTGTAGCTGCGCACGAGGGCTGCATAGGCCTCACGGTCGAGGATGTTGAGAATCTCGAAGGGGCCGTCGTAGGCCAAGTGGGGACAGTCGCGCAGGTCGGCTGCAACAACATTTTCGGGACCATAAATTTTCCTGAGGTGGCCTGTAAGCTCCGAGCCAATCTGGCCGCCGGCACCGGCAATAAGTATTCTTTTCATTGCTATTATGTGAGTTTTTGGTTAGTCTTTTTTGCTACCATGTTCTTCCGCCTTGGATTTGTAGAGCTCCACGCGCCTCTCGAGGTTCTTCATCTCCTCCAGAAACTTCATGGGCAGGAAGATGAAGTAGCCACCAACCGCCAACATTATGATGGCCGAGATGATGGCAAAGCCACCCAATGGGCGGCACGAAAGGAGCAAAACTCCGAGCGCAACAACAAAGCACACGCCGAGTGTGACAATCACTTTATGGAGCGCCTTGTAGTCGTACATATACAGTTACTCAATTTTAATCCCCCAAATGTACGAATTAATGTTGGATTTTTATCCACCCAACCCCATTTTTCTTTCACTGAGGGGTAATTTTACCCCTCGGAGGCTACAGGTTGAGCGTGTAGAAGATGCCCACAAAGTTGTTGGTATTGCTCTTGGTGATGATGCCAAAGGGGGCATCCATCAACTCATAGCTGAGGTATTTGCTCTTGGTGTAGTCATAGCGCCAATAGAGCGAAACGGAGTGGTACTTATCGATGCGCACCTTCACACCCACATTGCTGCGCACGCGGGGAAGGTAATAGCCCACATTGTAGATTTTGTTGAGCTTGGGGTTCTCCTCATAGTCGTTGGCGGGGTTGAGCAGCAAGAAGCCCTCAATGTCGGCAAAGGGCTCCAGAAAGTCGCACAGGCGATAGGATGCACCGAAATGGGCGCGCGCCATAAACTCGGGGTTGGACCTCACCTTTTCCTGATATATTCTCGGATAGTTCAGAATATGCTGAAGTCGAGTACCTCCGCGCACGGTGAGTGTCAGTCGGTCGAAGCTGGGCTTGTAGATGACATTCATGTCGTAAATCATTGTGCGCGAGTCAGTCGAGCGGTTGTCGATACGCATCACCATGGGTGACAACGAGAGGTTGGACAACAGGTTGTAGTGGACCATCACACGGCTGTATATCTTCTGGAACTCGCTCATATTGTTGCCAAAGTAGAGCTCCTCGCCCCAATTAATCCTCCACCTGTCGGCGAGTTTACCGTTCACTTGGAATCCGGTGTGGAGTTGGACATCTTCGGTGTGGAAGTGGTCGTAGTACTGTGCGCGAGCTGCGATGGGCGTGCAGAGCACCGCCAACGCTACCGCCACCATCTGCAAAAGTGATTTAAGGTTCTTCATATAGCTTTAAGATTAGGTTGTTTTCACAAAGATACACATTATATATAAAAGTACAACACTCAGCCACAAAAATCCCCACCTCCGGGGGGAGATGGGGAATAGTCTTTCTCACTCAGAGCGTTCTACTCTGCAAAGGCGTGGCGGTAGCCCTGAATATCGTTCCAGTGGCCGCGTGTGAAATCGGGAACTGCCACAGGAGCGTTGCCATTCTCGATGGAGATGCGGGTGAGCTCGCCCAAGCAGCACCACTCGGCCAAGTCGTAGACATCCATATCGAGAGGCAGACCATTCTGGAGGCAGTAGATAAGGCGCCAATCCATGATGAAGTCCATGCCACCGTGGCCACCCACCTCTTTGGCCCTTGCCTCGAGCTCCCTGTGGATGGGGTGCTTGTACTGCTCGATGAGTGCCTCGTGAACATCGGCGGGGACTGCACCGTGTGCATTGAGGTCCTCGTGGTCGATAACTTTGTTCTCCTCCACCTGTGAGGGACGCAGACAAATCTGCTCGATGGGGTACTTATTTGCGAAACCGTCGGTGCCGGTAATCTGATACATTCGGCTATAGGGGCGAGGGGTCATCACATTATGCTGAATGTGGATGGTCTTACCCTGCTCGGTCTGGATGAGAGTGAGGGTGTGGTCGCCATTCTGGAACTCGATGTCGGGATTGCTCACGCCATACTTCTTGGCAAACTTTTTGCCATTTACCGACTTGGTATCCATCGCCACGAGGGTCTTCATGCGGTCGCCACGGTGAATGTTGAGCACCTGAGTGGCGGGGCCAAGGCCGTGGGTAGGGTATACATCGCCACGGTTCTCGTTGTTGAAATCGAGGCGCCAATTGTTGTAGTACTCGGTCCAATAGTCCTCGAGGTTGTGGATGTAGGAGCCCTCCACATGGAGCACCTCGCCAAACAGACCCTGCTGGGCCATATTGAGGGCGGTCATCTCAAAGAAGTCGTAGACACAGTTCTCCAACTGGATGCAGTGTTTACGAGTGCGCTCGGAGGTGTTGATGAGGTCCCATATCTCGTCGAGAGTGGTGGCTGCGGGCACCTCGATGGCCACATGCTTGCCGTGCTCCATGGCATACACACCGATGTTGGCGTGATTCTTCCAGTCGGTCACAACATAGACAAGGTCGAGGTCCTCCCTCTCGCACAACGCCTTCCACGCATCCTCGCTGCCACTATACTCGGCAGCCTCGGGACGACCGGCATTGCGGAGAATCTCCTGACCCACCTCAACCCTCTCGGGGCGAATGTCACACAGGGCGGTAATCTCCACACCGGGGATGTGGATAAGGCGCTGCACAGCACCGTCGCCACGCATGCCGAGGCCGACTATACCAACATGCACAACATCAATCTTGGGGGCAGTCATACCCACCGCGTGCTCCTGACCAGCAGGACGCTTGGGAACCTTCACCTCGATGGGCTCGTAGGTGGAACTGCAGGCTGCAAGGCACATCATCGCCAAGCCTACCATAATTGCTGAAAGTCTCTTCGTCATAATTTTGGTACTCATTATTAGGTTAATATTCATTATCTACTCTTTGAGGATAATACAAAGGTATAACTTTTTTCTGTACCACAACATTTACTCGCCCCATTTGCTCGATTTCGTGGTGCAAATGGGGCTAAAATGGCGACGAATAAGCAATTAATCACTATATTTGCAGAAAAATAGAACACATGAAACGCACACTACTACTGCTTGCGACCATCGTCACACTGCTCACCACGGCAAACGCCTCCTCCCCCACCCTCGCCTACCGCGGCTTCTCGGGTGGCATGATGCTCCATGCCGGGTGGGTCGACCGAGGCTCCCTGACCATAGACGGGGTCAACCAAAGGCTCTCGGGCCTCCCCGTGGGCATCGGAGGCGCCCTGCGACTGCGCTTCGGTAACCACCTGAGGGTGGGCACAGAGGGCTACACATCCTCTCTCGGCTATGGCGATTGGGGGTCGTCGCTCTCGATTGGTTGGGGCGGCCTGCTGGTAGATTGGTGCTGGAAGCTGGGGCCCTTTGCACCCTATGTGGGGGCGACCGTGGGCGGCGGTAGCGTGGAGCACACCACCCTCACCACCACACCCGAGCTCGACACCACTCCCGAGGAGGGGCTCTCCTACCGCAAATATGGGGTGGGCGTGGTGGCCCCATTTGTGGGTGCCGACTACCCGCTGTCGGAGCGTATGTCACTCAGTTTTAAGGTCGATTGGCTGCTACCATTGGGGCGCAACGAGTTCGACTTTCCCTCGGGTGCGAGGTGCTACATCGGCTTCATGTTCAACCATTAGAGGCCCCTCGTTACAGCCTGAGATATGCTGAAATTTTTGGCATATCACCACCACTAAAGGGGTTTTAGATGTGTTAATTTGGGGGGTGTTGGCGAGCGTGTGCAGTGGGCTGCGACAAGAATTTTTGAAAAAAGTTGCACAAAAAGTTGCACAATTAAAAAAAGCGTTGTACTTTTGCCTCGCTTTTAGGAAGTAAATGCTGTTTTAGCTCAGTGGTAGAGCACTTCCTTGGTAAGGAAGAGGTCCCGAGTTCAATCCTCGGAAACAGCTCAAAGCAAACAATGAGAAGGTGAAACGAAAGTTTCACCT
>JAGBZI010000013.1 GCA_017628305.1 Tidjanibacter sp.
AGATGTCCATAGGAAGATATTTCTCATAAAGACCGGTCACAACAAAGGGACGCTCGCCACCATTAACACTGGTCGACAGGTTATACTTCTTGTTGGGCATCAGCCACGAGAAGTAGGTGCGCGAAACGGAGAATTTGTTGAAGCGGGGAGCAAGCCAGCCGATAAGCTCAAGCTCACCGCCCTCGGGAATAACGGTTACCTGCGACGAGTAGGGACCCACAAAGTCGTTAGCGGTAGCCTTAACGCCCGAAAGAACATTACCCTCGATGATACGGAATGTCGAACCACCGCCCTGAGGTTTGATGCGTGCGGGCATGATAACATCGGCAATCGAGCTACCTACAAGGCCGCGAACATACTGGGGGTGAGCAACCTGCGAACCGGTAATTGCATAGGTCTTCACCATGTTAACCCTACCCTCGGTGAAGAGGCGACCGATAATGGCCACATTCTGGATAGCCACGGTCCACACCTTTTCGCCACGGTTTACGGGGTCGATGTGGTGAATCTGCACACCCACATTACCTGCGGGGTGGGCACCTGCAAAGTAGTGTTTCTCAACACCCTCAATACCATCCAAAATGCTCTTCTCGCCTGCTTTCAAGCCGAGGTGAACTTTGGGACAGAGTTTCTTGAGTGCATCAAAACCGGCCTGAAGTGCCTGAAGGTCATCCTTCAGGGCAACATTCATATCGAGAGCAAGGGGGGCGCTATCGAAGCCCGAAACGAAGATGCTCTTGGGAGTATCCTTCGAGTCGGCGATAATGCCATAGGGGCGCTGGATAACCATTGCCCACAGACCGCTCTCCAAAAGAGTGGCCACAACCTGCTCACGAGTTGCCTCTTTGAGTTTGGTGTTAAAAGTTTTGAAAGTTTGTTGAGCGTCGGCAGCAACCTCAATGGCGAGAAGTTTGCGCTTCGCACCACGACGGACTGCCGAAACGGTACCGCTTACGGGCGAGGTGAACATAACCTCAGGATGAGCCTTGTCGTAGAACAAAGCGTCACCGGCCTTCACAACATCGCCTTCGGCCACCAACAGCTTGGGTACGACGCCCTCGAATGCAAGGGGAGAAACAGCGTAGCGCTCACCCATGGGGAGCTCCAAAACACTCTTCTCAGCCTCACCTAAGAGCTTGATGTCGAGACCCTTCTTAAGTTTAATGACTTTCGACATATCTGTTAAGATAGGTAAATAAGTTAATAAAAAATATTGGTTTGTTGTTAGTTTTGATTATTCAAAATGTTTTACCCCTAAATAAAACGCACAAATATAACCCTATTTTTTATAAATAGGTAATCTGCGTGTTAATATTTTCACACATTTTATTCACAAACAAATTTTTGTATATTTGCTGTCACAATGACGCCTTTAACCGACATACACACCCACAGCGACCACTCCGACCGCCTCTATGTGAAAAACATCAGGCTCGGAACCGACGAAATCCCCTCCAACAAGGGGCCGTTTTCGTTGGGTATACATCCGTGGGATGCCGCCCTACTCTACCCCGACATCGACAAACATTTACGAATTATACAAAACTCATATAATGAGTTAGTTGGCGAGATAGGTTTAGACAAGATTTGCGGAGTAGATTGGGGGTTGCAAATGGAGGTTTTCGAGGCGCAGGCAGCCGTTGCACAAAGGCCCATCATAATCCACTCCGTGAGGGCCCACCGTGAGGTCTTGGAGGTTCTTAAACGACACGGTTCGCTACCCGCCATTTTCCACGCATTCGTGGGCTCGCCGGAGCAGGCAGCGGAGATTGTCAGACAGGGAGGATACCTATCCTTTGGCTTTGGATCGCTCCGCTCAACCAAAACACTCCGAGCACTCCAATATTGCCCCTCAGAGAGGCTATTGCTCGAAAGCGACACCACTCCACTCCCCATTGCCAAGCTGTATGCACAAGTTGCGGCAATCCGCGGAGTTTCAAAGGAAGAACTGATAGAAACGACATATAAAAATTTCAAACAAATAACAGAATGAGTTGGCAAGAACGCACCCGCCTGCTACTTGGCGAGGAGAAACTTTCGATAATCAATGGTGCCCATGTGCTGGTTGTGGGCCTTGGCGGCGTGGGCGCTTACGCAGCCGAGATGCTTGCGAGGGCCGGAGTGGGACATCTGACACTTGCCGATGCCGACACTGTTGGCGAGAGTAACATCAATCGACAGCTCATTGCCCTACATTCAACCATTGGTAGAGCAAAGACGGAGATACTCGCTGAAAGACTGCGAGATATAAACCCCAACATTGTGCTAACAATCCACACGGAATACATCCGCGACGAGAAGACTTGGGAGCTTCTCGACGAGGCGAAATACGACTATGTGGTGGACTGCATCGACACCCTTTCGCCCAAGGTTAACCTGATTGTTGGTTCACTGGAGAGGGGCTACAAACTTGTTAGTTCGATGGGTGCGGGGGCCAAAACAGACCCCACAAAAATCGAGGTCAAAGACATCGGCAAAAGCCATCATTGCCCATTGGCCCACATGTTGCGCAAGAGGCTCCATAAGCAGGGGGTGAGGAGTGGTTTCTGGGCAGTATTTTCTCCCGAACCCGTGCGCGAAGGGTCGATGATTATAGCCGAGGAGACCAACAAAAAGTCCAATGTGGGTTCCATATCCTACATTCCGGCATCGTTTGGCTGCGTGTGTGCAAGCGTGGTTATAAGGGACCTGCTAGGCGAGATGGAATAGAATGTATAACTATCTAAACTACTGAATTATATGAAAATCGTTTTTCTTGACGAGTACACTCTCGGAGGGGCAAATCTTGACCCCATCCGTTCACTTGGCGACTATGTGGGCTACTCTTCCACACGCCCCGAGGAGGTTATTGAGAGAGCCGAGGGCGCCGAGGTGCTAATTGTAAACAAGGTGGTGATTGGCGCCAAGGAGATGGATGCTCTCCCATCGTTGCGCCTGATTTGCGTTGCGGCCACCGGTGTCAACAACATCGACCTGGAGGCAGCCTCCGCGCGTAACATATTGGTGCGCAATGCCGTAGGCTACTCCACGCACACAGTTGCCGAGGCAACTTTTGGCAGTGTTTTGGCCCTGCTCCGACAGAACACCTACTACGACCGCTATGTGAAGAGCGGAGCCTATAGCGCTTCGGGCGAGTGGGTCAATTTCGACCGTCCCACCCACCGCTTGTGGGGCAAAAACTGGGGCGTAATAGGCATGGGAAATATTGGCCGCAAGGTAGCATCGCTTGCCTCGGCTTTTGGCTGCAATGTAGCCTACGCATCCACCTCTGGGACCAACCGTACAGAGGAGTGGGAGCGCAAAGAGCTTGGCGACCTGCTCGCATGGGCAGATGTGGTCAGCGTACACTGCCCTCTCACTCCCGTAACAAAGGGACTCATTGACACAGAGCAGATTGCACTCATGAAACCCTCGGCAGTGATTGTCAATGTAGCCCGCGGAGGTATCGTTGTGGAGGAGGCTGTTGCACGCGCTCTCGACAATGGTCGCCTTGCAGGTGCCGCCTTCGATGTCTACCCCTCGGAGCCTATGCCGGCCACCTCTCCCCTGCTCCACACAGCCGATTCCGACAAGCTTCTGCTCTCGCCCCACAATGCGTGGTCGGCCGTTGAGTCCATCGAGGGCCTTGTGGAGTGCATCGCCACCAACATCACGAATTACCAAACCACCAAATAGCAACAATAAAGGAGCCCCTAATTGGGGCTCCTTTATTTTATCTAACTATTTGCTAACTAAACTTATAGGAGGTAATATTCCTAAAGCCTCGCAGCAACTCTTCTGCGGTCATTCGCTTCTTGCCCGAGAGTTGCAACTCTTTGATATTCACCAAGCCGTCGGCCACCGCCACATGGATATACTTGCGCTCGTCAGATAGAATCGTGCCGGGCTCACACTCCACAGCGCCGGGGAGGAATTCGACCTCAAAAATCTTGGCCGTCAGACTCTCGGTCAGCTGTGCCCATGCGGCAGGATAGGGCGAGAGTCCGCGCACGAGATTCTGCACCTCTTTGCCGGTAAGCGAAAAATCAATGTGGCAATCCTCCTTGAAAATCTTTGGCGCAGGCTTCAATTCCCCCTCCATCATAGCCTCCTGTTCGATGGGAGTAATGTCGCCAGCGGCGATTTTATCCACCGTTTCAAGCACCAAATCCACGCCAACACTCATCAGCTTATCATGCAGAGTACCAACATTGTCGCATGGCTCTATTTCAACCTTTTCTTGACCCAACACGGCACCCTCGTCAATCCTAGGATTGAGCAGGAAAGTGGTCACGCCTGCCACCGTCTCTCCGTTCATAATCGCGCGATTAATGGGGGCTGCTCCACGGTATTGTGGCAACAACGAGGCGTGCAGATTGAAGGTGCCGAGCCTCGGCTCCGCCCAAATAATCTCGGGCAACATTCTGAATGCAATGACAATTCCAAGGTCTGCATTAAGCGCCTTGAAGGCCTCCACAAACTCTTCGTCGCGCAGCCTCACGGGTTGCAGAATGGGTAAACCCACCTCCATCGCATAGCGTTTCACAGCGCTCTCGTTCACTTTGAGTCCCCTACCCGAGGGCTTATCGGGCGTGGTAACCACTGCCACAATATTGTAACCACCCTCCACAAGGGCTTTGAGGGGTGCCACTGCAAAATCTGGCGTACCCATGTAGACAATACGCAAATCTTTGGAATTCATCGTCTTGGTGTTAATTAACAAATCTATCGACTAATTATTCTTTGCCCTAAGGGAGGCGATGTAGCTCTTGGCCTTATCAAACTGCGCACGATACCAATCGACATTGAACAAGTTGGAGTCGTTGGTGGCTATTCGCGTAAGATAGAGCGCAATAGGCAGCAGTACAATGGCCGAAAACCACATACCGAAAGCAGCATTCCAAGTACCTTCCTTGGCCATCTTTTCGCCCGCAATACTAATCACATAATAAATCACAAAGAATAGTACCGACACCACCACAGGCATCGCCAAACCACCCTTGCGGATGATGGCCCCAAGCGGAGCGCCGATAAGGAAAAATATGATTACAGAGATGGGAAGCGACACTTTGCGATGCCACTCCACCTGCGAACGATATAGCTTATTGAGCGAATCTTTTGCAGTATTCTCATTGCGATTGAGCGAGTTACGCGACATTCGAGCACTACTCTTAGCCTTGTTCACAATCAGACTCTTCTGCGCCAGCGTCATCGTATCGAGAGCTGCCACGAGGTCGGCCTTTTTCTTATAAGAGTAGTCAATCTGCACCGTATCAAACAGTCCGAATGCCGACTCGTCGCGCACCATGAGGTAGGTTTTGAGCAGCGGCTCATAGGAGCGAGCCGAGCCACGGTCCGACTCCACCCTCAGCGAGTCGATATCCACCTGTAACTCCCTGACATTCTTCGTCTGGTGATTGCTAAACAGGTTCATATCCGTGCGCGAGAAATCAAATCCGTCGATGGCCAATGCGCCATTCTGCACCGCGAAGGTTTGGTGTCGCACCGTATTTTCCGTGCTCCATTTATAGTTGCGTGTGGTTTCGTAGGTCTGGCCATTGTAGAGTTTGACCATCAGGAACTTCTTATCCTCCGACATGTAGATATATCCCGAATCGGCCACAGTGGTGGTCATATTGCCATTGCGGTCGCGCGTGTCGTAGATAAGCACATCCGTAAGCAGCTGTGTTTCGGGATCTTGGTGGCCCACGCGGATATTCATATTGTCAATGCCGTTGAAGAAGATGCCATCCTTAAACTCCATATTTTCCTTCTGTTGGCGGATGTCGTAGATGATGGCCATCATCTTTTTATTTGAATAGGGCACAAGGTTGTTCACCACAAAGAAACTTGCAACAGCCACCACAAACACCACACCCATCAGGGGCGAGAGAATACGCGGGAGCGACATACCCGCCGACTTCATAGCCAGCAACTCGTTGTGCTCTCCGAGGTTACCCATGGTCATGATACCCGCAAAGAGCACCGCCAGAGGAATACCGAGTGGCATCATATTGGCAGTAGCATAGAAGAGCAGCTCCACTATCACATCGAAACTCAGGCCCTTACCTACCAATTCGTCAATGTAGCGCCACACAAAATTCATCATCAGGATAAACATCACGATGAAGAACGAGAGCAACATTGGCCCCAGAAAAGACTTTAGTGTAAAGCGGTGTATGGTTTTCATCAGCTACTTGCGTTGTAATTTATCTCCTTTGCGAAAGGACAAAGTTAGCAGTTTTACGATAAAAAGCGTAATCGAAAGCAAAATTATTGTTGTTGCACCCACGGGGAAGTCCATTTTGTAGGCCACATAGATACCCACCACATTGCCCACGAGGGCCAAGACCGACGACCACACGGTGATTTTCATGTACGATTTAGTGAAGCAGCCGGCAATGACGGGGGGTATTGTGAGCAACGATATGAGCAACACGATGCCGACAATGCGGATTGAGAGCACTATGGAGACTGAGGTGAGCACCGTCATCAGGGTCAGCAGAGCGTCGACCCTCACCCCTTGACTGCGAGCAAACTCGCGGTCGAAGGCGGCGAAAACTATCTGGCGCCCCAGCAGCAACATCACCACCAACAACACTCCATCAAGAGCAGCCAAACCAATTATGTTTGAACGGCTTACCGTGAGTATATCACCAAACAGGAAACTCATTAGATTGGGGGCATACCCCGGGGTCGCAAAGATGAATACCACACCCAGCGCCATACCCACACTCCACACAATTCCAATAGCCGAGTCCTCCCTGATTTTCCCCTTGGCACTCGCCCACTCTACACCGAGAGCAGAGAGAACTGCAAACACCAAAGCTCCCCCAATGGGGTTGAGTCCATAGTGATAAGCGATGCCGATACCTCCGAATGATGCGTGGGTGATACCTCCGCTCAGAAAGACCATGCGGCGAGCCACAACATAAGTGCCGACAATGCCACATGCAATGGCCGAAAGCACCGCTGCAATCAATGCATCTCGCAGAAAATCGTATGTGAGGAGCGCCGAAAAGAAATCCATTGTGGTCAAATTTTCAAAAAGCTGACAAAGGTACTCAAAAGTAGCGAAAAAATTGCTACTTTCGCACCAAATTAGTCATCACAAAAGTCAAAAATGAAGATTTGTTTCCATACATTGGGCTGCAAGCTCAACTTTTCGGAGTCTTCCACCCTTGCTCGCGAATTCATCGAGGGTGGCCACGAGCGCACCGAGGATTTCCGAGAGGCCGATGTGTGCATCATAAACAGCTGTTCGGTCACAGAACATGCCGACAAAAAGTGTCGCAACATTGTGCGCCGCATCCACAAACTCAACCCAGAGGCAATCATCGCAGTTACAGGCTGTTACGCCCAACTCAAGCCCTATGAGATTGCGGCCATCGAGGGGGTTGACATTGTTCTGTCGAACAACGACAAGGGCGACATGTATCGCAAGGTATGCGAAATCGGCCGCAAGGGTGAGCGCCAGGAGGTTACGAGCTGTTCCACCGAGGAGCTTACCCGCTTTTTTGCGGCCTACTCTTCCGGCGACCGCACCCGTGCTTTTCTCAAGGTGCAGGATGGTTGCGACTACTGCTGTAGCTACTGCACCATCCACAATGCTCGTGGTGCCAGCCGCAATATGCCCATAGCAGACCTCGTGGATGAGGCACGAAAAATCGCCGCCGAGGGCCACAAGGAGATTGTTATCACGGGTGTGAACACAGGTGACTTCGGACGCACGACGGGCGAGAGTTTTGCCGACCTACTGAGGGCTCTCGACGGGGTGGATGGCATCGAGCGCTACCGCATCTCATCCATCGAGCCCAACCTACTCACCGACGAAATCATCGACATTTGCGCCTCCTCGCCTAAGTTCCAGCCCCACTTTCACATACCCATCCAAAGTGGCTGTGACAGAGTACTTAACGCCATGCGCAGAAGATACAACACAGCGATGTTCGAGGCACGCATCGAGGCTGTGCGCAAAGCTATGCCCGACGCCTTTATCGGCATTGATGTGATTGTTGGTTTCCCCGGCGAGACCGACGATGAATTCCAAACCACCTACGATTTTCTGGAGCGTTTAGCCCCCGCTTTTCTCCACATCTTCCCCTTCTCGGCACGAGCCAACACCCCGGCGGCAGCGATGAAGAACAAGGTGCAGGATTCGGTAAAAACGGCCCGAGCAGCACGCCTCGAGGAGCTCTGCGAAAAGCTCCATCGCAATTTCTATGAGCGCCATGTGGGTACCGTAGGCACCGTTTTATGGGAGAGTTCGCCCAAGGCAGGTCAGATGGTGGGCTTCACGGAGAACTACCTGAAGGTGAAAATGCCCTACGATGCTTCGCGCATCAACACCACCGAGCGCGTGCTACTAAGCAGGGTGGATGAGTCGTGCGAGATGGTGGGTGAAAAAGTTGAATAAATTTTGTATCTTTGCACCTAAATTAATACACGCGAGCAGATGAAAACCATTCGTAAACGAATTTCCTTGGGCTTTTTGGCTCTCACCATCGTACTTTTCTGTGCGGTGGTAATCAATGTTTTGGAGCTCAATCGCATGCGCACCGACACAGAGGAGATTATTGCCGAGGGAACAAGGAGTAGCGAGTATGCCACCCGCCTGCTGGGAGCCATCCAGATGCAAAACCGTGCTGTGCTCAACATGGTGATTACCAACTCTTCAAGCCTCACCGAGGGCTACCACGACGGCATCTTGGAGTTCAACTCCGCACTGCTGGAGGCGATGGAGCACAATCCCCAGAGCAGCTACCTTCAGGCCATCTACGACGCCAACCTATCCTACCATTCCATTGTTGAGCAGCACTCGCCCGACAATACGGAGATGGCTGATATGGAGTGGTTTATGGACTCCTACTTGAAGGCATATTACGCAGTGGATAGCGCCATAAAACTCTACATGGCCTCGCCCAAGACTTCTGTCGCCGTGCGCATGACCAGCCTCGAGCAGAACACCTACAAGACTGTTACTCCAAGTGTACTCACGCTGCTCGTGGCAGTTATCATCATTGCTCTCTTCTATTTTTTCATCGACACCTACTACATCAAACCCCTGCGACGCATCTCGAGCTCGCTGGAGGGCTATGTAAAAAGCAAGGTGCCATACATGGTAAAGATTGAGGAGAAGAGCGAGCTCGCATCGCTCAACGAAAACATCCAAGAGTTGATTACCCACTCGCACAAACAACAATAGCAGAGGGAAATATGAGATTAACGGTGGTTTTCAGGTACATAGGCATGGTGCTACTCTTCGAGTCGGCATTCATGTTGCTGTCGGCCGGCGTGTCCTACTACTACGGCATGGACGGCAGCTTCACCCCTATGTTACTGTCGTTTCTGTTCACTGCCTTGCTGGGTAGTTTCCCGCTGATATTTGTGCCCAAAAGCAGCCGCCTCAGCTCCAAGGAGAGCTATGCCATTGTTATTGGTGCGTGGCTGATGTCGTGTGTGGTGGGCACATTCCCCTATCTGCTGTGGGGTGGCGAGTTTTCGCTCATCAACGCGTGGTTCGAGAGTGTGTCAGGCTTTACTGCCACCGGTGCATCCATTCTCAACGACATTGAGGCACTTCCCCGAGGCTTGCTATTTTGGCGTTCGCTCACCCATTGGATTGGTGGTGTGGGAGTTGTAATGTTTGCGCTGGTGATTATGCCTATGATTGGTCGCAGCAGAATGTCGGTTTCCAACCTCGAGATTTCCTCCATGGCGAGGGACAACTACCGCTACACATCGAAGACCATCATCAAGATTTTGATGGGTATCTATTTGGGCATGACCATCGCCAACTTCGTAGCCCTCAAGATTGCGGGTATGGGATGGTTCGACGCTGTGTGTCACGCATTTTCCACCATCGCCACGGGTGGATTTAGCACCAAGAATGCCAGCTTGGGATACTTTAACAGTGCTTGGATTGAGGCCATCACCATCTTCTTTATGTTCCTCAGCAGCATCCACCTCGGCATCACCTACGCCACCATCACGGGTGGTCGCAACAATCTTTTCCGCACCGAGAGCGCCAAGTTCTACATGGGCATCACTCTGGTTTTGTGCGCCATATTGAGTATCAGCTTGTGGAGCAACGGACTTTACGACAACCTTGGCGACTCCATTCGCCATGGCTTTTTCCAAGGAGTGTCGATTGTCACAAGCACGGGCTTTGCCACGGCCGACACCACAATTTGGCCCTCGCTGTGTGTCTGCATCCTCATCTATTTCTCTTTGCAGGGAGGTATGGCGGGCTCCACGGCCGGCGGTTTGAAGAGTGACCGCGTGCTTATGGCCGGCAAGGTCATGAGGAGCCAGATTAAGCTCCAGCAACACCCCGGAGCTGTCATGCGCATCAAGTGCAACGGCAACACACAGGAGCCCAGCATTGTCCACTTTGCAATGCTCTACATCGTAATTTATGCATTTATCATACTCATAGGCACCCTGATTAACGCCGCATGCGGCCTCGATATAGTGACGAGTTTCACTGCTTCGGTTGCCTCGATGGGTAATATAGGCCCCGGCTTCGGCGAGGTGGGCTCGCTCGACAATTTCTCGGCTATGCCGTTTGTTGTCAAGCTGTTCAGCACCTTGCAGATGCTTCTGGGTCGTTTGGAAATTTTCGGATTGTTACACTTCTTCACAATGAGATGGTGGGTATAAAAAGAGCTATAATCACAACATTCATTGCCTTGTGCGCACTCCCATGTGTGGCACAGAGTAACCTCGGCACCATCGCCGAGCGACAACTTCGCCAACTGACACTCCGTAGCGAGCGCATCGAGGCACAACTGAAGTCTGCACGCGAGAATTACTCTCTTGCCCCCTGCGATTCGCTGGGCAAGGTGGTCTTTGAGTTGGAAAAGCAGTCGGCAGCCATTGCAGCGGCCATTTCGCGTATCACCTCTCCTCGAGTGGAGATTGAGAGAACCGCGGAGGTGGAAGACCATGCAGAGCCCACACTCCCCCAGCCCGAGCCCGAGGTTAAAGAACAACCCGAGCAGGAGCCTGAGGCAGAGCAAATTGCCGAACCTGCAACTACACCCCAACCCACTCCACCCGTAACGGAGGAGCCCGAGCCCGAGAGCACACCTGCCACGGTAGAGGAGGTGGAAGTGAAAGTGGATGAAGTTCCACAGTCAACCACCACCCAAGAGGTGCCCATGCAGGAGTCTGTGGAACCCCAAGAGATGGAGTCGGTGGAGCCAAGGGAGGAGGAGACCCCGGCACTTCCCACCCACGAAGCACCCGAGGCTGATATCGCTGCACAGCAGGATATTATTAGCGCCGAACTAAAGAAAATGTTTAGCACAACCATACGCCGCTACTCTCTTGTTGAGGGGGAGATTGCCATCCTAATTGGCGACTACGCGAAGAGCTATGACGAGGCCAAGCGCCTACTCAAAGAGTACGACAATGCCACAAGCCTCCAGACGCTCAACACCCACCTCGAAGCCTACAATAAAGCTGTGGAGGATGGCAAAAAGTTGGCCGACGAGATTGCAAATCGCGGCGACCGCTTATTTGAGAGCAAGATGAATGCTCTCTATGGCTTTGCCGATTCGCTCGGGCTTGAGGGTACCAGAGATAAATATGTGGCTATGGCGGAGGAGACCGAGGCGACCATGAGCGCTAAGTTGTCCACCATCTGCACCGACCTCGATGTCGCCATGTACCCCCACCGCCTGAGGACCACCATGGCCCTGCATGTGGAGTTGGCGCGCCATATCACCCCCGAGGATGCCGACTCTTTAGAGCTGAAACTCAATAATTTCGACACACTTTATGCACTCTTCGAGCCGCTCGGCAAGCCAAAGCGTTCGGATGCGAAATTTGCCCCTGTAAAAGTGGTGAAGAGCAGCAAACATGGAGCCGTGAGCGCATTGCCCGTGCTGAAGGTGCCTGCCGAGGGCGAGCTCTACTCCATCACTGTGGGCAACTACGCGAGCCTTCCTCCCTCGACCAAGGGGTTCCGCAATGCCACACCGCTCTATCAGCAGCGCCGAGAGGATGGCCGCACCTATATTTATGTAGGCCTCTACCCCACTGCTCGTAGCGCACAGGAGGATATTGCCTACCTGCGCAAGCTTGGCTTCAAACAGCCTGAGCTGGTGATGTGGCGCGATGGCATACGCCGCGACGATTTTGTGGACCGCACCGCAAAATCCGCCACACCTCGCGCAGCGATGTATAGGGTGGAGATTGGAGGCACTCAGGGTACTCTGCCCCAGAGTGTTGTCGAGGCCATCCGCAACACCGCTCCCCGCAAGGAGATATCGAAATTCACCAACGAGGGAGCCACTGTTTACACCGTTGGCATCTTCACCAAGGAGGGCGAGGCCCAAGCGCTCGCCACCGCCATTGGCAAGGCCGACGCCACCCTTTCAGCCTCAGTCGTGGAGCTCGGCAAATAGCCAGAATCATCGGGAGGCTATGCTATGTTCGCCAACAATGCTTCGGGGCGCAAGATATATGTTCCAACTGAGAGTGTAGAGGCATATAAGTCCGCCGATTATTGGAGTGGCTATGCCTACGCTATAGAACCCTATAATTTCGAGTAACTACAAATATTGATATAAAAGTGGCGTATGTAGTGAACCCTATAGTTCGCTCATACGCCACCTTTGTATATTCACAATAAGTTGAAACGCCCGACTACAGCTCCATTAGCGTAGGCCGCAGGAGCAAAGGGGCGATATCTACAAAATCTCTTCGGTAGCCTCCAGCAGACCCTCGTACATTGTGGGGTGAGAGTGGACAGTCGAAGCAATCTGGCGAGCAGTAATGCCCAGCTGTTTGGCCAGCGTAGGCTCGCCCAGCATCTCCGTAACGCTGCCGCCAATAATATGAGCACCAAGGAGTTTCTCGCTCTGTGCGTCATAAACAAGTTTCACAAAGCCATCCCTATCGCCGGCAGCCGTAGCCTTGCCCGACGCCATGAATTGGTACTTGCCAACCTTCACCTCATAGCCCTGCTCCACCGCCTGTTTCTCGGTAAGGCCCACCATCGCCACCTCGGGAGTGGTATAGACACACGAGGGGATGGTGGTGTAGTCAACCCTGTGGGGCTCCTCGCCGCAGATTGCCTCCACACACACAGTAGCCTCGGCCGAAGCCACATGCGCAAGTGCAGGACCGGCAGTGATGTCACCAATGGCATAGATGCCCTCCACCGAGGTGCGATAGAGGTCGTCAACCACAATCTTATCGCGCTCAACTACTACACCAAGCTCCTCAAGGCCAAGGTTTTCAATGTTGGACTTAACACCCACAGCCGAAAGTACAACATCGGCCTTGAGTGTGTCGGCGCCCTTCTTGCCTTCCACATCGACCTCGCAACCATCCTCGAGCACACGCACAGCCTTAACAGCGGTACCCGTGAGCACGGTGGCCTTCATCTTGCGGAACGAACGCTCCAAGGTGCGGCTCACCTCCTCGTCGGCAACGGGGAGCATTGTGGGCAAGTACTCAACAATGGTAACTTTCACACCCAAAGCGGCATACACCCACGCAAACTCGCAGCCAATGGCTCCCGAGCCAACGATAATCATACTCTCGGGCAACTGCTCCAGAGTGAGCGCCTCGCGCGAAGAGAGGATGCGGCGGCCATCCACAGGCATGATGGGTATCTCGCGGGGGCGAGAGCCGGTAGCCAGAATGATGTGGTCGGCCTCCACCTGCTCCACCGAGCCGTCGGCTTTTGTCACCTCCACAACACCCTTGGCCACAATCTTACCATGACCCTCCACTACATCAATCCCGAGCTTTTTGAAGCTGAAAGCGATACCTTTGTTCATTTGGTCGGCCACGCCGCGACTGCGTGCAACAATCTTATCGAGCGAGGGGCGCACGGTGCCCTCAAAGTCGATACCATAGGCAGCAGCCGACTCCATATAGTGATACACCTGAGCACTCTTAAGCATTGCCTTGGTGGGTATGCAGCCCCAATTGAGGCACACACCACCCAGCTCTGCACGCTCTACAACAGCCACTTTTTTACCCTTCTTGGCGGCTTTGAATGCGGCAACATGGCCACCGGGGCCACTACCAATAATTACAATGTCGTATTTCATATAGCAATTTTAGGTTTTTAGCTCATTTCAATCTACTTAACAACCTTCAGAATGGGGTTGTCGTTGGCAATGGCACGCAAGAATTTCTCCGAGTAGCCGGGCTGGTCGGGGAATGCGGGCTGCGAGGGGTGGTGACCATTGTTGAGGAAGATACCGTTCTCTGGATCCTGTTTCTTGATGTTACCGTCGATATATTTAACCATCAGGTAGTCGTCAAGGTCGCTCCACTTCTCCCACAGGTTCTGTGCGGTAGCCACCGAGTATCTGGTAGCCATCTTCTTCATCTTCTTCTCCGAGCCGAGCTGTGCAAGTGCAGCATCCACCTCGGCCACCTCGGCGAGTTTGGCATTCTCCCACTCGTCAATCACCTTGCGCACCTCGCCACCGATGTAGTCGTAGCGCAGGTATGCAAACTGTGCGATACGGTTGGTAATCCAGAACATCGAGCGGTCGCTGTATGTGAGGATGTTAGCGGTCTTCTCACTCAAGCACTCGGGCACCTCAGTAGAGCCGCAGTAGATGGGGGTAAGAGGCGAGGTTGCAGCATCGTCGGTACCAAACCATACGATACCGCCCACGGGGTCGGGCAGCTGGGGACGAGCCTGTGCCACAAACCAGAAACCGGTCTGCTGGGTAGCAATAGCACGCTCCTGAACATACTCCTCACCATCCACCTCGAAGCCCATAGGCCTCCAACGATAGGGAACCTTGCTGCCGCCGGCACCGATGTCGGTGGTCATATCCATCTTGGTACCCTCATAGTGGTCGCGCATCATATCGAAGATATCCTTTGGCGAAATTTTCCTGTTGGGCTTAACCCAAAGAGGCATACGGTTTGCGGGATTGTGGCCCAATGCGTAGTCCTCGTAGGCATCCATACCATCTGCAAAGCGGCGGAAGAAGCTCCATACCCTTGCCTCGCAACCTCGCATAGCGCCAAAATCCAGAGGTGCATAGGTGTCGCTGAAGCTAAACTCCTCATCGCTACCCTCGTAGAAACCCATCTCGCGAGCAAACGAAATCACATCCTCTGCGTAGAGGCAATTCTCGGGATCGTTCTTGGGGAAAGTTGTGATACGGGCGTGGTTTGCATGGGCCGAGATATAGCCATCGGGGATGCGGCGTGCCACCCACACGATACCTTTACGACCGGGGCCCTTACCGATGAGCTCCATAATCCACACCTCCTCTTTGTCGGCAATAGTGAAACTCTCACCACTCGAAGCATACCCGTGGGTATTAGCCAAATCAACGATACAGTCGATGGCCTCACGAGCAGTTTTAGCCCTCTGGAGGGTAATGTAGATAAGCGAACCATAGTCAATGCTTCCCTCGGGATCCTCAAGCTCGTGACGACCGCCATAAGTAGTCTCGCCAATAATGAGCTGATGCTCATTCATATTACCGATAGTCGAGTAGGTCTGTGCCACTTGGGGAATCTCGCCAAGATAGCGGCTGGTGTCCCACTCATACACCTTCAGCAGCGAGCCGGCTTTCCACTTGGCTGCGGGGCTGTGGTAGAGTGCTCCGTAGAGCTGATGTGAGTCGGCGGCATAAGATACCATGTTGGAGCCGTCGGTCGATGCGCCACGGGTAACAATGAGATTGGTGCAGGCCAGAGCGCTGCCCCATGCTACGAGAGCGAGAATAATTGTTGCAAAAAATCGTTTGTTCATCATTATTTGTGTTTTTAAGGATTAGTTTCTGATGTCCAATCAACAAAAATAGAAAATATTCTGTAAATTTGCCAAACAAACAGCAAGCAAAATGTCGGTAAAAACACAAATAGAGTATCTCCGCCGCACACTACCCGAGGGTGTAACCCTCGTTGCGGTGTCGAAATTTCACCCCGTGGAGGCAATTCGCGAGGCCTATGAGGCAGGCCAGCGCATCTTTGGCGAGAGTCGTCCACAAGAGATGGCAGCCAAAGTACCCCAACTGCCCGAGGATATCCAGTGGCACATGATTGGGCACCTCCAAACCAACAAGGTGAAGATGATTGCCCCCTTTGTAACACTCATCCACTCTGTTGATAGCGAGCGACTTGTGGCCGAAATTAACCGCCAAGCCGAGAGGTGTGGCCGTACTATCGACATCCTCTTTGAGGTCCATCTTGCTGAGGATGAGAGCAAGAGTGGTTGGAACATCGGCGAGTTGCGCGAGTTTTTGGCCGGCGGGGCAATGGGTCAGTTCACCCATGTCCGTCCTCGAGGAGTGATGACCATCGGCACACTCACAGACGACATCGAGCTCAACAAGAGCGAGTTCCGCACCCTACGCTCCCTCTTTGAGGAGTTGCGCGAGCAGTTTGGCGCCGAGTTCGACACAGTGTCGATGGGTATGACCTCCGACTACTCGGAGGCTATCGAGTGTGGCAGCACAATGGTCCGCATAGGCTCGATGATTTTCGGTGAAAGAGATTACAGCAAATAGGATGAATTTACAGACAGAAAAGGCTCGGAAATCCCGAGCCTTTTCCATTATTACGCAAGTCGCGAACTACCTCACTCTCAGTCGCTGACCGATGCGTAGTGTCGTCGAACTTTTTATGCCGTTGAGCTTGCATATATTACCTACCGTAGTGCCATACTTTGCAGCGATCTTATAGAGATTGTCGCCACTCTTCACTTTGTAGTAAATCACATCGTTCACGGTGGTTTTGGGCTTTGCAGCCGCCTTCGAAAGATTGTCCACAATCTCCTCCGACGAGAGCGGATTACCCTCCTTGTCTACAAACATATCACCCAAGTCACCATCCTCCTCTTCGAGGGCTTCGGTAAGTTTTGAGGAGATGTTGAAATATCCCCTTTCGAGCACAAAGTTCTGCCACTTGAGGTCGCCTGTGGAAAAATCGATAATTCGTTCGGGGTCAAATGTGAGGTCGGCATAGCGCATTTCATAGTGGAGGTGTGCTCCACGGCTGCGCCCCGTGTTGCCGCCATAGCCAATCACCTGACCCGCAACCACATAGTCGTTCACCTTAACATTCAACTTACAGAGGTGGCCGTAGTAGGTTTCGAGCCCATTGGGATGGCGCAAGATAACCAGATAGCCATAACCGCCCGAATTGTAGCGAGCATAGCGCACCTTACCCTCGAAGGTGGCATAGATGGGCTCTCCCGTGGGCAGACCAATGTCTATACCCTTGTGCATACCCTTACCTCGTGGCCCGTAGCGCGACGAAACGCGCCCCAGCACCGGCGGGTGATAGCCATCAAGCGACTTGACGAGCTCTATCTCCATACTCTCGGGCACATCCGCAAACTTCACATCCCGATAGGCGAAAACTTCGTTTGTGGTCCAATGCTCTTGGTAGACGCTCTGGTTTGCAAGGCTCTCATAATCGGGAAGATAATAGTCCCAAGTATTATTCGTATAGGTGATAATTTTCACCCTTGGGTCGGCCGTATCCACCGTATCAACGGGGATGCGAGGGAGCTCTTCGATGTTGTATTTGCGTTGTGCAGCCGAGGGCGTCGACACTGTCAACACCCCACAAACCATCGCAACAAGCCACAACAATCTCTTCATAGCTACTCTCCTACTCCTCGCTGTTAATCATCTGGGCTGCCTCGCAAAGTTGCTCATAAAACTCCTCTCCGAAACACCTCACAATGGGCTCCTCGAGGGCCTTATAGAGCTTCACACCGTTCTTCCTGCCACACTCGAAGGCACAGCGGCAGATGTCCCAACGGTGGAGATTGAGGCCATAGGAACCGTTAGAAAACCTTTTGACACGGATGGGATAGAGGTGACACGAGATGGGTTTTTTGAAGGTGGTCTTACCATCGCGATAAGCCTTTTCGATGGCGCAAAGTGTCAGCCCATTCTCCTTCACGGAGTAGGCACACTCGGCATCGTTCACCAGAGGAGTGCAGTAGTCGCCATCCTCGTCGACATACATAAATCCCTCGCGCTCGATAACATCCACACCCTCAGGAGTCATGTAAGGTTTGTAGTTCTCATACTCCTCCTCGAGTACATCCACCTCCTCGATTTCAAGGGGAGCACCCGCATTACCCTCCACACAACACTCGCCTTTACACTCCAGCAGTGGGCAGCAGAACTCCTCGGTGAGAATGTCGGTGGAGATAATCTTGTCGTCAATCTCAATCATCGATTGCATAGCTCGTCTTCAATTACAAGGGTGAGAATCTCGGTCATGGTCATGCCGGCAGCCCTAATCTGTTTGGGCACAATACTACCGCCACTCATGCCGGGGATAGTGTTAATTTCAATCATCACGGGCTCTCCCTCGGGGGTGACAATGAAGTCGACCCTCGCAAGGCCTTTACAACGGCACGCCTTGTAGGCAGCCAAGGTCATCTCGTTGAGTTTGGCAGCCACCTCGGGGGTAATGTCGGCGGGGGTTATCTCGTCGCTCATGCCGGCGGTATACTTTGCCTCATAATCGAAAAACTCGTTCTTGGCCACCACCTCGGTAATCGGAAATAGAAACTCCTTCTCGGCGGTAACGAGCACACCGCAAGCCATCTCGCGACCGGCAATAAACTCCTCTACGAGCACCTCGGAACTCTCGTCGAAGGCCTTAAAAATAGCGTCGGGCAACTCCTCGGCGCTCTTCACCTTCGTAACACCACAGCTGCTGCCACTGGCGTTGGGCTTCACAAAGAGAGGGAGTCCCAGCTCTGCCACGATAGCCTCGGGGGCAATCCAATCATCCTCGCCGAGAATGATACCCTTAGCAAGACCCACACCCGTTTCGGCCACAGCCCTTTTGGTGGACACCTTGTCGAAAGTGATTACCGACGACACCATATCGCACGACGAAAATGGAACACCCATCATCTCCAAATAGCCCTGAATGTGGCCATCCTCACCGGGGGTGCCGTGAATCATAATGTAGGCGTAGTCAAACTCAATGCGCTCATTATCAATCGTGAGCGAAAAATCATTGAGATCAACCCTATACTCTCCCGAGTCGTTCCTATAAGTAAAAGTGTGGCCACACACATCAATGAGCCACACATTGTAGCGCTCCTTGTCGAAAGCCTCCTCGACTTGGGCAGCGCTCTGCAAGGCAATCTCCCTCTCGGAGGAGTTGCCGCCTGCAAGCAGTGCAATATTTCTCTTCATATTCGTTTTCTCCCTATGGATTGTAGTAATCTTTGTGGCGGAAGGCTAAAATATCCTCAATCATTTCGAGCCACTGTGTCGCCTCGGTGTTCTCTGCGTCCATGCGCAACACTGCCCCGAAGTGGTTTTTAGCAGCTCCGAAATCGCTCTCGGCAAAGGCTTTTTTACCCTCTTCCAGCTCTCGTATAACTTCTTGGTTCATATACAGTTCGTATTCATTAATATATTCGGCCACGCGCTGGGGCACAAGACTCTCCCACTCCCCTCCCGTGGCAATCATTTCTCTAATCTGCGTCGAGGAAACATCCATCATCATCGCCCCATCGAGCATCACAAAAGGCTCCCCAAAATGGTCGTGCTCGTTGCGAGGATATATAAGGATTACATTCTCCCTCATAATTCTCTCTCCCTCGCGCCATGTTGCAATTGTTGCCGCCACATCGCCACCTCCCAAAAGAGCAAAGGTTCGCTCGGGATAGAGCTCTTTGAGTCGCTCGAGAGTCTTTATCGTGTAGGAGGGTCGCTCCATGGAGAACTCCACATCGCACACCTCCACACCCTTTATATTCTCCACGGCCCTGCGAGCCATCTCCAATCGGTCGCCCTCTGGAGCCAAGCCAGATGCCGCCTTATGGGGATTATGGGGCGACACCACCAGCCACACTTCATCGGCAAACCCACCAGCCACAACATATTGAGCCACACCGACATGGCCATTGTGTATAGGGTTAAACGAGCCGAAATAGAGAGCTGTGAGTGCCATGGTATTCTTCTGCTTACTGCTCGGCAATAAACTCGGTGACGATACGACAAACCTCCTCGACAGCCGTCTCAAGATTGTCGTTCACAACCACCCTATCGAACCTCTCGGCATAGCCAAGCTCCTCGCCCGCCTTTGCAATTCGTTGCTCGATTTTCTCGGGCGAATCCGTGGCACGGCCCACCAACCTATTGCGCAACTCATCAATCGAAGGGGGCATGACAAATATGGAGAGGGCGCTCTCGCCAAAGATATTCTTAAGCCTCACGCCGCCCTTCACATCCACATCAAAGAGGATGGTGTTACCCTTTGCCCAAATGCGCTCCATCTCGCTGCGCAGGGTGCCATACTTGGTACCGGCATAGACCTCCTCCCACTCCACAAAGGCATCCTCCGCAATTTTAGCATCGAACTCCTCGGCCGAGAGAAAATAGTAATCCTTGCCGTGCTGCTCGACACCTCGAGGCGCGCGAGAGGTTGCCGACACCGAAAACTCCAAGCCACTCAGTACATCCATCAGACGACGCACAATGGTTGTTTTACCCGAGCCCGACGGAGCCGAAAATATAATCAGTTTTCCCATTTACAAAATATTGAGTACCTGTTCTTTAATCTTCTCGAGCTCATCCTTCATTTTAACCACTAAAATTTGGATTTCGGAGTCGTTTGCCTTGGAGCCCATAGTGTTGATTTCGCGCCCCATCTCCTGTGCCACGAAGCCAAGTTTGCGGCCCACGCTATCCTCGCCGGTAGCCACCTCGCGGAAGTAGTCGCAATGCTTGTCGAGACGCACCTTCTCCTCGGTAATATCGAGTTTCTCGAGGTAGAAAATCATCTCCTGCTCGAGGCGATTGGCATCATAGTTCACAGCCAACTGGGCGAGCTGGTCGAGAATACGCTGTTTAATAACCTCCGTACGGCGCACCTCAAAGGGGATGACACTCTGTTTATACCCCTGAATGAGGTCCACGCGGTGGAGCAAATCGGCAATGAGAATTGCACCCTCCTGCTCGCGGAACTTGTCGTGGGCAGCCAAGGCCTCATCGACAGCCTTCAGGAGAGCCGCACCCTCCACCTCGCTTACGGAGTCAACATCGCTCGACACCACCTCGGGCATACGCATCACCGACGAGAGAATCATTGCGTAAACATCACTATTCGCGCCCAGCCCAGACTGCGACGAAAGCGCCATAAGTTGCTTAGCATAAGCGTCAAACAGTTCGGGATTAATAGCTGCAGTTGCAGGCTTCGAAGCGGTGGTTTCAACCGTAATGAAGATGTCAGCCTTACCCCTTTGGAGCACCTTGGCTGCACGCTTGCGAATCTCCGACTCAAACTGACGGTAGCGCGCAGGGAGCTTCACCGAGAGGTCGAGCTGCTTGCCATTGAGCGAGCGTGTTTCGACAGTTATTTTGCGGTCGGAAGTATTGATTTCGGACTTACCGAAACCCGTCATTGACTTAATCATCGTATCTATGTTTGGTTCTAGCCGACAAAGATAGGTTAATTTTTCTTACATTAGGACAAATTTTAAATTGGTTTCGGTTGTTTTACTCCAAATAATTGCATATATTTGCAGATGCAATCGTAGATTGAAACAACAGTTAACTCAATACTAACTTTTTTAACCTATTTCAAATCACAATGGTAAAACACAATTTCAATGCAGGACCCTCTGTTCTGCCCGATGTAGTCATTAAGAAAGCAGCTGAGGCTGTTTTGGATTTCAACGGCAGCGGCCTTTCGATTCTTTCGATTTCGCACCGTACCAAAGATTTCGACGCAGTGATGGACGAGGCTAAAGCCCTCTTCCGCGAGCTCTTGGAGATTCCTGACAACTATCAGATCTTCTTCGTTGGCGGTGGTGCCAGCACCCAGTTCTTCCAGATTCCCTACAACTTCCTTGGCACCAAAGCCGCTTATGTAAACACCGGCGTATGGACCAAGAAGGCCATCAAAGAGGCTAAACTCTTCGGCAAGGTTGAGGTTATCGCCAGCGGCGAGGAGAGCAACTTCTCGGCTATTCCTAAGGGCTACACCATCCCCACCGATTGCGACTATCTCTACACCTGTATGAACAACACCATCTACGGTACCGAGAACCACATCGACATCGACTCGCCCATTCCCCACATCTGCGACATGAGCTCGGACATCCTGAGCCACCCCGTTGATGTATCGAAGTATGCTATCATCTACGGTGGTGCCCAGAAGAACTTGGCTCCCGCAGGTGTAACCTTCGTAATCATCCGCGACGACATGTTGGAGAAAGTTGTTCGTGAGGTTCCCAGCATGGTTCACCCCAAGACCCACACCGACAACAACTCGATGTACAACACTCCTCCCGTATTCCCCATCTATGTATTGCTCGAGACTCTCCGCTGGATGAAGAGCATCGGTGGTATGAAGGAGATGTACCGCATCAACTGCGAGAAGGCTGACCTTCTCTACAACGAGATTGACCGCAACGCCCTCTTCCGTGGTACCGCCGCTAAGGAGGACCGTTCGAGGATGAACATCTGCTTCGTTATGAACCCCGAGTATGAGGAGTTGGCAGGTGAGTTCATGGAGTTTGCTAAGGCTCGTGGCATGGTTGGTATCAAGGGTCACCGCTTGGTTGGTGGTTTCCGCGCCAGCTGCTACAACGCACTTCCCATCGAGAGCGTTAAGGCCCTCGTAGAGTGCATGCAGGAGTTTGAGAAACTTCATGTTAAATAAGAAACCGTTTTAATCACCTAAATCAATAGAAGTCCACGGTATGCCGACAGTTGTGCCATATACATTTGAGCATAAAAGGGAGCGTGCTGTGGACTTTTATGGCTTAATAGAACCTATGAAAATTTTAGTAGCAACAGAGAAACCTTTTGCAAAAGCAGCAGTTGAGGCTATTGCCAATGTAGTTAAAGAGGCAGGCATGGAGCTGGCTCTTCTGGAGAAATATACCGAGAAAGCACAGCTTTTGGATGCAGTGAAAGATGCCGACGCACTTATCGTTCGTAGCGACAAGGTTACCGCCGAGGTTATCGCCGCCGCTCCCCAACTGAAGATTGTTGTTCGCGCAGGTGCTGGTTACGACAATGTTGATTGCGCTGCTGCTTCGGAGCGTGGCATCGTAGTTATGAACACCCCCGGCCAGAACGCAAATGCAGTTGCAGAGTTGGCACTTGGCCTCATGATTTACATGTCGCGTAACACCTTCAAACCCGGTACCGGCAAGGAGGTTAGCGGCAAAAAACTCGGCATCCACGGCTACGGCAACATTGGTCAGATTGTTGGCCGCTATGGTAAAGCACTGGGCATGGAGGTATACGCTCTTTCGCCCTCGATTACCGACATGAGCATCTTCGAGAACAACGGCGTAACCCGCGTTGAGACCGCCGAGGAGCTCTACAAGACTTGCGACTACATCTCGCTCCACATCCCCGCAACTCCCAAATACCTCAAATCGGTGGACCGCCACCTTTTGGAGAGCATGCCCAAAGGCGCCATCTTGGTGAATACCGCCCGCAAGGAGGTTATCAACGAGGAGGACCTGATGGCTGTTCTGGGCGAGCGCGAGGACCTCAAGTATGCCAGCGATATCGCAGCTGCTTGTCAGGCTGAGCTCGTGGAGAAATATGGCAACCGCGTGTTTGCAACCCCCAAGAAACAGGGTGCTGAGACCGCTGAGGCTAACTACAATGCTGCAAAGGCTGCTGCCAGCCAGATTGTAGACTTCTTCGTAAACGGCAATCGCAAATTCCAGGTTAACAAATAGTCACACCATTAAAGCACAATAATATTTATGGTAAAAATCAAAGCTTTTTGTGGTGTGCGTCCACCACAGGCACTTGCCAACGAGGTAGCATCGCGTCCCTACGATGTGCTCAACTCGGTTGAGGCTAAGGCCGAGGCAGGCGAGAAGAGCCTCCTCCACATTATCAAACCCGAGATTGACTTCGACCCCATTATCGACGAGCACGACGAGGCTGTTTATGCCAAAGCCGTTGAGAACTACAAGAGTTGGAAGGAGAAAGGTTGGCTCGTGAAAGAGGAGAAGGAGTGCTACTACATCTACGCACAGACCATGAATGGCAAACGCCAGTATGGTTTGGTAGCATGCTGCCACTTTGAGGACTACCTCGAGGGCCGCATCAAAAAGCACGAGCTCACCCGAGCCGACAAGGAGGAGGACCGCATGAAACATGTTAGGGCACAGAGCGCAAACCTCGAGCCCGTGTTCTTCGCCTACCCCGAGAGGGAGGACATGAATGCCATTGTTAACCGCGTGATTGCCGAGGCTCCCAAATATGATTTTGTGAGCGAGGACGGCGTTGGTCACACCCTGTGGCTCATCGACTCCGACGAGGATATTAAGAACATCACCGCCATCTTCGAGCAGATTCCTGCACTCTATGTAGCCGACGGTCACCACCGTACCGCTGCAGCTGCAGGCGTTGGTAAGGAGAGGATGTTGGCTAACCCCAACCACACCGGCGAGGAGGAGTACTGCTACTTCTTGGCTGTTATCTTCCCCGATGCACAGCTCAACATTATCGACTACAACCGCGTGGTTAAGGACCTGAACGGCCTGTCGAAAGAGGAGGTCCTCGCAGCAGTTGAGAAAGACTTTGTTGTTGAGAAGAAGGGTGCCGACATCTATAAGCCTAATGCTCTCCACAACTTCGGTTTGTATCTCGATGGCGAGTGGTATTCGATGACCGCCAAAGAGGGTACCTACGACGATAACGACCCCATCGGTGTTCTGGATGTTACCGTACTGTCGAACCTCGTGTTGGACAAGGTGCTGGGCATCAAGGATCTCCGCAGGGACAAACGCATCGACTTTGTTGGTGGTATCCGCGGCCTCGGCGAGTTGCAGAAGAGGGTGGACAGTGGTGAGATGAAGGTAGCCTTTGCACTCTACCCCGTTTCGATGCAGCAGCTCATCGACATCGCCGACAGCGGCAACATTATGCCTCCCAAGACCACTTGGTTTGAGCCTAAGTTGCGCAGCGGTGTTGTTATCCACGAGTTTTAGGAAAGCAGAAACAAAACATACCTATTAATAATAATATAACTACTAAACAGTATGGCAAAAATCAAGGGAACAATCGTTGTAGATACCGAGCGCTGCAAAGGCTGCGAGGTATGTGTTGCCTCTTGCCCCTGCGATGTTTTGGCACTCTCGCCCAATGTCAATGGCAAAGGCTATAACTACGCCCA
>JAGBZI010000101.1 GCA_017628305.1 Tidjanibacter sp.
GGTCGTAACCCACAAAGCCGCGGTGTATGAGTCCATTGTGCTTCACTCCGCAGCGTGCCAATCGCTCCACGGCACCAATCCACAGTTCGGCATCGGCCATCATGGGGTTTTTGACCATCACGGGAACCTCTGTGCCACCCAGCACCTCGGCTATCTCCTGAACACTGAAGGGGTTGGAGGTTGTTCGTGCGCCAATCCACAGCACATCTACTCCCGCAGCGAGTGCCTTTTCAGCGTGTGTTGCGGTTGCCACCTCGGTGGCTATGGGGAGTCCTGTGAGCCTTTTGGCCTCGGCGAGCCATTCGAGAGCTTCGTCGCCCATGCCCTCGAATGAGCCGGGCTTAGTGCGAGGTTTCCACACCCCCGCACGCAACACATCCACCTCCCCTAACTCGGCGAGGGCTGTGGCTGTGTCAACAATCTGTTTGCGACTCTCTGCACTGCAGGGGCCAGCAATGATGAGCCTTGGGCGCTCTATAATCGAACTTTTGTTCTCCTCCATTGCGATTTGCGTATTTGGCTGCAAGGTATGATTTTTTTATTATTGTATCAAAGGTAGCACAAAATTCTCAATCTACAAAAGATTAGTGATTTGGAATTCAATATAGTTAGAAATCTTGAAATCATCCAGAATTTGTGGTACTTTTGTCCGCTGGCAGCGTTGTTAAATTATTTAACTTGGGGATTTGGGATTGTTACACCTTTGATATAATAATTAATTTTAATACCCGTTAGAACGTCTAACGACAATTTTTTTAGCCAATGGCTAAAAGCTAACGGCTTTCCCTTGGTTTTCTTCACCGCAGCCCGCCTTTTCTGTCTAAAAACACCATTTTTCTGTTCTTTTTTACCCCCCCCTATGGGACCTTTGTTTGTTGTAGTAAAAGTATTATCTTTGTGGACGTTAAACCGAAAAAACCTCAAACTAATATTAAAAACTAAAAGTTATGAAGAGATTTATTGTTTTGGCCATTGCTTTCCTTGCGGCCTCTGCCTCTGTAGCCTCGGCACAGGAGAATGTTCGCTATGGTGGCCAGAAGGGCGATTTTGTATTCACGATTGGCAACTCCAGTGTGCTGGGTGGCAAGTATATGCTCTCCGACCGCTGGGCACTCGAGGCTGGTCTGCGTATTACGGCGCGTAGCGAAGATGTCTCGACAGATTTTGAGGATGTCGTAGGCTCCTCTTCGGACTATTTGCCTAACGACAATGGCTATAATAGTGCGAGTTTCGACCCCTCTCTCGAGGTGGGTGTAAACTATCTGCTTATGCCTGGAGAGCGTATGCAGGCCTATGTGGGGGGAGGTCTTCACGGAAATATTTATACCAGCAACACCACCTATCTGGATAACACCTCGACAGATGGGTACGACAATAGTTTCACTTATGGTCTTTATGCTCTCTTTGGTGTGGAGTATTTCCTCACCCCCAACCTCTCTATTGGTGGTGAGGCGAGTCTGCGAATGATGACCGGATCAAATGAGGAGTTGAGGTTTTACTCGAATGAGTATTCTGCCATTTGGACCATTAACGCCTTCAACATCAATACTATTGCTGCCAACTCAATTATGATTAACTTCTACTTCTAAAAGAGGTATTCCAATATAAGAAGAGCCGTTGCCCCACACTTGGGACAACGACTCTTTTATTATGCTAACGGCCAATGGCTAAATGCTAACGGCTAAAAGATAAGGTACGCCAACCACGCAAGGAGCCAAGCCACAGCCGTATTATATATAATGGTAAACCACATCCGCTCCTATTCCCCTCCCCTGAATTAGGGGAGGTGTCGCGTTGCGACGGGGGCGTGTGTATAAAAGCTGTCAGCGCTTAGCTGTCAGCCTTGTTCACGGGTATTAATTTTATATTATTATATCAAAGGTAGCACAAAATTCTCAATCTACAAAAGATTAGTGGTTTGGAATCCATTACTGTTGTATGATTAGGAATCTTCCGGAATTTTGACAGTTTTATGTGCGGAGTGTTTATAAAGTGTAGATTTCTTTCGATGCTGTATTTTATTGATTATTAGTGATTTACCCCCCCCAATAAATTGCTGTGCAAATTTTTGGAAACCCGTGCAACATTTCGCTATATTTGTGCATCTATATGGAAAGAATAACAATTTTATTAACCCCTAACAATCTCAAAATATGATGAAAAAGAGTTTTTTTGCTGTGGTATGCATTGTGCTCACCACACTCACCTCTTGTGAGAGTGAAACGAGCCACGAATGGGACGAGGAGTCCCGCATCTCCGAATATGTAAATTGGATTGATGGTGTTGTGTGTCGCCAGATGGTAGACAATCTCGACTTTCTCTTCCAAGCCTCCGCCTATCGCGATTCGCTCCTATGCGGTGGCGACACCGAGGCAGTCATCAAACGCCAATTCTCCAATCCCCACCTTATGCCTCCGCAATTCAACGAGGTGGGAGAGATTAGTGGGTTTAAGACTGTCGCTGAGCACTTCATTTCCCACAATGGGATCTCGCTCGAAGAGGATGGCTCGGTGTGGGTGGCACTTGGTAAGATGCAACGCTCATGGGATGCATACGAACAGCCGGCTGAGGAGTATTGTCAATGGTCTGTTAGTCGCGAGAATGGCGTCTATACCCTCACGGGCGGAATGATTCACAATGGAACTTTCCAAGAGTTCTTCACGATGAGCAACTTCCTCGGACTTAACTTTACGACCTCCATTGCCGAGGTGTTGGTGACTACCGATTTTGACAACAACCGCCAAGAGGTTAAGCAGACCTTGCGCTACCATTTCAACGGCGACCTGATGGCTGTCGCTGCAGGTTGTGAGGATAGTGACAGACTACAACGCCCCGATGCAATGATTTCGCTCGAGGGTGTTGCTGGGCATAATGCCAAGGAGTATATTGAGGGAATCCCCGTGTTTGGAGCTCCCTATTTTACCCAAGGGGTACTCTCTGCCACCCTCGCCAATGGCAAGGCTACATCGTGGCGCATTGTCATTGATTACGCACAGGGTGGCTACAACTATGTTGCATTGGAATAGCCCTCTTTAACTCTCACAGGAATTAATAATAGCTTTATTTCGGGGGGGTAATTTCTTACTTCCCCCTCGATCTTTCCACCTATCGGATGCCGGCGTGTCGCAGAGCCTCCGAGTAGCGACGCGAGTAGGCGTTGTGCTGGGCGAGGTTGGTGGAGAAGTTGTGGCGACCCGAGAAGTCCTCCTTGGCGCAGAAATAGAGGTATTTGTGGTCGGTGTAACCAAGCACGGCATCGATGGCTGCAATCGAGGGGGTGCAGATGGGACCCGGGGGGAGGCCACGGTGGAGGTAGGTGTTGTAGGGCGAGGGTGTCTGGGTGTGCTTGTGGAGCACGCGTTTGATGGTGAAGTCGCCCACAGCATACTTGGTGGTGGGGCAAGCCTGAAGGGGCATGCCACGGCGCAGACGGTTGATGTAGACACCCGCAATCTTCGGCATCTCACCCACGGCCTTGGTCTCCTCGTAGACGATGGAGGCGAGGGTTACGACCTCCATGCGGGAGAGTTTTGTGCGGGAGAGCTTGGCTGTGCGCTCCTCGTTCCAGAACCTCTCCCACTCCTTGGCCATGCGGTCGGTGAGCGCCTCGGGCGAGGAGTTCCACCACACCTCATAGGTATTGGGAATGAAGAGCCCAATAACCTCCTCGGGCTCAATGCTATACTTGGCGGCTGTGGAGGGCTCCCGAAGGTGCTCGAGGAGAGCCAAACTATCGACCTCCAGCTGTCCGGCTATGCGGCCTGCGAGTTGCTCGAGGGTGCGTGTATTATTGAAGGTGAGCCTTATGGGGGTCTGTGCTCCGCTACGCAACATGTTGACGATGGTCAGAGGTGTTGCCCCCTTGTGAAGAGTGTAGTGGCCCGCTTTGGGGTTGCGGTCGAGCCTTTTCAGGCGGCCCACAAGATTCACTACCCCTACACGCTCCACCCCTGCTTCGTCGAGGAGAGAGATAACCTTCTCGTAGGAGGAGCCACTGGGGATAAAAATCTCGCTCTTTTCGTTCACCACGCTCCTTGTTGCGAGCCCGAGGGCCACTGCCCCCACCACTCCCACAGCCACGATGAGCAGCAGTGCGAGGGGGCTAAAAAGATGTTTCTTTGCCATAAAGTTCAAAAATTTTTGCAAAAATAAGAAAAAATCGTACATTTGCACCTCGGGTAAGTCTTATACGACCAGCTCCTGCTGAATCCCCCAGGCTTGGAAGAGAGCAAGGGTAGGTGGTTGTAGCGGTGCGATATAAGTAGCTTACCCTTTTTTTTATATACACATATCGACGATATGCGTGTGTAGAACAAAGGCGCAGAACAACGAATTATTTGTGTTGTATTTATTTCTAAGTATCTATGGCAAAACGAGTTAAGCTCTATGAGCAGAACCCCTCGGAGAGAGAGCTGGAGAGGGTTGTAAAGGTGCTTCAGGACGATGGCGTGATTATCTATCCCACCGACGGTGTCTATGCTTTCGGCTGTTCGTTGCGCAGTGCAAAGGGTGTTGAAAAATTGCGCACAATCTCCGGTAAGGAGGAAAAATTACTCTCGATTGTCTGCACCGACATCTCTATGGTCGACAAGTTTGCCCGCATCGACAACTCCACATTCAAGATTCTCAAACGCAACACCCCCGGTGAGTTCACCTTCATCCTTGAGGCCTCGAGCAAGGTGCCCGATAAGGCGCTTGCGGGTCGCCATACCGTGGGCGTGCGTATTCCCAATAATAATATCCCCCTCGCCATCGTTGAGCGATTGGGCTTTCCGTTGGCCACTGCCTCGGTGAAGGACGACGATGAGGTTGTGGAGTACACCACCGACCCCGAGCTGATTGCCGAGCGCTATGACGCTGTGGTTGACATGGTTATCGACGGTGGCTATGGCAGCCTTGTCCCCACCACCCTCGTGGACCTCACCTCGGGCGAGCCCGAAATCCTGCGTGAGGGCGGCGGAGAACTTAAATAGTTATTAAAAATTTTTAAAAACAATAAAATCATGAAAAGGAATTTTTGGACTGAGGCCCTCAAGGGTGGTACCGTGGTTGGCCTTGTAAGTGTGGCTTTTTCGCTGCTGATGAAAGTGGGAGGCGACAGTACGGTGTTGATTAACATTCTGAGCATTGCCTCCACTGTGGTTACCATTTTGCTGCTCTTTGGCTACACCCGTCGCTTTGCTGCACAGCACAGTGCGTCGGAGGGCTTTTCGCTCTCGAGGGCAGTGGGCTTTGTTGTGGCAATGATGATTTTTGTGGGTATCCTGAGCGGTATCTACTCGGCCATTATGGCCAACTTCTTCATCAAGGAGGAGCTGCTCCGTACTGTCGACGAGGTGATGGCCCAGATGCAGGATGTGCTGCCTGCCGAGAGCTTCGATAGTAGCTACAAATTGATGCGTGCATCGGTCACCAACCCTCTGTTTCTCACCCTTTCGTCGGTTGTGAGCAACTGCTTCCTTGGTGTGCTGGTGGGCATCTGTGTGGGTGCATTGGTGCGTCGTCGTCCCGATATTTTTGCCGACACCAACAATGGTCAACCCACCGAGTAGTGAGCCATGAACCTGAGTATTGTAATTCCACTGCTCAATGAGGAGGAGTCGCTGGGCGAGTTGTACTCGTGGATTGAGCGTGTGCTGACCGCCGAGAGGCTGTCGTACGAGGTGCTCTTCATTGACGATGGCAGCACCGACTCGTCGTGGAGCATTGTCGAGGCTCTTGCTGCGCGCGACAGTCGTGTGCGCGGTGTGCGCTTCCGCTCCAACTATGGCAAGAGTGCGGCGCTCTACTGCGGCTTCGAGAGGGCCGAGGGCGAGGTGGTCATCACCATGGATGCCGACCTTCAGGACTCGCCCGACGAGATACCTTCCCTCTATCGCATGATTACCGAGGAGGGCTACGATATGGTGTCGGGTTGGAAACGCCGTCGCCACGACCCCAAGAGCAAAACTCTCCCCAGCAAGTTCTTCAATGCCACCTGCCGTTGGGCATCGGGCATTAAGCTCCACGACTTCAACTGCGGACTGAAGGCCTACCGACAGAAGGTGGTGAAGAGCATTGAGGTCTATGGCGAGATGCATCGCTACATCCCTATTCTTGCCAAGAAGGCCGGCTTTGGTCGCATCGGTGAGAAGGAGGTCACCCACTATGCTCGCCGCTATGGTGTGTCGAAGTATGGCTGGGAGAGGCTGCTGAAGGGCTACCTCGACCTTGTGACCGTGATGTTTGTGTCGAAGTATGGCCGCTCGCCCATGTATTTTTTTGGTGGTGCGGGCACCCTGATGTTCCTTGTGGGCTTTGTTTCGACCCTGTGGATTGTGGTGGAGAAGTTCACCCTTGGTCGCCCCCTGACAAATCAACCTCTCTTCTACCTCGGTTTGGTGGCCATCATGTTGGGTGTTATGTTGTTTTTGGCGGGCTTCTTGGGCGAGCTTATCAACCGCAATGCCCCCGAACGCAACCACTATTTTATTGACGAAGAGATTTTGTGTAAATAACCTTGTAATGCTATGATACAGAGAATTCAGACCCTTTATATGCTTGCCATCTCGGGCTTCATGATGGCTCTTTGCTTCACCCCCATGGTGCGCTATATGGCCGATGGCACAGATGGTGCCTTTGTGGCTTTCGATTTCTGGTGGCTGGGTGTGCTTTTTGCCTTGGCTGCCTTGGTACCCTTTGTGACCATTTGGCTCTTTAAGAACCGCATGTTGCAGGTGCGCTTGCTGTGTGCCGAGGTGGTGCTGCTTGTTGGCTCCGAGGCCTTTGCGCTGTGGGCTTCGCTGCGTGTTGTCAAGACCGTTAAGGCCATGGGCGAGGTTGCTGTGGCAAACATGCAGACGGCCACATTTTTCCCCCTTGTGTGTGTCATCCTGACGCTGCTGGCCATTCGCGGCATCCTGAAGGACGAACGCCTTGTGCGCTCGCTCGACAGAATTAGGTAATTGGGAATTGAAAACGGATTACTCCCTAACGGCTCTAAAAGACCCTTTAAAATAACCGACAACAAACAACGAGGGGACTTCCGATTGGAAGTCCCCTCGTTGTTTTGAGTATATCGGACTACTAATTATCCTTATTCTTATCTTCCATGTGGTCAATGAGCGAGCCGGTCCAGTTGACGCTCACGGTGCCCTCGTTGCCGGTGGTAAAGGAGCCGACTATGGTGTGGGTGCCGTCGCCATTCTCAGTGATGGTGAGTTGGCCGTCCACGAAGACTGCATGCTCCACACTCATGTCGTTGTTCACCCTCTCGAGGAAGCTGCCAAGTGCGGTGGATGCGCCATACATCCTACCGGGGCAGAATACGCCGGGCTCTTTGGTCAAGATACCCTTGTCGCTCACATCGCCCAACCTGTAGGTGCCTGCGAGTCCCTTACCGGGGGTGTTGTAGAGGTCGAGCATCATCATTGCACCGGGCTCGTTCACATGGACTTTGTCATAGGTGAGATTGTCGGTGGTGAAGAGCATCAGTACATGGTTGTCGCAATTCTCATAGGACTGATAAAGATAGGTGTGGCCAATGCTGGGTATCATCTCATAGTTGCCGTCGAGCTCGGGGTTATACTCCTCGTCGTTGCTCTTGTCCTCGAGAGTTGCCTCGCCCTCGAAGAGGAATTTCATAGACTCGCCCTCGGTTGTTGTGAAGGAGGCCTCCATACGGTAACCCTTGTCGGTGTGGGTTACCACGAGGGTGCCATCGCTGAAGTAGATGTCAACAATGCGGTACTGCTCACCCACCTTCTCGAGGTTCTGGGTGGCGAGGGTAAACTCGGAGGTGAGGATATTCTGGCCCCTCTTGTCGCCCATACGGTAGGTACCTTCGGGGATGATGGGGTTGGTGTGGTCCTTGGAGAGGTCAGCCCAGATGTCGATGAAGAGAAGGGTACGACCGGGGGTCATAGGTACTTCAAAGCCCTGCGCAGTCTGGCCAATCTTGGTGTCGTTGCTGAGCAAGAAGTAGTAGTCGGCAATGCCCTCGTCCCAGAAGTCACCGAAATAGATGCCGCCGGGGCAGTTGTTCAGGAGGATGGTTCCATCCTCGAGGACGAAACGGTCCTCGTTATTATTGTTGTTCTCCTTGTTGGTGTGGTGGTTGTTGTTGGTGTCGCCGTTGTTGTCGGGACCACAGGCCACCATGGTCAATACGCCCAATGCGATGGCAATGTATTTGAGTAGTTTCATAGTATTGTGTTGGTTTTAATTTTATCGTTTCTGGTTGATTTTGAGCGAAATATTTGCATCCGACGACTTGTCGTCCTCCGAGGAGTAGTAGGTCAGATATGCATAGGTAGAGCGGCTCTTTTTGGTGGTGTTGGCACTTACGGTGAAGGTGATGGTCTGAGCTACGGGGTCGTGGGTGATGCGCTTGCCGTCGGCACCTTTTATGAGAACATCATCGTAGGGGTCATCCACGGTTACCACACCGGTGGCGTGTGCGTTCTCCACCTTATATTTAACTGTGATGGTCTGCTCAGTGTTGTCCACGCTGATGGCGTTGGAAGAGATGCGAGAGTCTTCCCACACGAAGTAGGGCCTATCCTCCACGAGGGTTACGAGCTCCATTGTAACTGTCGATATGGCCCTCTGCTCGGCGTCGTCAATAGCGTAGGCGTAGATGTACCACTGGGGGTCGTAGCTGATGGCGGTATGGTTGAGTGTAATGCCCTCGGTTTTGCCCTGTGCTATGACATAGGAGGGGTAGCTCGATGCGAGGTCAAACTCGGGGATTTTGGTCGAGTCGCCATCGTAGGGAGCGCCCTCGAAATCCATCTTTGCCACGGCGCCGACAATATATTTCACATCGCTGTTTGAGGGGGTGCAGTCCACCACTACTCGGTCGTAGTGGAGCTCCACGGCGGTAATCTCAAACTCCACATTGGTCATCTCGATACCGGCGGCCTGACGGATATCGAAGATACACGATGGAGAGTATTTGTAGGCCACCTCGAGTTGGGTGCTACGCTCAATGGGGTAGGGGTTGGCGTCGAAGTCGAAGAGTATTTTGCGATCCTCCACACGGATGTTGTGAATCCAGTTCTCACCGCCGTCGGCGAGGGTGAAGGTGAGCTCCTGACCCTCGATGGGGTAGTCGATGGAGTAGGGGATTGAGTAGGTACCACTCTCGTCGGCGGTGAAATCCACCGAGTAGCTTTGGAGCGAGAGCTCAGGATAGGGGAGGAACTGGAACTCGTAGTGCTGAGCCTTGGTGGTCACGATGGGTGTGCGAGTCTTGTCGGCAGCCCTCGAAAGTCCGGCAACATAGACCCACATAGGCTCCTCTGGGGCGCCCTGGATGGTTATAGTCTTGGTGGTAGTACCCTTTGCGAGGTAGTCGTCGAGAATGTCGCCATAGAAGCTTGTACGGTAGGCCTCGGCGTCGATGAGCACATAGGCATCCACACCACCCATCTCCTCGATAAATGCTTTGGGGGCGATACCAATAAAATAGGTCATATTATCATTGGAGGGGGTTACGGTCACATCAATACTCTCGGGCGAGATGTTCGACACCTCCATTTGGAGCGTGAGCTCGCCCTCGGAAGCCTGTTTGACAGCTACAGATGCCAGAACCTCCTCACCACATTTGATGTCGATGTTGGCCTCACGGCTGGCTGCACTCTTGCCGAGGTTGTTGGCAGCAACAAAGGTGAGGGTGTAGTCGGAGAGAGCTACATCCGAAATCCAAGTGGCCTCGGTGGTTGCCGAGAGAGTACCCGAAAGGTTGTCCACGAAGTACTCGAGCAGATAGTTGCCACCCTCGGGGGCCACATCGATGCTCTCATCAATCTCTACGGTAGTTTTTGGCTCTTCGGGCTCGGGAATGGGCTCGGGCTTGCAAGCCACTGCGGCCACCGCCGCGGTGAGCAGAAGGGCCATCATTTGAAAGAGTTTTTTCATAACAGGATTTTGTATATTAAGTTTGTTGTTATTCAAATAACGACCGCAAAGATAAAATACATTCTCTAAATAGTCAACACTAAAATATATATTGTAATGTCTTGTCGGGAGTGATAAACCGAAAAATAGTCTTATATTTGTAGGTTATAATGATGCACTCCGGACGGGTGTGAAGCAGTTTAGAGTAAGAATGGCAAGAAATAAAGAGTATGATGTGGTCGTTGTAGGCGGCGGAGTTACGGGTGCAGGTGTTGCCCGCGACTGCGCTCTGCGTGGCCTTCGTGTGCTCCTTGTCGAGCGTCACGATTTGGCAACGGGTGCCTCGGGTCGCAACCACGGACTGCTCCACAGTGGCGCCCGCTATGCCGTCACCGACCCAGAGTCGGCTGCCGAGTGTGTGGGCGAGAACCACATCTTGCGCCGTATCGCCCGCCATTGCGTGGAGCCCACCGACGGCCTTTTCATCACCCTTCCCGAGGATGACCTCGACTACCAGCGACTCTTTGTGGAGTCGTGCCATCGTGTGGGTATCGAGGCCGAGAGGCTCGACCCCGCCGAGGCGCTTGCCATGGAGCCTGCGGTAAATCCCTCGATTGTGGGGGCTGTGAGGGTGCCCGACGCATCCATCGACCCCTTCCGCCTTGTCGCTTCCAATGTGCTCGATGCACGCCTCCATGGTGCCGAGGTGCTCACCTACCACGAGGTCGTGGAGCTCTTGAGGGAGGGCGACAGGATTGTGGGTGTGAGGGTGCGCAATGCGGCCACAGGCGAGCAGCGCGAGGTCTACTGCCGCATAGTGGTGAATGCTGCGGGCATTTGGGGTCACTTGATTGCCCGTCGTGCGGGTGTGGAGATTGCGATGTTCCCTGCCAAGGGGTCGTTGCTGGTCTTTGGCCACAGGGTGAACCACATGGTTATCAACCGTTGCCGCAAACCTGCCGACGCCGATATCCTTGTGCCGGGCGACACCATTTCGCTTATCGGCACCACTTCCAAGCGCATCTCCTTTGACGAGATAGACCTCAATGAGGTTACGGCCGAGGAGGTCGATGTACTTCTTCGCGAGGGCACGAAGCTGTGCCCCAGCCTTGCTACGACCCGAATTCTGAGGGCCTATGCGGGTGTGCGCCCGTTGGTGGCTGACGATAACGACCCTCTGGGCCGCAGCATCTCGAGGGGTATTGTCTGCCTCGACCACGCCGAGAGGGATGGCTTGGAGGGGCTTGTGACCATCACGGGAGGCAAGTTGATGACCTACCGACTGATGGCCGAGAGGGCTACCGACCTTGTCTGTCGCAAGTTGGGCATCACCTCTCTCTGCACCACAGCTACCACACCTCTGCCCGGCTCCAAGGAGGAGCTCAAAGGGGCCAGCCGTAGGGGGCGCAAGGAGTTTCTGTCGCTCCGTGCGGGTGAGAAGGGGGCTCGTGGTCGCCATGGCGATATGGCAGAGAATATCAGGTTTGAGAGGAGTAAGGATAGGGCACTTGTGTGTGAGTGCGAGCAGGTGTCGGTGGCCGAGATACGCTATGCCATCGAGAGCCTCAATGCCGACCATTTGGTCGACCTGCGTCGCCGCACAAGGCTCGGAATGGGTACTTGTCAGGGCCACTTGTGTGCCATGAGGGCTGCGGGTGTTATGGCCGAGATGAGGGGCGATGCCGAGGGTGCCTTGGCCGATGTTGCAGGGTTTATCGACGAGCGCTGGAGGGGTGTAAGGCCGGTGGCGTGGGGTGCGTCGCTTGTGGAGGCGCAGTTCACCCAGTGGTTCTACGACGGTGTGTGTGGACTTGGCGACAGGAATAATGATAGTGATAAGAAGGAGGAGTAGGGCAACATGAGATACGACACACTGATAGTTGGAGGCGGCCTTGGAGGCCTTGTGAGCGGCATAGCACTTGCCCGCAATGGGCAGCGTGTGGCCATCATCTCGGCCGGTCGCAGTGCTCTCCACTTCCTTTCGGGCTCATTGGAGCTCTATGCGGATGGTTATGAGGCTATTGTAAAACTTGCCGAGAGCCATTCCGACCACCCCTACAATAGTGTGGGAAGTGAGCATCTGGAGCGATATTTGGGTGCTACGAAGGAGATATTCGAGAGGGCAGGGGTGGCGCTTGTGGGCGACCATCGTAGGAACCACCTGCGCCTTTCGCCCACGGGGGCTCTGCGCCCCGCATGGCTCACCATGAGTGAGTATGTCACCTTTGCCAGCCGTGGCGAGATTGAGGGACGGAGGGTGCTTGTGGTGGCTCTGGAGGGCTACCTCGACTTCTATCCCGAGTTTGTGGCGGCCGGATTGGAGAGGTGTGGTGCAGCGTGCCGTGTGGTGTCGGTGGGTCTGGACGAATTGGCTCGCTTGAGGGAGAGTGCCACGGAGATGAGGGCGGCCAACATCTCGAGGGTGTTGGTGGGCCCCGTGCTGGAGAGGCTTGCCCATAAAGTGAGGGGGCTTATTGAGGATGAGGAGCTTGTGCTCTTGCCCGCAGTCTTTGGGCTCGAGAGCAGCGAGCCTTTTGAGCGCTTCAGGGAGCTGCTGGGCAGTGATGTGAGGGTGGTGGCTACCGCCTCGGCGTCGGTGCCCGGTGTGAGGATGCAACGCTTGCTGGTTGAGGAGTTTACCCGACTTGGCGGCGACTATATATTGGGTGACCGTGTGACAGACTACCGCGCAGAGGAGGGGCGCATCGTGGCTCTCCGCACTGTGAAACATCGCGACGAGGAGTTCACGGCCGATAACTTTGTGCTCTCCACGGGTAGCTTCTTTAGCCACGGATTGGATTCCACCCCCGAGGGGATATTCGAACCTCTCTTCGGGCTCGATATCTCCGCGGCCGCGAGTAGGGAGGAGTGGACTGCGCGCCACATTCTCGACACCCAGCCCTTCCAACGATTTGGTGTGAAGGTCGATGGCCACCTGCGACCCACGATTGACGGGGGCGAGGTTCACAACCTCCATGTTGTGGGGGCTGTGTTGGCCGGAGCCGACCCTGTGAAGGAGGGGTGTGGAGCGGGAGTGGTTGTAGCCACAGCCCTGAGGGCTGCCGAGGAGATTCTCGGCCACAGGGTGACCCGCGAATGACCCCCACTGATTGAAAACTTCCTAACAACCTGCAACCTGATGAAACTCGAGCACAAAAATATCAGCGAAAACAACTTTGAGCAGTGTACCAAGTGTACCATCTGTACCCTCTATTGCCCCATGGTGGAGGTCAATCCGCTCTATCCGGGCCCTAAACAGTCGGGTCCCGACGGAGAGCGCTACCGCCTTAAGGAGCCGATGTACTACGACGAGGGGCTCAACTACTGCCTCAATTGCAAACGATGTGAGATTTCGTGCCCCTCGGGGGTGAGGATTGGCGACATCATCGCCCTCGCTAAGGTGCGCAACCGCAAGGGACTCCCCACTGTGAGGGATATGTTGCTGTCGAGCACCGTCAGTGTGGGCAGTGTTGCTACCCGCATGTCGGGGTTGGTAAATCGTTCGCTGGAGAGTGAGAGGTTTCGCCGAGGGTTGGAGAGTATGGTTGGCATCGACCACCGCCACACCCTGCCACGCTACGCAGAGGAGAGCTTCGAGGAGTGGTTTCGCCGCGAGGCCGCCGAGAAACAGAGTTGCTATAGTAGGCGTGTGAGCTACTTCCACGGCTGCTATGCCAACTATAACGACCCCGCTTTGGGCCGTGAGTTGGTGGAGGTGCTCAACGCGGTGGGCTATGGCGTGAGATTGCTGGAGGGCGAGAGGTGCTGCGGAATGGTGAAGATTGCCAATGGGCGCAAGGAGCGCGCCATGCGCGATGCTAAACGCAACCTTGTTGCCATCCGGAGGGCTGTGGCCGAGGGCGACAAGGTGGTTGCCACCTCCTCGAGCTGTACCTTTGCCTTGCGCGACGAGTATCAGTATCTTTTGGGGCTCGACAATGAGGATGTGAAGGACTCCATCACCCTCATCACCCGTTTCCTCTTCCGCCAATGGGAGAGGGGTAATATAAAATTTGCCTTCAGGGAGGATTTCCGCATGCGTGTGGCCTACCACTCGGCCTGCCATATAGAGCGTCTGGGGTGGGCCATATACTCCACCTCGCTGCTGCGCCTTGTGCCGGGTTTGGAGTTGGAGATGCTCCCCTCGAGGTGCTGTGGAATGGCGGGCACCTATGGTTTCAAGCGCGAGAACTACGACTACTCGCAAGCTATTGGCCGCCCCCTGTTCGACCTCATTGAGGCCTCGGGAGCCGAGGTGGTCGCCACCGACTGCGAAAGCTGCAAGTGGAACATCGAACGCTCCACCTCCAAGAGGGTTATGCACCCCCTCTCGATTCTCGCCGCAGCACTCGATATGGAGCGCACACGAGAGCTCAATGGTGTTATGGATAAGTAGTGATTAACAAAGAACAACCCAAAATAGAAAGATATATGGAGATTGTTGTAGTAGTTGCCATCGCAGCGGTGGCCATGGCCTTTGGGGTGACCCTCACCCTCTACCTCCACCCCTCGCGTCGCGAATTGGAGAGGTGCAGACAGGAGTGCGAAGGGCTCCGTGAGGAGTGTGGGGTTCTCCGTGGGGAGAGTCAAACACGCGGTGAGCGTATCGCCACCCTCGAGGGCGAGAGGAGCCGACTGAATGTGGAGAATGCCCGCTTGGAGGAGCGTGTGGAGAGCCTGCGTCCCATCGTGGAGCGCGAGGAGCAGCAGCGCAAGGAGCTCGGCGAGCTTGCGGCCGAGAATGCACGCCTCAATGAGAAAATCCGTCAGGAGAGCGAGCAGAGGAGTGCTATGCGTCGCGAGAGTGAGCAGAGTTTCAAGGAGTTGGCGTCGGCCATCTTGGAGGAGAAGAGCAAAACTTTCAAGGAGAACAACGAGCAACGCTTGGGCGAGATTTTGGCCCCCTTCAGGGCAAACCTCGATGGCCTTCAGAAGAAGATAGAGGAGTGCTACACCAACGAGGTGAGCGAGGTGAAGTCGCTTCGCTCGAGCCTCAAGGAGCTCACCGAGCTCAATGCCACCATCTCCCGCGAGGCCCGCGAACTCACAGAGGCTCTGCGCGGCAACAGTAAGGTGCAAGGCGATTGGGGCGAGATGATTCTCCGCCAGATACTCGAGAAGTCGGGCTTGGAGGAGGGTGTGAACTTCACTGTACAGGCCACTACCAATGACGACGGCTCGAAGATTGTGGGCGAGGAAAATAACCTGCTGCGCCCCGATGTAATCTTCCACCTGCCCGAGGGCAAACATATAGTCATCGACTCCAAGGTGTCGCTCACAGCCTATGTCAACTATGTGAACGCCACGAGTGATGAGGAGCGACAGAGGGCTCTGGCGGCACATCTTCAGTCGGTGGTGGGCCATGTGAAGGAGCTCACGGGCAAGCAGTATCAGCGCTATGTGAAGGATGCGGCCGACTTTGTGATGATGTTTATCCCCAACGAAGGGGCCTACATGGCGGCCATGAATGCCGACCCCGACCTGTGGGATAGGGCATACCAGCAGCATGTTGTGATTATCAGCCCCACTCACCTCATCTCGGTGCTGAAACTTATGTATCAGCTGTGGACGCGCGATAAACAGACGAAGAATGCGCTGAGAATTGCCGAGGAGACCGGAAAACTCTACGACAAACTGTGTGGTTTTGTGGAGAGTTTCAGCGATGTGGGCAATGCCCTCCAGAGGGCTACCAAGAGCTATGATAAGGCCTATGGTCAGCTATCCTCTGGCCCCGGCAATGTGCTCAAGAGGGCCGATGATATCAAGGCGCTTGGCATCAAAACTGCCAAACAACTTCCCGCCGAGAGCGACGACTTGATGATTGAGCAGTGACACTCTCAACTTTAAATAGTTGAATACTAAAAGGGGCTCACCTGTGTTGGGTGGGCCCTTGGTGTGTCATGCGAGATTGTAGCGGTGGCGGTAGCGCACCACAAAGGCTATACTCATGACCAATGCCGCACCCTCGGCAAAACTAACCGCCCACCAGATGCCGTCGATGCCGAGCACAAGGGGGATGAGCAGCACAGCCCCCGACTCGAAAACGAGCGTGCGCGAGAAGGAGACGATGGCCGACACAACCCCATTATTGAGGGCAGTGAAGAGGGATGATGTGTAGATGTTTACTCCGCAGAGCAGGAACGACAGCGAGTAGATGCGTAGTGCACGGAGGGTGAGGGCATAGAGTTCTTTGTCGTAGCCCACAAAAAGATGAGATAGGGCGGGTGCGAGTAGCTCGGCAGTGATGGTGAGCCCCATGGAGAGGGCCACAATGATGCGGAAACTACGCCACACAACTCCTCGTAGCTCCTCGTGGCGTTGTGCTCCATAGTTGTAGCTCACGATGGGTGCCGACCCTGTGGAGTAGCCGAGGAATACGGCGATGAAGATGAATAGCACATAGCCAATCACGCCGTAGGCCGCCACGCCATCCTCGCCAATATGGCGGAGCAGTTGGTAGTTGTAGAGCATGACCACAATGGAGGTGGAGATGTTTGTAGCCATCTCCGAGGAGCCGTTGAGGCATGTTTGTCCGATGGCGGTGCCATCCCAGCGTGTAGCCCCCAAGTGGAGGCGGCTGTTGTTGGGTCGGCGGAAGTAGATAAAGGGAACGATGCCCGCCACGCATTGGCTGAGGGCTGTGGCGATGGCTGCACCCTCCAGCCCGAGGTTACAGGGGATAATCAGGAGGTAGTCGAAGAGGATGTTTGTAGCACCCGCCATCAGGGCTATCTTGAGCCCCAATGAGGGTTTGTCGGCCGCCACCATGAAGGGTTGAAACATCCCCTGAAGCAGAAATGTGGGGAGTGCAATGAGCAGTATGCGCCCATACCTCACGCAGCACTCCAAAATCTCCTCCTCGGCACCGAGTGCCGCACTGATGGGTCGCAGCAGGATAAAGGTGATAAGGCTCAGGGTGATGCCTGCAGCGAGGGTGGTGTAGACAATCAGCGAAAATGTGCGGTTGGCACGCTGAGTGTCGCCCTCGCCGAGGATTTTGGCCACCAGAGCGCTGCCGCCGGCCCCCATCATGAAGCCCACCGAACCGATGACCATGAAGATGGGCCAGATGATGTTGACCGCCGCAAAGGGGGTTTTGCCCACAAAGTTCGACACAAAGATGCCGTCCACCACACTATAAATGGAGGTGGCAATCATCATAACCACCGTGGGGAGCGTGTAGCGCAGCAGCCTTGAGGTGGTGAAGTGGTCCGAGAGTGAGAGTGTCTTCGACATTGTGTGGCGATTATTTTTGGAGGGGCAAAGGTAGCATTTTTTCGGTAAACATAGGGGGTGGGCACAAAAAAACTCAACCCACCGATTAGGCGGGTTGAGCATGGTTATCAGTTGGTCTTACCTCCTCTCCTAACGAAGGGGAAGAGCGGGGGTGTCGAATTGGTGGATAGTCTTGCGGTCGAAGTTGGCCTTGAAGGTGGCGGGTTTTGCAGCTGCTTTTGCGGGGGCAACCGATTTGGGGCTCTGGTCGTCAATCTCGTCGATTGCGCCGCTGTGGTCCATCTCGGCGTAAACATTGCCGAAAGCGCCGCCGAGCTCAAGCTGAATGTCGTAGGTGCCGTCGCCGTGGTTAACAACATCCATGCTGCCATATCCCACTACATCCCATACTTGAGTCCAATCGTAGGTGTAGAAAATCGAACCTCCTTTGTATTTGGTGCCCTCGGACAAGCCGGGAACGATGGTGAAGGGGGTGCCGCTTGCCACCTTGTAGAAGTCGGTGTAGTTTTCGGCGACATTGTAGGTGCCGCTTGCCAAGCCATCCTCAAAGGAGAGGCCTTCGGGTCCGTAGCAGTAGATTACGGGTGCGAGGTCGGTGATGGAGTTGCCCAACATTACAACCCACTTGTTGCCACCGTAGTATGTGAGGTAGGAGAAGGTCTCGAGCTCCTCGCTTACATTGTAGTTTACACACTCAATTTCGCCGGAGTAGGTTGCCACTCGGGGGATGAAGGTGTTGTCGTAGAAGACCACTTTGAAGTCGTAGTTGTTGTTGCCGTTGTTGGTAATCTCCACATTGCCATAGACCACCATTTTCTCGGGCGCGTAGGTGCCATCGGCGTTCTCCACATAGACAATCGAACCGCTGTAGCCATTGTAGCTCTCGTAGGTGCAGTCTACGCTGCCGGGCTCGGGCGATGGGTAGGGCGACTGGATGTTGTAGTTATAGGTGGGGATACCCGCCTCGAAGTTGTCCTCGAAGGTGTTGACATATAGGAGGATGATGCGGTTGTCGGTGGTGGCCATCTGCACATTCCAGTAGGGTACGCCGTCGGTAACGCCCATGTAGGCAGCCGAAACATCGGTGACTCTATACCTGTTGGTGCCCACCTCGCCAATGAGGCCCTCGTAGCGGCATTGAACCTCGTGGATAATCTCGCCATCCACGCCGTTGTAGCCACTGGCAGTGACGGTGAAGCGGTAGCCGTACTCGGTGCGTTTAACCTCGAGAGTACCCTCGGAGATTACGCCGTAAACAATTTTATTGCCATCGAGGTAGATGTACTGCGAACCGGTGACATTCTCGTCATACTCGCCCTCAAGAAGGTCGTAGGTGCCCTCGGGCATTGCGCCGTTGGCGGCAACCTTGTCGCTCTCTATGTAGGCCGACATCATACGGGTGATGGTGTTGAACTCGTCGATGGTGGACATTTGTACTACGAACTGAGTCTTGCCATTGCCCGACATATCGCCGAGGTTGGTGATGGAGAACCTCTCGAAATTGAAGCCGTAGAAGGGTTCTTCTGTGTCGGGATTGGGGTTGGGCTCGGGGTCCTGACCGTTGTTGCAGCTTACCATGAGTGCGGCAGCAGCAATTAATAGTGCGAAGAATAGTCGTTTCATTGTTTCGAGTAAGTTTGTTTATGTGAAATAATATGTTCTATTGTTTGTTTTTTGTAATTATTACATTTTTGTACCACAAAGTTATAATGTTTTTTTGATATTTTGCAACGGGAGGGTAACTTTTTTGCCGAAATTCTCCGCTCATTATCAACTTTTCCGAGGGACAGTCTGCGACGGTTGATGCTCGCTTTCCGAGTGATTTTTGATTTCTGAATTTTTTAGTATCTTTGTGGTCTATGCAGAGATTTGTGGGATATATACTCTTGATGATGGCCTCGCTGCTGCTTGTGGGATGTCCCGCAGGCGGTGGTGCCGAGTTGGAGTGGGGCGAAGTAATCTATGCCCCCCATTCGGCTCGCGGCTACGAGATTGTGGCCACCGAGGGTACCTCCACCGTTTTGCGAGTTCTCTCCCCTTGGCCAGGTTCGGAGGGGGTTGTGAAGGAGGTTTTCATCTCCCGCGACGGCGAGAAGGCCCCCCAAGGGTTCCGCGGAATGACTGTGAAGTCCAACCCACGCCGAATTGTGTGTATGTCCTCGAGCCATCTCGCATTTCTCGATGCTGTGGGATGTGTCGAGAGGGTTGTTGGGGTTAGTGGTGCAGACTACATCTCCAACTCCACGGTGACGGAGGGACTTGCTGAGGGCAGTGTGCGCGAGGTGGGCTACGATGCTAACATCAACTACGAGGTGCTTGCATCCTTGCGACCCGATGTGGTTTTCATCTATGGCACCACGGGTGAGAATGGCTCGATGTCTGCAAAACTGACCGAACTTGGTATACCTTATATATACATAGCCGACCACACCGAGCTCACCCCTCTGGGAAAGAGTGAGTGGGTGGTGGCTTTCGGCGAGGTGATGGATTGCAGGGAGGATGCCGAGGAGCTCTTTGGCGACATTGCCGAGAGGTATGAGAGCCTGCGCTTGGCGGCCCTCAGTTTCGAGGGACGACCTAAAGTGATGCTCAATTCGCCCTATAAGGATATATGGTTTGTGCCTGCCGACGATAGCTATGTTGTGAGGCTGATTGAGGATGCCGGTGGCGAGTATGTGTGCCGTGGCGGTGGCGGGTCGCTGAGTCGCCCCATCAGTGGCGAGAGCGCCTATGTATTCCTCGCGCAGGCCGACTATTGGCTCCATCCCAACGAGTTCGAGAGCCTCGAGGCGCTGGTGGCCAACAACCCCAAGTTTGCTAATACTAAGGTGATTAGGGCCCGAAGGGTGTACAACTGCAACGCCCGCCGAACAGAGGCGGGAGGGAGCGATTTCTGGGAGAGTGGAGCCCTGCGTGCCGACATTGTGCTGGCCGACATGATTGCTATCCTCCACCCCGAAATGGCACAAGGACACACCCTCTACTACTATAAACAACTCCGATGAAACGACAACACACCATACTCTACCTGCTGCTTGCTGTGGCGACCGTGGTACTCTTTCTGGTCGACTTGGCTGTGGGCAGTGTGGCCATACCCCTTGCGGATGTGTGGCGCGGTGTGTGGCACGGAGGGGCAGAGGGCGATACCATGGGGCTTATTGTGCGCAATTTCCGATTGCCCAAGGCGGTGATGGCTCTCCTTGCGGGTGCGGCACTCTCCACCGTGGGCCTTCAGATGCAGACCCTCTTCCGCAACCCGCTGGCAGGCCCCTATGTGCTGGGAGTCAGCTCGGGAGCAAGCCTTGGTGTGTCGATAATGCTCTTGGGACTCCCGCTGTTGGGCATCTCCACCTCCGACCCTGTGGTGCAGAATATAGGTGTTGCCGGTGCTGCTTGGATTGGCTCGGCTGCCATCATGGTGGTGGTTATGGCGGTGACGGCGAGGATTAAGAATATCATGACGGTGCTCATCCTCGGCATGATGTTTGGCAGTGCAGCTTCGGCACTTGTGGAGATTATGCAGTACCTCTCGCCCGAGGGGGCTCTGAAGTCCTATGTCGTTTGGACCATGGGCTCGCTGGGGGGGGGCACCCTCTCGCAGCTCGCCATTGTAGCACCCATTGTGGTGGTGGGATTGGTGCTCTCGGTGCTGCTCATCAAGCCGCTCAATATCATGCTCCTTGGCGAGAACTATGCCCGCACTATGGGCTTGAATATCAAGCGTACGCGATTTATGGTGACGCTCACCACGGTGCTCCTTGCGGGTACTACCACCGCCTACTGCGGCCCCATTGGCTTTGTGGGACTCGCTGTGCCACACATTGCGAGGATGATGTTCCGCGAGGCAGACCACCGCGTGCTTGTGCCCGCCACGATGCTCTCGGGCACAACCATCATGCTGCTGTGCGACATAGCTACGGCTCTGCCCAAGGATGATGTGACTCTACCCATCAACACCGTGTCGGCACTTGTAGGTATCCCCATAGTGATGATTGTCATATTCCGCAACCGCAAAATGATGATGTAGCCCTATGAGTGACCAGATGAAGAGAATATATACCATTGAGCTCCATGGTGTTACCCTCGGCTATGGCGAGAGGGTACTGATGGCCGACGCCAGCGTAGGCTTCGGCTGGGGCGAGCTCACGGCACTCATCGGCCGCAACGGTACGGGTAAGAGCACACTGCTACGAACCATCGCCGCCTTGGCTAAGCCGCAGAGAGGTGTTATCACCATCGCCGGCA
>JAGBZI010000102.1 GCA_017628305.1 Tidjanibacter sp.
CAAGATGAGCGATATGAACTGCTTCACTTTGGAGTCTGCTATGCGCATGGTAGCAGGTACTGCACGCAGTATGGGTATCACCGTCGTAGGCGAGGTTCCTGCAAAGTAATTAGATTTAGAAGAAGATGAGTAAGTTGACAAAAAATCAAAAAGCAATGCTCGCTAAAGTGGAGCCCGGAAAGCTCTACAAGCTTAGCGAGGCCGCAGCTCTTCTGAAAGAGATTACTTTCACTAAGTTCGATGCTTCGGTAAATGTTGATGTTCGTCTGGGTGTTGACCCCCGTAAGGCAAACCAGATGGTTCGTGGCGTAGTAACCCTTCCCCACGGCACCGGTAAGACCGTGCGTGTGTTGGTTCTCTGTACTCCCGACAAGGAGAATGAGGCCCGTGAGGCAGGTGCAGACTATGTAGGTCTTGACGAGTATGTTGAGAAGATCAAGGGCGGTTGGACCGACGTTGATACCATCATCTGTACTCCCAATGTAATGGCAAAGGTAGGTGCTTTGGGTCGTATTCTGGGTCCCCGTGGCCTTATGCCCAACCCCAAAACCGGTACCGTGACTATGGATGTTGCCAAAGCTGTTCAGGAGGTGAAGGCCGGTAAGATTGACTTCAAGGTCGACAAGTACGGTATTGTTCACTCGGCAGTTGGTAAGATTTCGTTCAGCGAGGAGAAGATTGTTGACAACGCTAACGCGTTCATCGACATGATTCACAAGCTGAAACCCGCCGCAGCCAAAGGTACTTATATGCTTAGTATCTATCTCTCTACAACAATGAGTCTCGGTCTCCAGATTGACCCCAAATCACTCGATTTCAAATAGTAAAAAACATTGAGCTATGACAAGGGAAGAAAAAAGAATAGTTATTGAAGGCCTGACCGAGCAACTCAACCAGTATGCAAACTTCTACATTGCTGACATCGAGGCTCTGAACGCCGAGCAGACTGCTCAGTTGCGTCGCAAATGCTTCGAGAAAGGCGTGAAGCTGGTGATGGTAAAGAACACCCTCTTCATCAAAGCGCTTGAGGCAGTAGAGAAGGCAGATGCTGGTCTTGTCGAGGTTCTGAAAGGCACTTCGTCGATTATGTTCTCCGAGGGTAGCAAGGCTCCTGCACAGGTTATCAAAGAGTTCCGCAAAGGTTGCGAGAAGCCCATTTTGAAGGCCGCTTATGTACAGGATTGCATCTATGTCGGCGACAACAATCTCGATATGCTTTGCAACATCAAATCGCGTGAGGAGCTTATTGGCGACATCGTTGCTCTGCTCCAGTCGCCCATCAAGAATGTCGTTTCGGCACTCAAGGGCAACGCTGGTGAGAAAGTTGCTGGCATCGTAAAGGCACTCGAAGAAAGAAATTAATTTTTCCAAACAAAACACAAACCACGAAGTAAAACAATTTAATCTAATACAAAACTATGGCAGATATTAAAGCATTGGCAGAAGAGTTGGTAAACTTGACTGTTAAAGAGGTAAACGAGTTGGCAACCATCCTCAAAGAGGAGTACGGTATTGAGCCCGCAGCTGCAGCTGTTGCAGTTGCTGCTCCCGCCGCTGCAGAGGCAGCTGCACCCGCTGAGAAGACTTCGTTCGATGTTATTCTCGTAAGCGCTGGTCAGGCTAAGATCGCAGTTGTAAAGGCAGTTAAAGAGGCTACCGGCTTCGGTCTGAAAGAGTCGAAAGACTTGGTTGACGCTGCTCCTAAGGCTATCAAAGAGGGCATCTCGAAAGAGGAGGCTGAGGCACTCAAAGCCGCTCTTGAGGACGCAGGTGCAGAGGTTGAGGTTAAATAGTTTAGACTATAACCTTACTCCATACTGGGTATAGAGCTTATGCAAATAAGCTCTATGCCTTTTTCGCGTCTAAAAAGTAGGGCGCGAAGCCAACTTTAGGTTAGGTGTTATCACACAGCCTATAAGTGGCTGTGTAATAGGATGTTCCTTGGTCGGTGGGCCGAGGAACTATCTTGCGCCGAGGGCGCGCGCGTGTATATATACGCGCCCGAGGCCAAACAAAAAAGCGACATTAGGGGTTGAACCCCGGGAGCCAAAAAACAGACCTGCCAGCAGCATTATCGAGGGCCGCAGAGGTTTCGAAGGTCGGGTTGCCGAAAAGGTGCAGGGCCGCAGCGAAAGCGGCGGTTGCTCGAAAGGCAGAGGCAAGGTCAACAAGAGTTGAGCTCCCAATGAGGGTGAAGGTCGAGAAAAAGCGGCCGCCCCGAGATAAAATCTTTCCAAAAAAATTTTGCAGACAATGTCCTCAAACGCAAACAAACGAATTAGCTTCTCCTCCATCTCCCACAGGATGGCCTATCCCGACTTTTTGGAGGTGCAGCTCAAATCATTCCACGACTTTTTCCAGTTAGACACCACAGCCGAGAATCGCAAAAACGAGGGACTCTACAAAGTTTTCTCCGAGAATTTCCCCATTTCGGATACTCGCAACAACTTTAGTCTGGAGTTTATTGACTACTACATCGATCCCCCCCGCTACTCCATCGAGGAGTGTTTGGAGATGGGCCTCACCTACAGCGTGCCCCTGAAAGCGAAGCTCAAACTCGTGTGCAACGACCCCGACCACGAAGATTTCGCAACCCAGATTCAGGATGTATACTTCGGCACTATCCCCTACATGACCCCCGGCGGTACATTCGTCATCAACGGCGCCGAGCGTGTAGTGGTATCGCAGCTCCACCGTTCGCCCGGTGTATTCTTCGGCCAGAGTGTCCACACCAACGGTACCAAGCTCTACTCGGCACGAATCATCCCCTTCAAGGGTTCGTGGATTGAGTTCGCAACCGACATCAACAATGTGATGTATGCCTACATCGACCGTAAGAAGAAGTTGCCCGTAACCACCCTGCTGCGTGCCATCGGTTTCGAGGCCGACAAGGAGATTCTCGAGATTTTCGACTTGGCAGACGAGGTGAAGGTGACCAAAGCAAACCTCAAGAAGAACCTCGGTCGCAAACTTGCGGCTCGCATCGTGAAGACCAGCTGGGAGGACTTCGTGGACGAGGATACCGGTGAGGTGATGCCCATCGTTCGCCACAAGACCATTCTCGAGCGCGAGACTGAGCTTCAGGAGGAGCACATCGAGCAGATTATGGAGGTGGGTGTGAAGACCATCCTTCTCCACAAAGAGAACGAGTCGGGCGTTGACTACTCGATTATCTACAATACACTCCAGAAAGATACCTGCAACACGGAGAAAGAGGCCGTGGTTTACATCTACCGCCAGCTGCGCTCCTCGGAGCCACCAGATGAGGCTACCGCAAAGGATGTAATCGACAAGCTCTTCTTCAGCGACAAGCGCTATGACCTGGGTAAGGTTGGCCGCTTCCGCATCAACAAGAAGCTGGGTCTGGAGATTAACCCCGAGGTAAGGGTGTTGACCCGTGAGGACATCATCGCCATCATCCGTTACCTCATCGAGCTCATCAACTCGAAGGCCGATGTGGACGATATCGACCACTTGTCGAACCGTCGAGTGAGGACCGTTGGTGAGCAGCTGAGCAACCAGTTCTCGATTGGTTTCATCCGCATGGCCCGCACCATCCGCGAGAGGATGAATGTTAGGGACAGCGAGCAGTTCAAGCCCATCGACCTGATTAATGCCAAGACCCTGTCGAGCGTTATCAACAGCTTCTTCGGCACCAACCAGCTCTCGCAGTTCATGGACCAGACCAACCCTCTGGCTGAGGTTACCCACAAGCGCCGTCTGTCGGCACTTGGTCCCGGTGGTCTGAGCCGCGATAGGGCGGGCTTTGAGGTTCGAGATGTACACTACACCCACTATGGTCGTTTGTGCCCCATCGAGACCCCCGAGGGTCCCAACATCGGTCTGATTTCGTCGCTGTGTGTTTACGCCAAGATTAGCCCCATGGGCTTCATCGAGACCCCCTACCGCAAGGTTGTGGACGGCAAGGTGGACCTCAACGACGAGAACATCCGCTACTATAGCGCCGAGGAGGAGGAGAACCTGAACATTGCACAGGCTTCGGCACCCATCGACGCCGAGGGTAACTTCCTCAACCCCAACCGCATCAAGGCTCGTAACGAGGCCGACTTCCCTGTGATTACCGACAAGCAGGTTGACCTCATGGATGTGGCCCCCAATCAGGTGGCTTCGATTGCAGCGAGCTGCATTCCCTTCTTGGAGCACGACGATGCAAACCGTGCGCTGATGGGTTCGAACATGATGCGTCAGGCTGTGCCCCTTATCAACCCCGAGGCACCTATCGTAGGTACCGGTCTGGAGGGTGAGATGGTTCGCGACAGCCGTATTCAGGTGGTGGCAGAGGGCGACGGCGAGGTTGTTTACGCCGACGCATTGCAGATTAAGGTGAAGTATGAGCGCACCGACGACGAGCGCCTTGTGAGCTTCGACCCCGAGGTGACTACCTACACCCTGCCCCGCTACCGCAAGACCAACCAGAATATGTCGATTACCCTGCGCCCCATCGTTAAGATTGGCGACAAGGTTCAGAAGGGCGATATTCTCACCGAGGGTTACTCGACCCAGCAGGGCGAGTTGGCACTCGGCCGCAACCTGAAGGTGGCGTTCATGCCTTGGAAGGGCTACAACTTCGAGGATGCAATCGTTATCTCGGAGAGGCTGCTGAGGGACGACCTCTTCACCTCCGTACATGTGGACGAGTATATCATGGAGGTTCGCGAGACCAAGCGCGGTGTCGAGGAGCTTACCTCGGATATTCCCAATGTTAGCGAGGAGGCCACCAAGGACCTCGACGAGAGGGGTATCATCCGTATCGGTGCTAATGTGAAGCCCGGCGACATCATGATTGGTAAGATTACCCCCAAAGGCGAGAGCGACCCCAGCCCCGAGGAGAAACTCCTCCGTGCCATCTTCGGCGACAAGGCCGGCGATGTGAAGGACGCTTCGTTGAAGGCACAGCCCTCGCTCTTCGGTACCATTATCGACCGCAAGCTCTACACCCGCAATGTGAAGGACGGCAAGCGCGGTAAGGCCGAGGAGAAGCACAAACTCGAGGAGGCCGATGCAAGGTTCCAGAAGGAGGTTGCAGCACTCAAGGAGATTCTCGTGGAGAAACTCTACACCCTGTTGAAGGATGTAGCAACCGCAGGTGTTTACGACTACTTCGGCGTGGAGCTCATCGCCCCCGGCACTAAGTTCACCAAGAAGATGCTCGAGGAGATTGACTACCTCGACCTCGGCGGTGGCAAATGGGTCGACGACGAGAGGGTTGCCCGCTTGGTTGGCATTGCAATTAACAACTATACCATTAAATATAAAGAGGCAGACGCAAGGAACAAACGCGAGAAGTATAACATCACCAACGGTGACGAGCTTCCCAATGGCGTTATCCAGCTGGCGAAGGTTTACTTGGCTAAGAAGCGTAAGCTGAAAGTGGGTGATAAGATGGCAGGTCGTCACGGTAACAAGGGTATCGTTGCCAAGGTTGTTCGCGACGAGGATATGCCCTTCTTGGAGGATGGTTCGATTGTGGACATCGTTCTGAACCCTCTGGGTGTGCCTTCGCGTATGAACTTGGGTCAGATTTACGAGACCGTACTTGGTTGGGCCGGCAAGGAGCTGGGTCTGAAGTTTGCGACTCCCATCTTCGATGGTGCCACTTTGGATCAGATTAACGAGTACACTGCCCAGGCAGGCGTTCCTGTGAACGGATGCTGCCGCCTGAGGGATGGTGGAACCGGCGAGCTGTTTGACCAGCCTGCGACCGTGGGTGTGATCTACATGCTGAAGCTGGGCCACATGATCGACGACAAGATGCACGCTCGTTCGATTGGTCCCTACTCGCTGATTACTCAGCAGCCTCTGGGTGGTAAGGCCCAGTTTGGTGGTCAGAGGTTCGGTGAGATGGAGGTTTGGGCACTCGAGGGCTTCGGTGCTGCGAACATCCTTCAGGAGATTCTCACCATCAAGAGTGACGATGTTATGGGCCGTGCGAAGGCTTATGAGGCCATCGTTAAGGGCGACAACCTCCCCACTCCCGGTATTCCCGAGTCGCTCAATGTGCTGCTGCACGAGCTGAGGGGTCTGGCAATCAGTGTTAAACTGTCTTAATTAAATAGGTAAGAGAAGAAGAATATGGCATACGGTAAAGATAATAAAATCAATACGACCAATTTTAGCAAGATTTCGATTGGTCTGGCATCACCCGAGGAGATTCTTGAGAACTCGAGTGGCGAGGTGCTGAAACCTGAGACCATCAACTATCGTACCTATAAACCCGAGCGCGACGGTCTGTTCTGCGAGCGCATCTTCGGTCCTGTGAAGGACTATGAGTGCCACTGCGGCAAGTATAAGAGGATTCGCTACAAGGGTATCGTCTGCGACCGATGCGGCGTGGAGGTTACCGAGAAGAAGGTTCGTAGGGAGCGTATGGGCCACATCCAGCTGGTTGTGCCCGTTGTACACATCTGGTACATTCGCTCGCTGCCTTCGAAGATTGGCTACCTGCTTGGTATCCCCAGCAAGAAGCTCGACTCGGTTATCTACTATGAGCGCTACATCGTCATCCGCCCCGGTGCGGCTTCCGAGCTGCCTAACCCTGTGCATGAGCACGACCTGCTCACCGAGAAGGACTACCTCGATATTCTGGCAGCCCTTCCCGGCAACAGCCAGCTGGCCGACGACGATCCCAACAAGTTCGTTGCCCAGATGGGTGCCGAGGCTGTGCTGACCATGTTGCAGAACATCGACTTGGATCGCCTAAGCGAGCAGCTCCGCCACAAGGCTTCGAACGAGAGCTCGCAGCAGCGTAAGACCGAGGCCCTCAAGAGGCTCAACATCATTGAGGCCTTCCGCGAGTCGAGGGAGATTAACAACCCCGAGTGGATGGTGCTGAAGGTTATCCCCGTAACTCCTCCCGAGTTGCGTCCCTTGGTACCTCTGGATGGCGGTAGGTTCGCTACATCGGACCTCAATGACCTCTATCGTAGGGTTATCATCCGCAACAACCGTCTGAAGAGGTTGATCGAGATTAAGGCACCCGAGGTGATTCTGCGCAACGAGAAGCGTATGTTGCAGGAGGCTGTGGACTGCCTGTTCGACAACTCGCGCAAGACCAGCGCCGTGAAGAGCGAGAGCAACCGCCCCCTGAAGTCGCTCAGCGACAGCCTCAAGGGTAAGCAGGGCCGCTTCCGTCAGAACCTGCTGGGTAAGCGTGTGGACTACTCGGCCCGTTCGGTTATCGTTGTAGGTCCCGAGTTGAAGATGCACGAGATGGGTATTCCCAAAGATATGGCTGCCGAGCTCTACAAACCCTTCATCATCCGCAAGCTCATTGAGCGCGGCATCGTGAAGACCGTGAAGTCGGCGAAGAAGATTATCGACAGGAAGGATCCCGTGATTTGGGATATTCTGGAGAATGTCATCAAGGGTCACCCTGTGCTGATGAACCGTGCTCCTACCCTTCACCGTCTGGGTATTCAGGCATTCCAGCCCAAGCTGATTGAGGGTAAGGCAATGCAGTTGCACCCCCTCGCATGTACCGCATTCAACGCGGACTTCGATGGTGACCAGATGGCGGTACACTTGCCCCTCGGCAACGCCGCAATTCTGGAGGCACAGCTGCTGATGCTCGGCTCGCACAACATTCTCAACCCCGCGAACGGTGCGCCTATCACCGTGCCTTCGCAGGACATGGTGCTTGGTCTGTACTACATCACCAAGATTCACGGCACCGAGGAGATGCCCGATAGGGAGAAGGCCGTTTACCGCAAAGAGCTCATCGAGAAGGGTGAGACTATCAACCGTTGGGACGACCTCCAGAATGGCGACATCAGGCCTAAGGAGGGTGTGAAGGCTGCCTTCACTTTCTACGGTCCCGAGGAGGCCATCATCGCCTACAACGAGGGTAGGGTAGATATCCACACCCTTGTGAATGTGCAGATTACCTCTGTTGGTGAGGATGGTCAGGAGAGCTCGAGGATTATTCCCACTTCGGTTGGTCGAGTGCTCTTCAATCAGGTTGTTCCCAAGGAGGTTGGCTACATCAACCTGCTGCTGAAGAAGAACACCCTGAGGGATATTATCGGTGTGGTAATGAAGAAGGCGGGTGCCGACAAGGCCGCTGCATTCCTCGACGACATCAAGGCACTGGGTTATAAGATGGCATTCCGCGGAGGTCTGTCGTTCAACCTTGGCGCCGTTATCATCCCCGAGGAGAAGAAGACTCTGGTGGAGCAGGGTAACCAGCAGGTTGCTCAGTTCTTGGAGCAGTATAATATGGGTCTTATCACCAACAACGAGCGTTACAACAAGGTTATCGATGTTTGGACCAATGTGAACAACAGGGTAACCGCCGCTGTATACAACCACCTGAAGGCCGATCAGGACGGCTTCAACCCTGTGTTCATGATGCTCGATTCGGGAGCTCGTGGTAGTAGGGAGCAGATTCGTCAGCTGGGCGGTATGCGTGGTCTGATGGCTAAACCCCAGAAGTCGGGTTCGGAGGGCGGTCAGACCATCGAGAACCCCATCTTGTCGAACTTCAAGGAGGGTCTTTCGGTGTTGGAGTACTTCATTTCGACCCACGGTGCCCGTAAGGGTCTTGCGGATACCGCACTTAAGACCGCTGATGCGGGTTACTTGACCCGTCGATTGGTGGATGTTGCCAACGATGTTATCATCAACGAGGAGGATTGCGGCACCCTGCGTGGTCTGACTGCTACGGCAGTTAAGCGCAACGACGCCGTTATCCAGAGCCTCTACGACAGGATTCTGGGCCGTACGGCAGTGGAGGATGTTATCCACCCCCACACCGGTGAGGTTCTGGTGAATGCCGGCGAGGAGATTAACGAGGAGGCAGCTGCTGCCATCGAGAAGGCAGGCATCGAGAAGGTGGAGATTCGTTCGGTACTCACCTGCGAGGCACGCCACGGCGTGTGCGCGAAGTGCTATGGCCGCAACCTTGCAACCGGTCGCCCCGTACAGAAGGGTGAGGTTGTGGGCGTTATCGCAGCCCAGTCGATTGGTGAGCCCGGTACCCAGCTTACTCTGCGTACATTCCACGTCGGTGGTGTTGCAAGTGGCTCGTCGATTGACAACCGCCTGATTGCAAAACACGAGGGTATCATCGAGATTGACGACCTGAGGGTTATCAAGTCGAAAGACCGCGATGGTAATCCCAAGAACTTGGTAGTGAGCCGTCTGGCCGAGCTGCGCATTGTGAGCAAGGAGACAGGTAGCGTGCTCTTCACCTACAACTTGTCGTATGGTTCGACCCTCTATAAACTTGCAGGCGAGAGCGTCCAGAAGGGCGATGTAATCTGCGAGTGGGATCCCTTCAACGCAGTTATCATCTCGGAGTACGACGGTCGTACCCAGTTTGACAATGTTGTGGAGGGTGTCACCTTCCGCGAGGAGTACGATGAGGCAACCGGCCTGAGGGAGAAGGTTATCATCGAGTCGAGGGATAAGAACCGCAACCCCCTTATCCGCATTGTCGATAAGGATGGAGTTGAGCAGAAGCAGTACAACTTGCCCGTGGGCGCACACATCGTTGTGAAGGAGAATGCCAAGGTGAAGGCCGGCGAGATTCTGATTAAGATTCCTCGTTCGTTCGGCAAGGCAGGCGATATTACCGGTGGTCTGCCCCGAGTTACCGAGCTGTTTGAGGCCCGCAACCCCTCGAACCCCGCAGTGGTTTCGGAGATTGATGGCGAGGTATCGTTCGGCAAGGTTAAGCGTGGTAACAGGGAGATTGTTGTTACCGCTCGCGACGGTCAGGTATGCAAGTACCTCGTGCCCCTGAGCCGCCAGATTTTGGTTCAGGAGAACGACTATGTGAGGGCAGGTATGCCTCTGTCGGACGGTGCTATCACCCCCGGCGACATTCTCACCATCCTTGGTCCCACCAAGGTTCAGGAGTACATCGTGAACGAGGTTCAGGAGGTATACCGTGGTCAGGGTGTGAAGATTAACGACAAGCACTTTGAGGTTATCGTTCGCCAGATGATGAACAAGGTTCAGATTGTGGATTCGGGCGACACTCGCTTCCTGCCCGAGCAGGTGGTTGATAAGTGGGAGTTCATGGAGGTCAACGACGCACTCTACGACAAGGTATATGTTGTGGATGCAGGCGACAGCCAGAACATCCGCGCCGACCAGATTATCACTGTGCGCCAGCTGAGGGACGAGAACTCGTCGCTGAAGCGTAGGGATCTGAAGCCCGTGACCGTGAGGGAGATTGTTCCCGCCACCTCGCGCCAGATTCTTCAGGGTATCACCCGTGCAGCGTTGCAGACCAGCTCGTTCATGTCGGCTGCATCGTTCCAGGAGACCACCAAGGTGCTCAATGAGGCTGCCATCTTCGGTAAGGTAGATCCTCTGTTGAACCTGAAGGAGAATGTAATCTGCGGCCACCTGATTCCTGCCGGTACCGGTGTTCGCGATTGGCAGAATGTGACTGTTGGTGCTCGCGCCGACTATGAGAACATCGCCGAGTAGTTCGTAGGACTACCCCGTATATTGAAAAAGCGGCCTTCCCAAGTGGGGAGGCCGCTTTTTTAGCGTTCGTCTATTTTTAGCATTCATCTATCATTAGTTGCCCTCTGCCGGCGGTGCGGATTTATGGTAGGGAGGCAGCGGCTCTTTTTACCAATGCACACCGGCCACATCGGGGATGAAGTCGGTGGTGAGGGCGCCGTCGTCGTGCTCGGTGACAGCGATGAAGTCTATCCACACCTCGGCCG
>JAGBZI010000103.1 GCA_017628305.1 Tidjanibacter sp.
TGCCTTGCTGAGGTCCATCGTACCCTTGCGCACATCCTTCATGTAGAGCTGCACGAGCCCTCGGTTGAAGTAGGCGTCGGCAAGCTCCGGTGCCAGCTCCAGCGCGCGGGAGTAGTCCTCGTAGGCACCCGGCATGTCGCCCGACAGAGCCTTCAGGTTGCCACGGTTATAGTAGGTGTAGGCAAACTCGGGTGCCAACTCCGCTGCGCGGTTGAGGTCCGCAAGTGCCTCGTCGTAATTGAATGTGCGCTTGTGTGTAGTGCCCCTCAGTGCCATATCCGAGTCGAGGGCTATGGTGGAGCCTCCGCTCACCTGTGAGATAAACTCTATCATCTCGGCCCTTGCAACACCCCTCGCGAGGTAGAGCATGGCATCATCGGGCGAGAGCCTCAGAGCCTCGGAGAGGATGTTGATGGCCGAGGTGTACTGCCTTACCCCCAGCTGCGAGATACCCCTCCTGAAGAGAGCCTCCACGCTGCTGTAAGCCTCCTTCTCGTAGCGCTTGTCGAGTGCTGCGAGCTCCTCCTCTGTGAGGGTTGTGGCTTCGTTGGAGAAGGCGATGTTCTCCCCATTGGCCACTGCGGCCTCCGCCAGCATGGGGGAGTAGTAGTGGTGGTTCGAGGTGGTGGCAGGGGCACCCACAGTCCAACGGTAGAGGCCGCGGAGAGTGTTGTTCGTGCCGCGCTCCTTGTCGAGTTGCCTCTCGGCCATCCTCGACTCAAACGACACCAATCGGTTGAAACTCCTCGAAGTGTCGGCCCACATGGCCAGTTCCTCCGAGTTCTCCTCCAACCTCTCCTCATACTCGGCAATCTTGCGGTTAGCGATAGCCCTGTCGCGGCTTGCGCCAGCGCCGTCATGTAGTTTGTCCTTCACCACAGCCCTTTGCAGGTAGGCTCCCGCAAAGTCGGGGTAGAGCTCGATGGCTCGGGTGTAGTCGGCCAGCGCTTCGAAGTTGCGCTCCATTTCGGATAGCACTCCTGCACGATTGTAGTATCCCTTCACATTGTCCGGTGCATGGTCCACCACCTGATTGTAGTTCTCCAATGCACGAGGGTAGTCACCCAAAATGGAGTGAACAATGGCCAAGTTGAAGTAGGCACTCACCGTGTAGGGGTTGAGCTCCAACACTCGGCGGTAGTCGCCGATAGCCTCTTCGTAGCGTTCGAGGTTGCAGAGCGTTATGGCTCGGTTGAAAATGGGGGCCAGATAGGTGCTGTCGCAGCGGATAGCCTCGTTGAACATTGCGAGTGCCTCCTCGTTGCGCTCCTCCTGAAGCAGCAGGGTGGCCTTCTGATTGTAGGCCTCGGAGTAGTTCCTGTTGGTGCGAATGGCGAGGTCGAAATTCTCGTGTGCGCCGAGAGTATCCCTCATGCCCAGCAGTGCCACGCCACGGTTGATATGGGTCTGCGCATCCTTATCGGTGAAGCGGAGCACCATGTCGAAATCCACCAACGACTTCACCCACTGCTTGTTGCGCAGGTGGGTGACACCCCTCGAGTAGTAGCTGCCTGCGATGTCGGGCCTCAGGTCAATGGCTGCCGTGAAGTCCCTCACAGCATCCTCGTAGTTGCCCAGCTCGGCATGGACAATGCCTCGGTAGTGGTAGGCCTCGGTGTAGACAGGGTTTATCTCCAGCGCTGCCGACAGGTCGCTCTCGGCACCCAGCAGGTCGCCCAACCCCAACTTTGCATAACCCCTCAGGTAGTAGGCCTCATAGGAGTCGCGGTCGGAGCGGATGAGCACATTGAGGATGTCGATAGCATCCTTGTAGTTGTCGCTGGCGAGCATATTGCGACTTGCCCACGCAATATAGCGTTTGTTGTACTGTGCATGGCTTTCGCCCACGCACAGCACAACAAGCAGTAGCAATATGGTGATAACTCTCTTCATTGCAAGCGACACCCTACAAACGGATTTTTCGGGAGTTCTATTATTTCTTGAGGGCGGCAATGCGCTCCTTGAGGGCTGCAATTTTTGCCTCGGCGTCGCGCTGTTTGTTCCTCTCGTTCTCCACAACGGCTGCGGGAGCACCATTCACAAACCTCTCGTTCGAGAGTTTGCCCAGAACGGTCTTCAGGAAGCCCTCAAAGTAGGCCAACTCTTTCTCCATCTTGGCCAGCTCCTCCTCCACATTGATATTCTCGCTCATGGGAACGAAATACTGAGTGGTCTTAACGATGAAGGCGGCCGCGGTGGGGTTCTTCTCGCTCACCTCGGTGATGGTCGAGAGGCCTGCCATCTTCTCCACGAGGCAGTTGTAGGCGCTGTGGTAGTTCTCGTCGGCAATAACCTCCAGAGCCACCTTCTCCTTGTTGGGAATATTCCTCTGGGCGCGGATGTTGCGGATGGCGCTCACCACCTCTCTTGCGAGGTCCACCTCGGCGAGGAGTTTTTCGTCATAGGGTTTGTGCTCCTCCATGAGGCTGAGCATAACGCTCTGGCCATCGGTGCGCTCCGAGATGTGCTGCCACAGCTCCTCGGTAACGAAGGGCATGAAGGGGTGGAGGAGTTTTACAAGGCGCTCGAAGAACATCTTGGTGGCCTCCACGGTGGCACCATCGGCGGGCGAGCCGTAGGCGGGCTTAATCATCTCCAGATACCAGCCGCTGAAGTCGTCCCAGAAGAGGCGGTAGAGGGTCATCATGGCATCCGAAATGCGGTATGCCTCGAAGTGCTCCTCAATCTCCTTGTAGGCCTTCTGGTAGATATTCTCAAACCACTCCACAGCCTTTGCGCAGTGGTCGCTCTGAGAGAGGGTGTTGTCCACCTCCCAACCGGTCACAAGGCGGTAGGCGTTCCAAATCTTGTTGCAGAAGTTGCGGCCCTGCTCACAGAGGCTCTCATCGAACATCAGGTCGTTGCCGGCCGAGGTACACAGCAGCAGCGCAACCCTCACACCGTCGGCGCCATACTTGGCAATCAGGTCCAGAGGGTCGGGCGAGTTGCCGAGCTGCTTGGACATCTTGCGGCCCAACTTGTCGCGCACAATACCTGTGAAATATACATTCCTGAAGGGCCTCTCGTTCCTCCACTCGTAGCCGGCCATAATCATCCTTGCAATCCAGAAGAAGATGATGTCGGGACCGGTCACAAGGTCGTTGGTGGGGTAGTAGTACCTAATCTCCTCATTCTCGGGGTTGTTGATGCCGTCGAAGACGCTGATGGGCCACAGCCACGAGCTGAACCATGTGTCGAGTACATCCTCGTCCTGACGGAGGTCGGCCATCTGGAGCGACTCGTCGCCGCTCTTCTGGCGTGCCAGCAGGAGTGCCTGCTCGGCGCTCTCGGCTACCACAAAACCACCTTTGGGCAGGTAGTAGGCGGGAATACGGTGTCCCCACCACAGCTGACGCGAGATACACCAATCCTTGATGTTCTCCATCCAGTGTCGGTAGGTATTTTTGTATTTCTCGGGCACAAATTGGATGACATCCTCCATCACAGCCTTGGTGGCGGGCTCGGCGAGCTCCTTCATCGAGAGGAACCACTGCATCGAGAGCTTGGGTTCGATGGCTACGCCCGTACGCTCCGAGTAACCCACATTGTTGGTGTAGGGCTCGGTCTTCTCCAGCAGGCCGGCGGCCTCCAAGTCACCCTCGATAACCTTGCGGCAGTCGAAGCGGTCCATGCCCACATACATGCCCACCTTATCGTTGATGGTGCCGTCGGGGTTGAAGATGTCGATGGTCTCGAGGCCATACTTCTCGCCCAGCACATAGTCGTTCACATCGTGGGCGGGGGTAACCTTCAACGCACCCGTGCCAAACTCAATATCTACATACTCGTCCCTGATGATGGGCACCGAACGCCCCACCAGAGGTACGATAACCCTTGCATCCTCGGGGAGGTCGGCATAGCGGGGGTCGTTGGGGTTTACACATACGGCCGAGTCACCCAGAATGGTCTCGGGGCGGGTGGTTGCCACGATGAGGGTGCGGTCGGAGTTCTCCACTTTGTAGCGCAGGTAGTAGAACTTACCCTGCGACTCCTTGTAGATAACCTCCTCGTCGGAGAGGGCGGTCTGGGCTGCGGGGTCCCAGTTGACCATCCTCACGCCGCGGTAAATCTTACCCTTGTTGTAGAGGTCCACAAAGACTTTGAGCACACTCTGGGAGCGTTTCTCGTCCATGGTGAAGCAGGTGCGGTCCCAGTCGCACGAGGCGCCGAGCTTGCGGAGCTGCTGGAGGATGATGCCGCCATGCTTCTCCTTCCACTCCCATGCGTGTGCGAGAAACTCGTCGCGGGTGAGGTCGCTCTTCTCGATACCCTCAGCCTTGAGCTTGGCCACCACCTTTGCCTCGGTAGCGATGGATGCGTGGTCGGTGCCGGGTACCCAGCAAGCATTCTTGCCCTGCATGCGGGCGCGACGGATGAGCACATCCTGAAGGGTATTGTTGAGCATGTGGCCCATGTGGAGCATGCCGGTCACATTGGGGGGAGGAATTACGATGGTGTAGGGCTCACGATTGTCGGGCTCGGAGTGAAACATGTTGTGTTTCATCCAGTAGTCATACCATTTGGACTCGATGTCCTGTGGTGCATATTTGTCTGCAAGTTTCATAATTTTTTATATTTGTTTGTTCTATTGTTATCCACTATTTCTTTTCTCCCTCGGCTGTGCCTTGCGAGTGATTTCTGCGTCACGCTTTCGTTTTGCGCATTAAACCTCCAAAGATACGAAAAAGAGTTGATATTTCCCCATCCCATCGGCAGTTTTATTAAAAAACCTTGTTTTTTATAAAGTTGAAAGTTGAGAACTGAAAGTTGGGAATTTGTCCGGTGGTTCTTGGGGCTCTAAACTTCTCGGGACTCCAACGGCCCCAATTTGCCCCACAAGCCAGAAAATGGAGGTGTGAAAACCGCTTAAATTGTTAATAACTTTTTGCTGTAATGCGATTTTGGGCGCATAAAATGTAGTATATTTGCGTTAGAAATTATATTGTGGTATATAATGTTCAAACCAAGACGATTATGAATAACAACGATAAGAAAGTAGAAGTGGAGGTCTTTGCAGGCATCGGCGAGGGCGACGGCGTGGGCGTTGTTCACCAGGTCATCCCCATTATGGCCGACGGCAGCGAGCTTGAGGAGAGTGTGGAGGTTCCCGGTGAGCTCCCCATCCTTTCGCTCCGCAGCTCGGTGCTCTTCCCCGGAGCTATCACCCCCATCACCGTGGGTCGTGAGAAGTCCATCAAGCTCGTGAGGGAGGTGGAGGCAGCCGGAGGTGTTCTCGGTGCCGTGCTCCAGAAGGATGCAACTGTAGAGAACCCTGCACCCGGCGATATGTACCTTGTGGGTACGGCCGCAAAGATTCTCAAAATACTCGAAATGCCCAACGGAAACCTCACTGTTATCCTCCACGGATTGGACAAAATTGAGGTGGTGGAGTGGTTGCGTTCGGAGCCCTACATGAA
>JAGBZI010000104.1 GCA_017628305.1 Tidjanibacter sp.
CTGTGTGGAGCTACCTGCCCGGCGAGGTGGATGTGGTGCTCTACTCGGCAGCATGGCCTGCGGGTCGCATAGGTGCGTGGGATACGCTGCTGCCGGCGAGGGCCATCGAGAACCAGTGTTGGGAGGTGGGTGTAAACCGTACGGGGTGCGACCTCCACGGCACACACCACAGTGGCCACTCGGCAGCCTACGACCATTTGGGACACCTTGTGGCCGAGTGTGGCGAGGAGCCCGAGAGGGTAGTGGTGGTGGAGGTGGATGCCGCCAAGATTGCCACTTTCAGGGGGCGTTTCCCCGCTTGGAGGGATGCCGACAAGTTTGAGTTTGTCGAAACGAAAAAGCAGAGTCTATGACCGAACAGGAAAAAATAGTCATCACGGGTGCGAGGGTCAACAACCTGAAAAACATCGACCTCGAGATTCCGCGCAACAGCCTTGTGGTTGTTACGGGGCTCTCGGGCAGTGGTAAATCGTCGCTTGCCTTCGACACCATCTATGCCGAGGGGCAGAGGCGCTACATGGAGACCCTCTCCTCCTATGCACGCCAATTTGTGGGTACCATGGAGCGACCCGATGTCGACAAAATCGAGGGACTCAGCCCTGTGGTGGCCATCGAGCAGAAGACTACCAACAAAAATCCGCGCTCAACGGTGGGTACCGTGACGGAGATTAACGACTTCCTGCGACTGCTCTATGCTCGCGCATCACGAGCCTACTCGCCCATTACGGGTGAGGAGATGGTCCACTACACCGACGAGCAGATTCTCTCGCTCATCGAGGAGAACTTTGCGGGCAGGAAGATTGCTCTGCTGGCCCCCGTTGTTAAGGGGCGCAAGGGCCACTACCGTGAGTTGTTCGATGGATTTATCAAGCGAGGATTTCTCCACGCGAGGGTCGATGGCGAGGTTGTGGAGATGAGCACGGGCATGAAGCTCGACCGCTACAAAACCCACACCATTGAGCTCGTTGTGGACCGCATGATTGTGGGCGAGAGTGGCCACGATAGGCTCTCGAAGAGCCTCCGAGAGGCTATGCGTCAGGGCAAGGGCACAATGTTGGTCTACGACTATAAGGAGGGTAGTGCACGCTACTACTCGCGCCACTTGATGTGCCCCACCACGGGTGTGTCGTTCGACGAGCCCGCCCCCTACACCTTCTCCTTCAACTCCCCACAAGGGGCCTGCCCACACTGTGGCGGATTGGGTGAAGAGGCTACTTTCGACCGCGAAAAACTGCTCCCTAACCCCAATCTATCCATCGCCGACGGAGCCATCGCTCCCCTCTATAAGATGCGCAGCCGCTGGTTTTTGACCGTTATGGCAGCCCTCGGTCGCAAGTACGACTTCTCCATCGACGACCCCGTGGGCTCGCTCTCGGAGGAGGCTCTTTCGGCCATTATCAATGGCGACCCCGAGCCGCTGGCCATAGATGGTGGCTCGCTCGACGGTGGCCACGGCAGTGTGCAGATGACCTCGTGGCAGGGGGTCACCCAATACCTCGAAAGCAACACCGACGAGGGTGGGCGTGGCACGGGAGCCAAGTGGCTGGGTCAGTTTATCGAGCATAGGCCTTGCAGCCTTTGTGGGGGCTCGAGGCTCAAGAGTGAGGCTCTCCAATTCCGCATTGCGGGTAAGAATATTGCCGAGGTGTCGGACATGAGCATCGAGGAGCTGCGCGAGTGGGTGGCAACACTCCCCCAACAGCTCACAACCAAGGAGATGGCCATTGCCCGAGAGATTCTCAAGGAGATTGGCGACCGACTCGGTTTCCTTGTCGATGTGGGGCTCGGATACCTATCGCTCAGCCGCCCTTCGCGTTCGTTGTCGGGCGGCGAGAGCCAACGAATAAGGCTTGCCACGCAGGTGGGTTCCAAGCTGGTGAATGTGCTCTACATCCTCGACGAGCCCAGCATCGGACTCCACCAGAGGGACAACCGACGACTTATCGACAGCCTCAAAAATCTTCGCGACGAGGGCAACAGTATTATAGTTGTGGAGCACGACGAGGAGATGATGCGCTCGGCCGATTGGATTGTGGATATGGGTCCTTTGGCTGGCCGCAAGGGAGGCGAAGTGGTGGCCGAAGGGGTCTTTGAGGATATTTTGTCATCCTCCTCACTTACGGCCGATTATCTGTCGGGCCGCAAGCAGATAGCAACCCCCGCAAGTCGCAGGGTGGGCAATGGTAAAGCGATACGCATTGTGGGTGCCCGTGGCAACAACCTGAAGAATGTCACCGTGTCGATTCCTTTGGGGGTGATGGTGTGTGTGACGGGTGTGAGCGGCAGTGGCAAGTCGACCCTTATCAACGAGACCCTCCACCCCTATCTCAGCCGTACCATCCACCGCTCTTTCGACCAAGCGCTCCCTTTCGAGGCCATCGAGGGGGTGGAGAATATCGACAAGGTGGTTGTGGTGGACCAGAGCCCTATTGGGCGCAGTCCTCGCAGCAATCCTGCCACCTATTCTGGAGTGTTTGCCGACATACGCAAGCTGTTTGAGAAGACGCAGGATGCGCAGGTGAGGGGTTTTGGAGCCGGTCGTTTTTCGTTCAATGTGAAGGGCGGCAGGTGCGAGGAGTGCAAGGGTGCGGGTGTTCAGACCATTGAGATGAACTTCCTGCCGGATGTTTATGTCACCTGCAAGGCGTGTGGTGGCCACCGCTACAATCGCGAGACCTTGGAGGTGAAGTATAAGGGAAAGAATATTGACGAGGTGCTCTCGATGACCATCAATCAGGCGGTGGAGTTTTTCGAGAGTATTCCCAAGATTTACACGAAGTTGCGAGCCATTCAGGAGGTGGGCCTCGGGTACTTGAAGTTGGGCCAGAGTTGCACCACTCTTTCGGGCGGCGAGAGCCAGAGGATAAAGCTCGCTTCGGAGCTTGCGGGTCGTGATTCGGGCAGCACGCTCTATATTTTTGACGAGCCCACGACGGGTCTTCATTTTGAGGATGTTAGGCAGTTGTTGATGGTCTTCGAGAAGCTGGTTGAGCGAGGCAATAGTGTGGTGATTATCGAGCACAATCTGGATGTTGTCAGGTGTGCCGATTGGATTATCGACATGGGTCCCGAGGGTGGAGCTGCCGGCGGCAGGGTTGTTGCGGAGGGCACACCCGAGGAGGTGTCGCGCAATCCGTCGAGCCACACGGGTCGTTTTCTGGCCGAGCTGTTGGGTTAGGCGCGAGCGATAAATCATAGTGAGTCTGCGGGCTCCTGCCGAGAGGTGGGGGCCCGTTTATGTTGCTTATTTTCGGCAAAATAATTGGCTTTCGGAGTGTAAACTACGGAAAGTTTGCTATATTTGTCACTTCAATAATCACTCAATAAACACTATGATGGAGTTGTTGCAATCACTATTTATGGGCGAAGGTATCGCTCACACACTCATCGTCTTAGCTCTCGTCATCGCCATCGGAGTGATGCTCGGAAAAATTAAAATCGCAGGAGTCTCCATCGGAGTCACTTGGATTCTCTTCGTGGGTATCGTCGCCGGACACTTCGGTATGACCGTCGAGTCACACACCCTACACTTCATCAAAGAGTTCGGCCTAATCCTCTTCGTCTTCTCCATAGGACTACAGGTGGGCCCCGGTTTCTTCTCCTCGTTCAAAAAAGGGGGATTGCAGTTGGTCGGGTGCGCCGTCACCGTTGTGGCCCTCGGAGCTGTTGTTACCTACATCATACATAAAGTTACCGGTACGCCCATGACAACCATGGTCGGTGTGATGTCGGGTGCTGTCACCAACACCCCCGGACTCGGTGCCGCACAGCAGGCTTTCGCCGACACCGTGGGAACTGCCGACGAAACAATAGCTCTCGGATATGCCGTGGCCTACCCTCTCGGTGTGGTGGGAATGATTCTCTCGCTCATCGCCCTGCGTTTCTTCACACGAGTAAACTTCGACCAAGAGAATAGGGCTCTCGACAGCATGAGGGCCGAGCAAAACAATGTCGCAAGGGTGAGCGTGGTATTTACCAACGGCGCCCTCGTGGGACACAACATCGCCCACCTCCGCGAACTCATCAACCGCTCGTTCGTCATCTCGCGTATCATGAACGAACAGGGTGAAATCGCCATCGCCGACAGCTCGAGCCAGCTGAAAGTGGGTGACAAACTGAGAGTTATATGCAACCCCGACGATGTGGAGGCTGTGGCAGCATTCTTGGGACAACTCGTGGATATGACACAGGAGGAGTGGAATGTGGCCAGCGCCGATAGCCACAAACAACTCGTCTCGCGCCGAATCGTCATCACCAAACCCGAAATCAACGGCAAAAAGTTCTCCGACCTGCGACTGCGCACCAAATATGGCATCAATATCACCCGCATTAACCGCGCCGGTATTGACATCCTCCCCTATCAGGGCATGGAGTTGCAGATGGGCGACCGCGTGATGGTGGTGGGCGAAGAGAAGGCTATCGAAAAGGTGGCCGGTGTGCTCGGTAACTCGCTCAAAAAACTGCGCGAACCGCAGCTGCTCACAATCTTCCTCGGCATCGCTCTGGGTGTGCTGCTCGGCTCAATCCCTCTGGTGAACATTCCACAGCCTGTGAAGCTGGGCTTGGCGGGCGGTCCCCTTGTTGTGGCGCTGCTTATCGGCCGCTTCGGCCCCCATCTCCACCTTGTGACCTACACCACTATGAGTGCCAATCTGATGCTTCGCGAGGTGGGACTCGCAATGTTTCTCGCGGGTGTGGGCATCGGTGCCGGCGACGGCTTTGTGGAGGCTGTGGTGAACGGTGGCTACCGCTGGATTGGCTATGGCGTTATTATCACCATGGTGCCCGTGCTGATTGTGGGCCTCTTCGCACGCCTCAGGCTCAAGATGAACTACTACACACTGATGGGCCTGCTGGCTGGTAGTATGACCAACCCTCCCGCCCTCGGATATGCTAACACCACCTCGGGTAACGACATGCCCGCACTTGCTTATGCCACGGTCTACCCTGTGGTGATGTTCCTGCGAGTGCTGCTGGCCCAGTTGTTAATACTGTTGGCAGTGTAGAGCGCACAGAGTGTCGATGAAAATAGAGAGGGGGAGAGCCTTTTGTGGGCTCTCCCCCTCCTTTTTGTGCACTGTTGGCCCCTTATTCGGTGGGGTGGGTGAGGTCGTTGATTTGGTCGATAATCTCCTGCGTGGTGCGGAGAGTTTTGAAGAGGGAGAGGCAGCCAAATATGGTGCCAAAAATCAGGCCCACACACATGCCTATTTGAAAGGCAGTGTTCCCCTCGGAGTAGTGGTAGCACATGACGACGAAGCAGATGAGGAAGGGGATGCCCACAAAGAGCCAATAGATGTGCATCCTCTTGTAGCGCACGGCGGCCGAGAGAATCTCCACCAGAGTGCCGCGACTGAAGAGGCTGTCGGGGAGAACCGTGAGCAGAGCGATGTCGTAGATGGCGGCCACAAGTGCAAAGGCGGCCGTTATGTAGCCCACGAAGGGGGGAAGGCCCAAAAATGGGAAGGCCCACAGAGAGTAGGGGATGAGGATGATGGCGATGACGATGAGAGCTATGCCTCGTCGTTTAAGGGTTCCGGCCTTGGTGCCCATTGTGCGGCGTAAGAGGCGTTCGTTGAGAATCTCCTCCTTGCCAAGCATTTCGCGCAATTTTTCGACCTGCTCGCGAAGCTCACGAAGTTCGTTGTCGTTGTAGTTATTCATAGCGGTGTCTGTTTTTTTAGTCGGTCATGTTTTTCAGTTCCTCTTTTATGCGGTAGAGCCTTACGGAGAGGTTCTTCACCGAGATGCCAACAATGGCGGCTATCTCCTCGTAGCTCATGTTCTCCAGCCAGAGGAGCACAATCGCTCGGTCGAAAGGTTTGAGTCGGTGGATGCGTGCTTGGAGCCGTCGCATCTGCCGACTTTCGCTGTCGGTGTCCTCATAGAGGTTGCGGTTCATGGTGAGTTTCGGCGCGTTGTGGCGCTTGGTTTTGCGGTTGCAGCTTATGCATGTGTTAAGGCTCACGCGCCAAATCCAAGTGGATGTGCTGCTGCGGTGCTCAAAACTCTCGAGCCCCTGCCACAGTCGTATGGCTACCTCCGAGAAGAGGTCGTCGGCCTCCTCGGCACTCTCGGCATACATGAAGCATACGGAGTAGATGGTCGATTTGTGCTCGCGCAAGAGCTCTGTAAATATTTGTTCTTTGTTCTCCATATTGGGAATGTTTTGTTGTTCGTCTATCTATTAGACGCAACCGACGGGGCATTTACTACAAATATACAATTTTTTTTCAGAGAAAAGCGCTCTCTCACCCCTCCCTCTTCCCAGATGGGGTGCCTTACGGTGTGGCGTTTGCGGAGGGTTTGCAGAATTTGTTGTAGGCGGCTGCCAGACGCTCGTCGTAGCGGTTGGCACGGTAGCCACTGCCATTGTAGCGGAGGGCAAAGGTGCCCCAATTCTTCGCCCTGAGCACTCCTGCAATCCCCGTCTGCTCCATGAATGTCATCGCCAGCTCCATCTGCTCGCGTTCACCGCGCTCCATGAGGGCCCGAAACTCCTCTGGCGAGCTGCAACCACAGGTGCGCCAATGGAACCCCATGATTTGAAAAAGTCCCCAGCTGGCCGACTCGATAGCGGCCTCGGGTGAGATTGCCGCGGCCTCCTCGAAGCGCTCCCATTCGCCTGCACCTCGACGGTAGTGGGTGGTCACCCAGCGGGGATAGAGGATGGTGGGGTGGCTGGGTGCAATGGGCGAGGGGTCGATGCCCCGCTCCTGCAACTTGCGCCAGAAGATGTGCCCCTCGAATAGTATCCTCGGTCGGCCATCGGCGAGAAATCCCCCCTTGGAGCTGCACTCCACCTCCACCACAGCCCTCAGGGCAGCCTCCTCCACCCGCAACTTGGCGGCCATGTCGCCGAAATCGCTTGAGGTGAGCCGCGAAGGGTGGTGTGCTACTGTGGGTCGCTCACGAGGTGGAGGCTCGACGGATGGGGTAGGGGCTGCGGAGGGCTCCTTGGGGTAGGCGTAGTTGCGCACGGAGAAGCTGGTGCCCAAGATTCGTTTGCGCACCGAGCGTGTACACTCGCTCTCGATGATGCCTGTGAGCACATCGGCTGCGTCGTGCCAGCGGTTGGTGCGGAAGCGGCGGTTGTAGCCCACAAGGTGGGCAGCCATCTCGCCCCACTGCTCTTTCCAGTCGAGAGGCATGCGGATGGTGCGGAGCACGGTGGAGGCGTTGGAGAGTATGCGCGACTCCTTGTTGGCGCTCTGGTGGAACCAACCCACAGCCACCTCGGGAACCAAGCGTTGCACACCTCGGGCAAAGCCCCTGCCGCCATTGTTGCTCTCCACAAGCGCCTCGCGTGTGCCACATCGGCGGAGCATATCGGCCACCAGCGGCTCGGTGACCTCCATCTTCTCGCGTGAGTAGACCACATCCTCCACATAGATGTTGCCATCCCTCGCAACCAAGTAGCTCACCGAACAGAGGTAGTCGTCGCCGGTGTCGGCAGTATCGGTGTAGTTGCCACGGCGCACAATCTCGTCTGCGGTCGGTGGGGTGGTGTAGGTCTGGAAATTGTCGCCATAGAGGAGGCCCGTAGCATCCGAGGGACGACCCTGATACATCGCCTCAAACTGGAGCGCATCGAGCCGCTGTTTCTCCCTCAGTAGGGCTGCCGAGTGGCGCTCGGGCCAGAGTGCTTCGCCCACCGTGCGGGGGTCGAACTCGGTGGCAGGGGTGGTTTTTATGGCCTCGAGGTTGAGGTGGAGCCAGTCGGAGTGGCCAATATTGTCGAGCTGGCTCCACTCGCGCAGCTCCACCACCCGCTCCTTCTGGCAGATGCGGCCAATGAGGTCCTCCTTGTGCCAGCGGGTGAAGACGATGAGCTCCTGCGAGTTGTTGTGTTCGCGCGTGCGCACCACCGAGGTGTACCAATCCCAGCAATTGTCCCTCACCGTGGGGGAGTTGGCCTCCATGGCATCCTTGTAGAGGTCGTCGATTATGAATACATCCACGGGGTTGCCTGTGAGCGACCCCTCCCTGCCCACAGCCACAAGGTCGCCACCGGTGCCCACAATCTCCGTGAGCTCCGAGGTGCGCTGCCAAGGGCCACTCCTCCCCGCTGCCTTGATGGTGGTGTTGGGGAAGAGGGTGGTGTAGGCGGGGGAGTCAATGATGCGCTGCACGCGCTTGTTGAACTTCTGGGCCAGCGAGGCACTGTAGGAGGCAATGGCTATGTGGAGCTGTGGGTTGCGCCCCAGAAGCCACGCAGGAAGCGCCACCGACGAGCCGAGCGATTTGCCATGCTGAGGGGGTAGCGTTATTATCAATCGCCTGATGCGACCCTCGGCAAAGGCTTCGAGGAGGGCATAGTAGCGTGTGTGGAACGGCGTCGCCCGAAACGAGGGAAACATCCGTTGGGTGAAGTCTATGAAATTCAAAATTCAAAAGGACATAACCAACATGTCAGCCGACAACTGTCAGCCGACATGTTACGGGGGTTAGTAAATGTGGAATTAGTGGTTGGCTGATAGCTGCTTGGTGAGGTCGGCGAAGGAGAAGTCGTCCTCGAGGAGGCGGGGTTCATCGTCGAGGGTGTAGCACTCCATCTCCCACCACACAGGCACCACTCGCTCAATCTCACCCTCGGGGTCAGAGGTGGTGTGGTAGATGATGAGGGTGGTTGTCAGGTGTGAGGCGAAGTGGTCGTGGAGGGTCGAAAGGTGACCCGTGAAGAAGCTCTCACCCGTGGCGGCCTCGCGGATGCTCTCCCACACCTCGCCGTACTCCTTGGTGCCAAAGTGGGCCTCGCAGGGAGTGGCACAAATTCTGTTCCCACTGCCGCAATGGGGGGTGTCTTCCTCCTCCATGCCCCTGCCGAAGAGTCCAAGTGTTCTTTTTGTCGAATTTTTCATAGTTTTAAGGTTGTTCAATAAAAATAAATTTCTTAACTTTGCACCACAAAGATATGTTCAAAAATTGAATTACATATTCAGTGATTGGGAAATAATTTAATACCTCGACAGATATGGCTGATAATAAGGGATTACGAGTGAAGCTCGTTCGCAAAAATTTGGAAATGACCGGTGAGCAGTTTGCCGCACGGCTCGGTGTGGGCAAAAGCGCCCTCTCGATGATTGAGACAGGAAAGAGCGCCCTCTCCGAGAGAAACAAAAACATCTTGGTGCAGGAACTCAATGTCAACCCCGACTGGCTCGACACCGGCAAGGGCGAAATGTTCAACTGCCCCAAGGAGGAGTGGCAGCCCTACCTCCGCCGCACAGATAACACCCTGCCCTACCAGAGTGTACCCCTCTATAGTCTGGAGGCCACGGCCGGCCTTGTGCCACTCTTTGTGGACCCCTCGAAGGTGAAACCCATCGACTACATCCACATTCCCAACCTGCCCAAGTGCGACGGCGCAATCTATGTGAGGGGCGATAGCATGTACCCCCTGCTCAAAAGTGGCGATATTGTGCTCTACAAACAGATGAACGACTTTAGCAACATCTTCTGGGGTGATATGTACCTCCTCTCGCTCGATGTTGAGGGCGACGAGTATGTCACCATTAAATATATACAGAAGTCCGAGCGTCCCGGTTGTATCAAGCTTGTGAGCCAAAATCCTCACCATGCCGATAAGGATATCGAGATTGAGCGTGTCAGAGCCCTCGCTTTTGTGAAGGCCAGCATCCGTATGAACTCCATAAAGTAGCCCGCGAGTCATGAGAAAAGTTGCGATATTGTTGCTCTTGGTTGTGCTCTCTGCCAATCTGTCGGCCCATTCTTACCCCACGGGAATGGTAGGGCAGCCATTGGAGGCATTCAAGCCTTTGGCACCTTTGGCCATCGCCACCAACCCCTGCAAACTTACCCTTGCAAGCAACTTCTCCACCCCGCAGCCCCGACACACCTTCTGGAACCAGAGGAGTGTGCAGGTGGGCTTGGGTCTTGTGGGGGCGGGAGTGGTGCTCTCGGCGGCCGATGTGCAGACACGAAGCCTGCGTAGCGACTACCTCCCCACATTCCGCTATCGCTACGACGACTACCTCCAGTTTGCACCCGCAGTGGCCATGGTGGGACTCAAGGCATTAGGAATAGAGAGTCGTAGCTCGTGGGAGCGAATGACCCTCGCCGGCGGACTGTCAACAGGCATCATGCTCTCCACGGTCTATGTGGTCAAATATGGCCTCGGGCGACTACGACCCGACGGCTCCACCTACAACTCCTTCCCCTCGGGCCACACGGCTATGGCCTTCACGGCTGCCTCGCTCCTCCAGAAGGAGTATGGCTCGTTGAGCCCTTGGGTGGGTATTGCGGGTTATGCGGCGGCTACCATCACCGGCATCTCCCGAATGCTCAACAACCGCCACTGGCTGAGCGATGTGGTGGTGGGTGCAGGCGTTGGCATACTCTCCACCAATCTCGGCTATCTACTCACAGAGAGGTGGTTGGGAAATCGCGGCCTTGTGCGACCCGTTGACGATTGGGAACCTGTGAGGGTGGGGCGCAACCCCTCCTATGTGGGTGTGGGCATTGCCCACAATGCACTCCTCTATGACCGTTCGCGCTACGACCGTTTGTCGCCTTCGGGCATCGGTTTCAGCATCGAGGGAGCTTGGTTTTTCAACCCCTCGTTGGGTGTGGGTGGTGTGGCCAAGGTGGGCCGCTATGCAGATACCATTGACCACGCGGCAGTGGATGGAGCCTCGCCCGTGGAGGCCAAGCCGCTCAACAACCATGCTTTGGCAGCAGGACTCTTCTTCAACCACCACCTTGCCCCTCGCCTTCAGCTGGGTGCCAAAACCCTTGTGGGTGTTGCGGGCAACCACTATCTGCTCAATGAGTTGGTTGATGATAAAGGTACGGTGGTGGCCGAGGTGGAGCACGACACAACGGAACATTTTACCGCCATTGCCGGCCTTTCGTTCCGCTGGATTGTGGCCGACAACCTTGGTGTGAGGCTTTATGCCGACTACAACTATGTGCGCACGGGCTACACAGTGACCCCCACTGTGGGCGCTGTGGCTCACTACTCCTCCTACCACAACCCGCTCACTTTCGGTGTGGCTGTCGATGCAATCCTTTGGTAGGTTCGTGACCATCGGCACTCTGACTTCTGGGGTGACGATATTGCCACTGCCTAACTTCTACGGCAAACAAAAACGACTTCCAATGTCATTGGAAGTCGTTTTTGTTTAGAGTACCTTCTCGTAGGCCAATCGCAGGCTCTCGTAGGTGACGGTGCCACAATAGGTGTAGCCAAGCGAACAAATAAGCCCCTGCATTATCTGATTGTGGGGGTGGGTGTCGACCCTGATGCTCCCCACTCGCAGGCGGGCCTCCTCCTCCGCAAGGGTCATAAATGCCCGGCCATAGCCACGACCCGTAGCCCTCTGTGAGGTACACAAGCGGTGGATGGTGGCATAGCGTCCCTCGGTGAGCCACGAGCCCCCCACGAGGGCATCGTAGGCGGCCTCGCCGTCGTAGACCAGAGCCCCATAGGCCACAATCTCTCCCCCCTGCTCAACAACACGACCATAGCCGAGGGCCACATCGTGGGCAATGCTATCCCTATTGGGGTAGCCCCTCTGCCATTGGTCGATGCCGGCATGGGCAAGGCGTTCGATGGCTCCATGGATGATATGTTCGATGGTGGCGAGGTCCTCGACAGTGGCGAGCCTCATTCGGCACTTAATCATAGCGAAATCTTAGATGTGGCCAAAGAAACGCCACGAAGCCTCGGCTTGGTGGACAAACATCTTCTGGCCGTTGCAGATGGCTGTGCCATGAAGTTGTCCGCAGCGCAGAAACTCGGTGGTGGCAGGGTTGTAGATGAGGTCGTAGAGGGTGTGGGCCGAGGTGAGCAGCTCGTAGGGGATGGGTGGACACTCCCTCACATTTGGGTACATACCCAGAGGTGTTGTGTTGATTATCAGCAGGTGGGAGGCCATAATCTCCTCGGTCAGCTCCTCGTAGGAGAGGTCGCCGCGGCCGCTGTGTGACACGCTGAGGTAGTCAATTCCCATCTCCTCCAGCGCAGCCCTCACAGCCTTCGATGCGCCACCCGTGCCAAGCACCAGAGCCTTGGGGCGTTCGCCATGCAACAACTCCGCAAGCGATGTGCGGAAACCCTCATAGTCGGTGTTGTGCCCCTCCAGCGAACCGTCCTCTGCAACCCTCACACAATTCACTGCTCCAATGCGTTGGGCCACAGGGGTGAGGCGCGAGAGCAGTGGAATAATCTGCTCCTTATAGGGGTGGGTGACATTAAACCCCCTAAGGGTGGGGTGCGTGGCCCTAAACTCGGCAAACTCCTCGATGGAGCCGAGCTCCACCTTGCGGTACTCGCGGCTATCCAAAGCACCCTCGGCGGCAAACTTACGGGTGAAGTAGTCGGCCGACAGCGAGTGGGCAATGGGCTTGCCTATGACACAAAAGAGTTCCACAGGGGGAGGTTGATGGGGTGGGTTTATAGCACTTGGGTGACAAGCAGAAATCCGCCAATGAGCAACACCGTGAATGCTATGGCGCAGAGGTTGAAATACTTGTCAATAAACTTCTTGATGGGGGCACCAAATTTCCAGATGAGGCTCGCAACAAGGAAGAACCTGAGGCCCCTCGAAATGAGGCTGGCCAACACGAAGATGCCAAACTCACCGATGCCAAGGCATACGCCCGCCGAAATGGTAATCAACTTGTAGGGCAGGGGGGTGAAGCCCGCGGTGAATACCAACCAGAAGTTCCACTTGGCATAGAGGTCTGCAACACTGTCGAAGGCCTCCTGAGAGAAGATGGTGGGGATAAACCAACTGTCCACAAGCTCCCATGCAAAGGCGCCCAAGCCAAAGCCAATCATCGCACCAAACACCGAACCGAGGGTGCAGATGAGGGCATACCTAAACGACTTTTTGGGCAAACCAACGCACAAGGCTATCAGCAATACATCGGGCGGAATGGGGAAGAAGATGCTCTCGGCCATGGCGAAGAGGAACATGGCAAGGCTTGCCCATGGGCTGTTGGCCCACGAAAGCATCCAATCGTAGAGTCGGCGAACAATGCCGGGCTTTTTCTCCTCCACGGCGGGGGTGTTGGGGGTATTCATACTCTCTAAATTGTTACTCAATGGTTGGTGTATAAATGTTGTTCATAGCGGCATACACAGCGGGGTGGTATGCCGGCTCTGCCCACAAAGATAGGTTTCTATTCCCAAACTACAAAATCGGAGGGTGAAAGTGGGGGCATGGGCATAAAAAAAGGCAGTTTGCCACAGCAAACTGCCTCGTGCCCAGGACAGGAATCGAACCTGCACGCCTTGCGGCACACGCACCTGAAACGTGCGCGTCTACCTATTCCGCCACCTGGGCAGCCTATTCCCGAAGACGCTGTTTCGGTAAATGAGCGTGCAAAGAAACGAAGAAAATTCAAAAATCAAAATTCAAAATTCAAAAGTTTAGTTTTTTCTCCAA
>JAGBZI010000105.1 GCA_017628305.1 Tidjanibacter sp.
GAACAACTACTTCGCAGCTATGGTGGCCAACGACGAGGGTACCGAGACCTACTCCGAGACCGTTATCGCAAGGTCGCTCAGCGAGCCCGCAAAACCCGCCGTTGACAGCCCCTTGTTCGAGAGCCTCGTAGGCGAGTGGACCGCAAGCGCCACCGTTACCTACGGCCTCTACAACCCCGATAAGGAGGATTACGACATCTTCACCGAGACCCATACCAGCCCCGTGACTATCGGCGACTTCGAGTATCCCGAGCAGCTCACCGAGGAAGCTTATGCAACCTTCCAGCGCCACGGTGTGAGCCGCGAGCAGGCCGATGCTTACTACGCAGAGTTCAAGGCTGCTGCCAAGACCTTCCTTGACAACACCCACGCTCAGAACCGCATCCTCATGAACGGCTTCGACTTCACCGGCGGCCTCGAGCCCTACTACACCTACTCCGACCCCTACTCGCTCTTCGTTTCCGACACCTACAACGGCTACACCAGCGAGATGCCCCTCTACGACTTCGGTCCCAAGTGGTACTTGGAGGTTGCTGCCGACGGCTCCGTAACCGTTCCCTTCAACACCAACTACTTCACCCCCATGGCAAGCTGGTTTGCAGAGTATAACTCAATCTACGAGTCGCACCTGATTGCCTACGAGCCCACCACCGGTACCACCGCAGGTTACATGGGCGACCAAAATGGCAACATTGTGAACGGCCAATTCCCCGTGGAGATTTCCGAGGATGGCAACACCATCATCGTGAAGCCTATGCCTTACAGCGAGTACAACTTCTACCCCAACGCCGCAATCTACTACGGCAACGGTCAGTACCAGATGAGCATAAAGGTTATCTCGGAGATTACCCTCACCCGCAACACCTCGGCTGCCGCAGCCCCCGCCAAGGTTATCCGCAAGAGCGGCAAGCTCGAGCGTGAGCGCATCCAGTCGAGCCAAGAGATTAAGACCCCCGCTCGTCCCGCAAGCCGCACCGCCTTCAGCAAGGCAATGGAGAGCAAGCATGTAGCAGGTCCCAAGCACTTCACTGACGAGGAGAGGAAGCAGATGTGGTATGACTCTTACCGCAACTAATCACCCCCTCGCAGCAATAGGCCGATAAGGGCCCTTGCGAATAACAACAACCCCGAAAGGAAATCTCCTTTCGGGGTTGTTGTATATACAAAAACTAAACTAAGAGTTACTCAGGGGGGTATTCACCCTTTTAGCACTTCGATTTTCTCCTCTTACGAAGTTTGGGCATAGGTTTATGGAGGTCGAGCAGCAGCAACACTTCGCGCAGCAGGGCCGTATCCTCAACATCGAGCACCACATGGCCCTTAGCGCCCGGGAATGGCTCCCTGCTCTCGGCACCCGACAGCACCTCCGCAACGCACTCAATAACTTTCACGAAGGGTGTGTTATCGCACACCAAAAAGAGCGGTTTCTCGCCCGAATAGATGCAATATTCGCCAAACATCGGTCGATACCAGAGGTCAAGCCCTGTGTGGGCCGCCTCCATACACTCCATAACGAACTCTATGTAGTCCCGAGTGGTGGCCACCTGCGCGAACTGCTATTTATTCTCCTTGGGGAGTGTGCGGTTCAGCAGCAGAGCGCCAATGAGAGCAGAGGCGATGGTGCCACAGAGAATACCGAGCTTGGCAAGGTCGAGCATGGCCCTACCATCTGCACCCAGAGGCGAGTAGGCCAAGTCGGCAATGAACATCGACACGGTAAAACCTATGCCGCAGAGCATACATACGCTCGCAAAAGATTTCCAATTGACACCGGAGGGCATCGAAGCAATCTTGGTCTTGATGGCCAACCACGAGAAGCTGAAGACACCCAAAAACTTACCAACTACCAGACCCAACATTACCGCAAGGCTAACACCCGAGAAGATGTCGCCAAAGGAGACATTGCCCAGATATACGCCCGCATTTGCAAAGGCAAACAGGGGAAGAATGATGTAGTTGATGAACTCCCTCAGGTCGTCCTCCAAATGTTGCAGAGGGCTGATGAGGTGGTCGGCAGCCGACTCCACACTCTTGAGCATCTGAATCTCGTCGTTGCTGAATACCACAACTTGGTGGCGATCGGTAACCTCCACCTCGGGGAACTCACTGATGTTACGACGGATACGCTCGATATAGTAGCGGGTACCCTTACCGATACTTGCGGGGATACAAAGGGCTGCAACAACACCCGAAATGGTGGCGTGAACACCCGAATTGAGCATCGAGTACCACATGATAGCTCCCGCAACAAGGTAGTAAGTTTTGCTCTTCACATTGTAGTGGTTGGCGATAAGCATTGCCACAACCATCAGCAGCGCCAAGAGCATCCAGCTCCACGCAATCTCCGAGGTGTAGCAGATGGCTATAACCAAGATACCTCCCAAATCGTCGGCCACCGCAAGGGTGGTCAGAAAGACCTTCAGGCCAATGGGCACCCTCTTGCCAAACATCGCAAGAACACCCAGCGAGAAGGCGATATCGGTGGCCATAGGGATAGCAGCACCCCTCATCATGCCCGCTTCCGAAGGGCAGATAAGGCAAAATACCAACACGGGAATGAGCATACCGCCACATGCACCAATGATGGGAAGAATAGCCTTCTTGATGGAGGAGAGCTCACCCACCAAAATCTCACGCTTAATCTCCAAACCTACGGAAAGGAAGAAGATGGCCATCAGAAAATCGTTGATGAGCACCTGAAAGGTGAAGGGCTCGCCATGGTGGGAGAAAATATTGAAGTCGCCAAAAGAGACGGACACGGGCTTCTCCAAGAGTCCGAAGTACCACTCCCTAATGGGGGTATTGGCACATATAAGAGCCAGAACGGTGGCTGCAATCAGCCAAAAACTTGCTGTTGAATACTTTTTAAATAGACTGAGGAAAGTGTAATTTTTCATTGCCTATTCAGATTTGATTGGTGAAAAAAGTTGATTGTAAAATAACTAACCTGTCTGTGAGGACAACCCGTTGGGGGTGTCGGCACACACACTTTTCTTGCACATACTCCCACGCGGAAGAGGTGCGCCCCTAAAATTCACGGCAAATGTACGCTTTTATTCGTTACAATGTTCTCCCCTCCCCATTTATGTTCAAAAAAAATGGTTGGTGGGGAGCAATCAGAAGATGGTAGCCACCCCCGCGAGGCCGAGAACTATGAGCACATAGCGTGCCGCCTTCCCCACAGCCATCGCTACCGTGGTCCACAGAGGGCTCGCCTTGGTCATGCCAAGCATCACCACAATAGCCTCGCCCACAACAGGCAATACACTAAGCAGCCCCATCCATGCCCCGCGCCTGCGCACCCAATCGGCCACACGGTCGAGCTTCTCGCTGCTGACACCCAGCCACCTCTCAATCCTCTCGAGGTTGCCCGCACGCCCCAACAGGTAGCAGACAATACCCCCAAGGGTGTTGCCCACCGTGGCAGCC